>JANONC010000209.1:0-22032 GCA_031420655.1 Rhodospirillales bacterium | reverse complement strand
ACAGCGGACACTATCGGCTCCGACCACGCGCCGCATCCTCGTGCGGCAAAGGAGCGGCTGTGGCCTGCGGTCGCGGCGGGGCTGACGGGCGTGCAGACACTGGTGCCTGTCATGCTGGACCATGTGGCGGCGGGGCGGCTTACCTTGGAACGCATGGTTGATCTGATGGCTGCTGGACCCGCCCGCGTCTATGGCCTGACGTGCAAGGGCCGGATTTGTGCCGGGTACGACGCGGATTTCACCGTCGTGGACGTGGCTGACCGGCGCACTATCACGAACGACTGGATCGCGTCCCCCTGTGGGTGGACGCCGTTTGACGGCATGACCGTGACGGGCTGGCCGGTGATGACGATCGTGCGAGGCTCTGTGGTGATGCGAAATGACCGGGTGGACGGTGCGCCGGAAGGGCGGCTCGTGTCGTTCTAGCCCTCTCCCTCCCCCGCTTGGAAGAGGGAGAGGGTGGCGGTCCTGGCGGTAAACCCCGCCCGTCCAACGCTACTTCAACGTGAGCGTTATCCCATCCGCAGAGCCCTGTAGGCGGGCACCGCGCGTCGTGCTGTCGACCCGGATCTCGACACCGTTGCCATTGCGCAGCACCTGCCCGCTTAGGCCCCGGACCAGCGTTGCTTCGCCGGTTGCGGCCGCGTAGGTGCCGCTAAAATCCTCCACACGTTTGAGGTTGTACACCCGGCCATGGCCGCGGACGGTCGAAAAGCCGATATCGGCCACCGTCACACCATTCACGCTAAATGCGTAGCGTTTGCCCTGGAACCGCAGCACGCCGTCACCCCAGGTGTAGCCCACGCCGACGGCGGCACCCTTGGCCGTCATATCGATCGTGCCGCTGGCCGGGCCACGCTGGCCAGGGTCTCCGGCGGCGGCCAGGACGGGGGTTGCGAGGGTGACGGCCAAGGCAGCCAGCAGGGCTGTGCGACGAAGCATGGTGGAACCTCCAATAAGTTATTCCTCCCAACGACGGGCTGGGCTTTTGGTTGCAGGCGCGCCTGCTAAGACCCTGCAGCGCAGGAGGGTGCAGAAGTCTACCAGCCTGCCGTGAGTGATTTAGGCCAGCGGGCGTTGCGGTAGCCGGTTTGCTCCCGCGTAGGCGGCGGCGTGTCGGCGATCTGGCGCGTGCCCGGCGGGAGGTTGGCCGGGTCTGCCCAGCAATCGGCGACGCCCAGGCTGCGGGTGCAAAACGCTGGCTCGTCCGGCTCCAGATACCGCGGCGCACAGTAGGTCTGACCCTTGTCCAGCCGGACGATCGAGCAATCCCGCCCGGTGATGGCAGAGATGCCGATATCGGCCACACCGCGGCCGAAGACGGTGACGGTCGCTGCCTCGGCCGCGACCAGCGCGGTCGTGACACCCGCCGGGTCGGAACAGGCGGTCAGGCACAGCATCAGGAGGAGCGCGCGCATCCTCGCATGAGCACAGACCCGCACTAACGCGCCGTTAAGCACCGCCGGGTTTGCCCGCATCCCGGCCCGCCGCTATGGTCAGGCGCATTCAAGGCCGGGGTGGGCGTGGCGGACATTTTCGACGAGGTGAACGACGATCTGCGGGCCGAGCGTGCGGGCCAGTTGCTGCGCCGTTATGGGGCGGCGGCGGCGGTCGTGGTGGTGCTCGCGGCAGGCGGCGTCGTGGGCTATCAGGCCTGGCGCGACCATCAGGCGAAGCAGAACGAGGTTGTCGCGTCGGGGTACATGGCGGCGGCAAAGGCCGGGGCGGCCGGGCAGGCGGCGCTAGACCAGATCGCCGCGACAGGGCCGGCAGGCTACAGCGCGCTCGCTTATTTGCAGGGGGGAGCCGTACGCGCCGCCGCGAACGATCTGCCTGGCGCCCTCGCGCAATGGGACGCGCTTGCCAACGCGCCCGCGGCCGATCCGCTTTTACGTGATCTGGCGTCGCTCCTATGGGCGCAGCGTCAGACCGATACCGGCCCGGCCGACGCCATCTTGAGCCGGCTACAGCCGCTGACCGCACCCACTAACCCCTGGCGCGCCCTGGCGCTCGAAACCCAAGCCTGGGTCATGCTGCGCCAGGGTCAGACCGAGCAGGCGCGGCTGGTGCTGGCCGGGCTTGTGGCCGACGCGGCAGCGCCGGACGGCGTGCGCGGCCGGGCCAATGCCATGCTGGCCGGCTTGCCCACCCCCGGCCCGGGACAAGGCGGATGAGCGTCCTGCGCGGCCTGGTGCTGCTGGCCCCCCTCGCCCTCATGGGATGCAGTTTTATTGATGGGCTGCTGTCCGACAACAAGGTTCCGCTAGAGGGCAAGCGCGAAGTGATCGCGGTGGTGCGCCGCGGCCTGAGCATCGACATCACCGACGGTAGCGCGGTCGTCGTGCCGCCTGCCCGGACCATCGCCGACTGGCCGCAAATGGGCGGCAGCCCGGCTCATACCGGGGCCAACATCGCCGTGTCCGGCCTGACCCCGGCCTGGCGCGCGGATGTGGGATCGAGCGGCGGGTACCGGGACAAGATCCTGGCTGTGCCCGTCGTGGCCGGCGGCCGGGTGTTCACGATGGATGCCGATGCGCTCGTCTCCGCGTTCGATCTGCAAACCGGCTCCCGCCAGTGGCGGACGGACACGCAGGATAAGGAGGACCGCAGCACCAATGTGGGCGGTGGAGTCGCTGTCGACGGCGGCATAGTCTACGTCACCACCGGCCGCGCCGACGTGCTGGCGCTCGACGCCGCGACCGGCGCGATCCGCTGGCGCAAATCAATCGACAGCCCGGCCCGCTCGGCCCCGACTGTCGCCAATGGCCGCGTGTTCGTCACCACGATCGATACCAAACTCGTCGCGCTGGATGCCAAAACCGGTGAGCGGGCGTGGCAGTACCAGGGCAACACAATTGCCACGACCCTTCTGGGCCTGAGCGCTCCGGCTGTGGCGGAGGGGCTGGTGGTGGCCGGGTTCGGCTCGGGCGAAATCGTGGCGGTGCGTGAGGATAGCGGCGCGCTGGCATGGTCCGACAGCCTCGCGTCGGCGCGCGGGCGCAACAGCCTGGTGGATTTGTCGGCCGTGCGCGGCCTGCCGGTCATCGACCAGGGCCGCGTCTATGCGATCGGCGCAGGTGGGCTGCTGCTCTCGCTCGATCTGCGCACCGGGCGGCGTTTGTGGGAGCGGGAGGTGGGCGGCACCCAAACGCCCTGGCTTGCGGGCGACTGGCTATTCGTACAGACGTCGGACCAGGCGCTGGTGGCAATTCGCACGTCCGACGGGCGGCTGCGCTGGGTGACGGATCTGCCACGGTTTGAGAACGAGGCTAAAAAGAGCGACGTAATCTTCTGGACCGGCCCGGTACTGGTGGGCAATAAGCTGGTACTGGCGGGCAGTAATGAGCAGGCGGTGTCGGTCAATCCGGTCACGGGCAAAATTCTAGGCCTCGAGAACCTGCGCGGTGCGGCGACCGTTACGCCGGTTGCTGCGGGCGGCACGTTGCTGATCCTGACCGAAGACGCAACGCTGCAGGCGTTTAGATGACGGATCTTCCCCCCGGCTTACCGACCGTCGTCATTGCTGGGCGGCCCAACGTCGGCAAAAGCACGCTGTTCAACAAGCTCGCGGGCCGGCGCTCGGCCATCGTTAGCGATACGCCCGGCGTCACGCGTGACCGTAAGGAGGCGGAGGCGCTGTTGCGCGGTAAGCGCGTCCGCCTGATCGACACCGCGGGGCTGGAGGAATCGGCGCCCGACACGCTGTACGGCCGTATGCGCGCGAGCAGCGAGGCGGCAGTGGCGCTGGCCGACCTGGTGGTGTTCGTGGTGGACGCCAAAACCGGCATCACTCCGGCCGACACGCATTTCGCCAACTGGCTTCGCCGCCAGAACCGCCCCGTGCTGCTGGTCGCCAACAAGGCGGAGGGCCGCACAGGGGGCAATGCGGCGCTGGAGGCCTACCAGCTCGGCCTAGGTGAGCCGCTGGCCATGTCGGCCGAGCACGGCGTCGGCCTGTCGGACCTCATGACCGAAATTGCGGACCGGCTGCCGGATCAAACCGGCCTCGACCCAGCCGACCTCAACCGGCCGCTGCACCTGGCGATCATCGGCCGGCCCAATGCGGGCAAGAGCACCTTGCTGAACCGCCTGCTGGGTGAGGAACGCATGATCACCGGGCCCGAACCTGGCCTGACGCGGGACGCTGTTGCCGCCCAGTTGCGTGATAACGTCGGACCCATCGAGATCGTCGACACCGCCGGGCTGCGGCGCAAGGCGCGGATCGAACAGCCGCTGGAAAAAATGAGCGTGAGCGCCAGTATCGAGGCGCTCAAAATGGCCGAGGTCGTGCTGCTCTGTGTGGACGCGACGGAGGGTATGAACGAGCAGGATCTGCAACTCGGCCGCCTGATCGAGCGCGAAGGCCGGGCCTGCGTGCTGGTGCTGAACAAGTGGGATGCGGTGGCGGACCGGACGCTGACCCGCAAGGCATTCAGCGACCGGCTGGAAACCAGCATGGCGCAGATGAAGGGCATTCCTGTACTGACCATCAGCGCCCAAACCGGTGCCGGCGTCGACAAGGTCCTGCCCGCGGTGCGGGCCGTTTACGAGACGTGGAACAGCCGTGTGCCGACCGGCGCGCTCAACCGCTGGTTCGAGGAAGTGCTGGACCGCCATCAGCCGCCGCTGGTCAACGGGCGGCGGCTGAAGCTGCGCTACATTACGCAGGCCAAGGCGCGGCCCCCCACCTTCATCGCCTTTGGTACGCGGGCGGAGCAGATGCCGGAGGACTATCAGCGCTACCTGGTCAACAGCTTGCGTGACGAGTTCAAGCTGCCTGGCGTGCCGATCCGCCTGCAGCTGCGCGGTACGAAGAACCCCTATACGGATGACTGACGTGCCTCGGATCCTAGTGATCAAACTAGGAGCTTTGGGTGATTTCGTGCTGGCGTTCGGTCCGTTCGCCTCCATTCGCACGGCCCATCCGGGAGCGGAGATCACGCTGCTGACCACTGCGCCGTACCAGCCGCTGACGGAGCGGTCGCCGTGGTTCGACCACGTCATCGTGGACCGTCGCCCGTCGTGGTGGGATGTGCGGGGCATGATGGCGTTGCGCCGGGCCCTGGCTGGGTTCGACTTCGTATACGACCTTCAGACCTCAAGCCGGTCTGGCTGGTACCATGCCGTAGCCGGCCGCCCGCCCTGGTCCGGTATCGCCCGCGGCGCGTCCCACCCGCACCGTAACCCCGGGCGCAATACGATGCACACGATCGAGCGGCAGGCCGAGCAGCTCGCTATGGCCGGGGTCACGATGGTGCCGCCCGCCCTGGAGTGGTGGCCGCTCACGATGGTGCCGGGCGCCTATGCCGTGCTGGTGCCAGGTGCCGCGCCGCACCGCCCGCGTAAGCGCTGGCCTGCCGCGCATTTTGCTGCATTGGCCGTGCAGGTGCAGGCGCGAGGCCTGCGCCCGATCGTGATCGGCACCGGGGCCGATGGCGATGCGGCGGAGACGATCCTGGCCGCGTGCCCCACGGCGCTCGACCTGACCGGCCGGACGACCTTGCTGGAGCTGGGTGGCCTCATGCGGGGTGCGCAGCTGGCGGTGGGCAACGATACCGGGCCCACGCACCTGGCGGCCGCACTCGGCGTGCGCAGCGTCGTGCTGTTTTCGGCCGAGAGTGACCCGGCGCTCACCGCCCCACGCGGCGACGTGACGGTCCTGCAGGAGCCGGACCTGGCGGACCTGGCGGTGGACAGGGTGCTCGCCACGCTGGCATAGCAGCGGCCCACACACCGAAGGACGCCCATGCCCGCCATCACGCTGCCCGACGGCTCGGTCCGTATGTTCGACGGCCCCGTGACCGGTACCGCCGTGGCCGCCGCGATTGGGCCCGGCCTGGCGAAGGCGGCGCTGGCGATGAAGGTGGATGGTGTGTTGCAGGATTTGTCCCGCACGATCGGGCATGACGCGGCTGTCGTATTCGTGACCCGGCGCGATCCGGACGCGCTGGAGCTGATCCGCCACGACACCGCCCATGTGCTGGCCGAGGCCGTGCAGGGGCTGTTCCCCGGTACGCAGGTCACGATCGGCCCGTCGATCGAGCATGGCTTCTACTACGACTTCGCCCGCAACGAGCCGTTCACGCCCGACGACTTCCCGCGCATCGAAGCCCGGATGCGGGAGATTATCTCTGCCAATGCCCCGTTCGTCCGCCAGGTGCGGGACCGGGGTGAGGCGATCGCCTTCTTCGAGGACAAGGGTGAGGCGTACAAAGCCGAACTGATCCGCGACCTGCCGTCGGACCAAACCATCACGCTGTACAGCCAGGGCGACTGGATCGACCTCTGCCGCGGCCCGCATATGCGCGGCACGGCCGACGTGGGCGGCGCGTTCAAGCTGATGAAGGTGGCGGGCGCCTATTGGCGCGGTGACCACCGCAACGCGATGCTGAGCCGGATCTACGGCACCGCCTGGCGCGACCAGAAGGAGCTGGACGCATATTTGTTGCAGCTGGAGGAAGCGGAGCGCCGCGACCATCGCCGCATCGGCAAGGATATGGACCTGTTCCATATCCAGGAAGAAGCAACCGGCAGCATCTTCTGGCATCCGAAAGGCTGGCACCTGTACCGGGTGGCCGAGAGCTACATGCGCCGCCGGCTGGATGCGGCGGGGTACCAGGAGGTTAAAACGCCCCAACTCGTCGATCGCAAACTGTGGGAAGCGAGCGGGCATTGGGACAACTACAAGCAGAACATGTTCATTGCGCGTGTGGAGGATGAGGACACGACGCTGGCACTGAAGCCGATGAACTGTCCCTGCCACGTCATGATTTTCCGCCACGGCCTGCGCAGTTACCGGGAGTTGCCGCTGCGGATGGCGGAGTTCGGCTCCTGCCACCGCTATGAGCCGTCGGGCGCGCTACACGGCATCATGCGCGTGCGGGCGTTCACGCAGGATGACGCGCATATCTTCTGCACCGAGGCGCAGATTGCCGATGAGACAGTGCGGTTCGTGGCGCTGCTGTCATCTGTGTATCGTGATTTCGGCTTCGATACGTTCCGCGTGAAGTTCAGCGACAGGCCTGAAAGCCGGGCTGGGTCGGACGAGACATGGGACCGGGCGGAGGGTGCCCTGCAAGAGGCGTGCGCCACGGCCGGCGTCGCGTACGAACTAAATCCTGGCGAGGGCGCATTCTACGGCCCGAAGCTCGAGTTCGTATTGCGCGATGCGATCGGGCGGGATTGGCAATGCGGCACGCTGCAGGTCGATTTCGTGCTGCCCGAACGCTTGGACGCCGAGTATGTGGGCGAGGACGGAGCCCGCGCCCGCCCCGTGATGCTGCACCGGGCGGTGCTGGGTAGCTTCGAGCGGTTCCTGGGTATTCTGATCGAGCAATATGCCGGGCGGTTCCCACTCTGGCTGGCGCCGGTACAGGTGGTGGTGGCAACGATTGTGTCCGATGCGGCCGCGTATGCGGAGGAGGTGGCCGGCGCGTTGCGGGCAGCCGGGCTGCAGGTGCGGGCGGATGTGCGCAACGAGAAGATCAACGCCAAGGTGCGCGAGCACAGCCTGGCGCATGTGCCGCTCCTGCTGGTGGTCGGCCGGCGGGAGGCGGAACAGCGGACGGTGGCGTTGCGCCGCTTGGGTGGGGACGCGCAGGAGGTACTTGGGCTAGACGCAGCCGTTGCGGCGATCGTGGCAGAGGCGACGCCGCCGGATTTGCGCGCCTAAAACACGCGTAAAGATTGATTTACCCCGCCACAACCGCCATTATCCGGCATGGCCGCACCATGACGCGGTCCGCTCGCGTTTGAATGTTTGCAGGAGAGTACAATAGCCCGAGGCCCCATGTCCGCCGCCGCCCCGTCTCGCGATGGGCCCCGCGTGAACGAAGATATCCGCGTCCCCCAGGTCCGCCTCATTGATCAGGACGGGGAGATGCAGGGGGTCATGACGACCCGGGATGCTATTTTGCGTGCCTATTCCGTTGGCCTCGACCTGCTGGAGATCAGCCCCAACGCCGACCCACCCGTGGTCAAGATACTCGACTACGGTAAGTTCAAGTACGAGCAGCAGAAGAAAAAGAACGAGGCCAAAAAGAAGCAGAAGGTCGTCGAGATCAAGGAGATCAAGGTCCGGCCGAACATCGACGAGAACGACTACCAAGTTAAAATGCGCGCCATGAAGTCGTTCATCGACGACGGCGATAAAGTGAAGGTCACATTGCGCTTCCGCGGGCGCGAGATGGCGCACCAGGATATCGGCATCAAGGTGCTGGAACGCATCCGTGCCGAGCTGGAGACCGAGACGAAGGTCGAGCAGATGCCGCGCATGGAAAACCGGCAGATGATCATGGTGCTCTCTCCAAGGTGAGTAACCTGGCATGACCGTGCCCGATCACCGGACGCAGCATTGGCGGGTGGAGAAGCCCGCCGCGTCCGGCCGCCGTGGCATGGTGGTGTCGCAATCGCACGACGCCGCACTGGCTGGCATTGCCATGCTGGACGCGGGCGGCACGGCAGCGGACGCGGCGGTAGCGACCGCCCTCGCTTTGGCCGCGACCGAACCATGGAACAGCGGCCTGGGCGGCATCGGCTTTGCCCTCATCCATCCGGCCGGGCAGCCCCGCGCGACAACGATCGACTTTGGACCCCGCGCCCCGGCCAAGCTCTCGCCAGACCGCTTTCCGCTCACGGGCGGCACGGCCGCGGATTTATTCGCCTGGCCGGAAGTGGTGGGCGACGCCAACGTGCACGGGCCGCTGTCGGTCGTGATCCCCTCCGCCGTGGCCGGCTACCGGTTGCTGCACGAGCGCTACGGCCGCCTGCCGCTGCGGGACGTGGTGGCCCCTGCCGTGGCACTCGCCCGGCGCGGCCTGGCGCAGGACTGGTTTACCACGCTGAAAATTGCCAACGCTGCGGCCACCTTGCGGCTGTACAACGAGTCTGCCCGCGTCTACCTGCCCGGCGGCCTGCCGCCCGTGCCACCCTACCAGGGCCTTCCGCGCTTCATGCCGCTCGGCCACCTGGCGGACACGCTGGAGCGGCTGGCTCATGCGGGCTGGGCTGATTTCTACACCGGCGACATCGCGGCAAGCCTGGCCGCTGATGTCGCCACCATGGGCGGCGTACTGGATGGGGCGGACCTGGCCGGCTGCGTGGCACTGGCCGGCCCGGCGCAGGACGTGCCCTGGCCCGGCCGCCATCGCCCCGGCGCCGTGCTGCAAGTGGCACCGGGCCTGACTGCCGGGCCGACGCTTGCTGACGTGATCGCGCATTTGCCGGCCACGGTGGCGCCGGACGCCGCGTGGTTCGCCGGGCTCGCACAGGCCTTGCTGGGTGCCTACGCGCGGCGACTGAACCCCGAAACTGGCGACACCTGCACCTCACACCTGACGGTCTGCGATGCGGCGGGCACGATGGTGTCGATGACCACGACGCTGCTGTCATCCATGGGCAGCCGGACGGTGCTGCCCGGCACAGGCGTGCTGATGAATAACGGCGTCATGTGGTTCGACCCGCGGCCTGGCACCGCCAACAGCATCGGGCCGGGAGCGCGCCCGCTGTGCAACATGTGTCCTGTTATCCTGCGCGATGGCGACGTGCCGGTGCTGGCGGCCGGGGCTTCGGGCGGGCGGCGCATCCTGGCGGCGGTCGCGCAGCTGGTCGCGTTCGTGCATGCCTTCGGCCTGGACCCGGCCGCCGCTGCGCACCACCCGCGTATCGATGTGTCCGGCACCCCCATCATCACCGCCGACGACCGCCTGCCCCCCGCCGTGCTGAACGCGCTGCGCGTCGTGGGTCCGGTCGAAACCGTCGAGCACTGCGTCCTGCCCGTCAATTTCGCCTGCCCCAACCTGATCGCGGTCGAAGACGGCGTGCGCACGGGCATCAGCGACGTCATGTCCCCCTGGTCGGCGGCAGTCGCTCAAGCCTGATTGTCAGTGTGGACGGGCACTCGCCCAGCCGGTCACGGTTGCGACCCGGAGCGTGATGCCAACCCGGCCGTCTTTCACCGGCAGCGCCGCCAACGCCTGTGCAAACAGCGCCCCCGGCACGGCCCGGCGACTGCGTAGTGTGGTCGCGTTCGCCTCACCGCCGTCTCGCAGGTCGCGCAGTAGCGCCAGCGGATCGGCGTAGCGCAGCACCAGCTCGTCCGCATCCGCCACCGGCAGCACGAACCCGGCGCGCTGCATGAGCGATGCCATATCCCGCAGCTCTGGAAATGGCGACACGCGGGGGCTGGCGCCGCCGGTCAGCGTGGCCTCTGCAGCGGTCAGCGCCGCCCGCAGCTCCTGCAACGTGCCCAGCGCGGGGACGGAGGCGAGCAGCAGGCCGTCTGGCGTCAGCGACCGGCGTAACTGAATGAGCGCGCCGGGCAGGTCGTTTACCCAGTGCAGCGACAGGTTGGCCACGATCAGGTCGAACACCCCGGGGCCGAAGGGCAGCCACTCTTCGTCCGCGGCGACGCCGGGCGCGCCGGCCCGTGCGGCCATGGCCGGGGAGAGGTCGCAGGAGAGCACGCCGATGCCGCGTGCCTGGAGGAGGGGGGCGACGACGCCACGCCCACCCACATCCAGCGCCCGGGTGAAGCGCTGCGTTGTGTCGTCCAGCCGGTCCAGCAGGCGTTCGGCACAGTCTTGCAGGACGGGCGTCACGCGATGGACGGTCCGGGCGGCGCGGTCACGATGCAGGCGGACGGCACGGCGGTCGAATACAGGCTCCATCGCCGCTATTTGCGCGCCGTGGCCCGCGCTGCCAAGGTTTGCATCATGAGTTGGCGTGTACTTTTCGGGGCCGTGCTGGATGTATTGCTACCGGCACAGTGCGTGACCTGCACGACGCCGGTGGCGGCCGCCGGGCAGTTCTGTGTGATGTGCTTTACCCGAACCGCGTTCCTGACCGACCCGTGCTGCACGCGCTGCGGCGTGGGCTTCCCCGCCGCCGCGCTTGGCGGTCTGGATCTGGTATGCGAGCCGTGCCGGCAGTCGCCCCCGCCCTGGACGGAGGGGCGGGCGGCGCTGCTGTATGACGATCAGGCCAGACGGCTGATCATGCCGCTGAAATACGCCGACCGGCTGGAGAATGCGCGCGCGCTGGCACCCCATCTGGCTCGGGTGGGCGCGCGGCTGCTGGCGGCAGCGGACTGGGTCGTACCCGTCCCGCTACACCGGCACCGGCTACTATCCCGGCGCTATAACCAAGCGGCGCTGCTAGCCCAGGCCGTGACCCGGTTGGTGCCGCGACCGTTATTGCTGGACGCCGTCGTGCGCACGCGGGCGACCCCTCCGCTCGGTCCTATGACGCCCACCCGGCGGCAAGCCGTTCTGGCAGGTGCATTCATGACCCGGCCCGCGCGGGTGGAGGCGTTGCGCGACAGCCGGGTGCTGTTGATCGACGATATCCTTACCACCGGTAGCACGGCCGCCGCCTGTACCGCCGCATTGCTTGCGGCGGGGGTCGCCCGGGTCGACGTGCTGGTCGCCGCCCGCGCCGGGTTGCCAGAGCTTGCGTCCGCCGGGGCCCATGCCAAATTCGAGGATGACGGAGATAGTTAATGGCCAAAGTTGAAGTATTCACCCAGCCGCGGTGCCCCTATTGCGCCAAGGTCATGGCGTTCATGACCAAAAAGGGCGTGGCGTTCCAGGAGGTCGACGCACCGCACGGCAGCGCGGAGCGGCGGGACGCCGAGGCCCGGTCTGGCCGCAACACGATGCCGCAAGTGTTTGTCGATGGCCGCAGCCTAGGCGGGTGCGATGACGTGTTGGCGCTCGACCGCGCGGGCCGGCTCGATCCGTTGCTGGCCGCATGATCCACTACCAACTGCGCTGCGCGGCAGACCATGCCTTCGATGGCTGGTTTCCGGACAGCGCTGGGTTTGATGCCCAGGCGGCAAGGGGCCTGGTGGAATGTCCGGTCTGTGGCACGGCAGATGTGCGCCGCGCGCTGATGTCCCCGGCCGTGCCGGCCAAGCGCGGCACCGAAAAAGCCGCGCTGGTACCGGACGCGTTGCGCGCCAAGCTGCAACGCCTGCGTGCCGAGATCGAAGCGCGCTGCGAGGACGTGGGAGCGGATTTTGCGGGTGAGGCGCGCCGCATCCATAATGGCGAGGCTGAAGAGCGCGGCATCTATGGCGAGACAACGCCGGAGCAGGCCGAGGCGCTAGCCGATGACGGTATCACCATCGCCCGCATCCCATGGGTGCCGCGCGCGGACGGTTGAGGCACGTCTTGGTCACCGCTCGCCCGGAGTCTGTCGAAGGGCCGCCCGGAAGCGCCCTTCGAAACGCTCAGGACTCACTATTTACCCGCAACCTTGGCGCAGGGCGTTCAAAGTAGGCCCTCATCACGCGCCGGGATGGGCCACCTCGAAATTGATCATCCATGGCGTGCTGAACTTGCCGGTCAGCATGCCAAAGCGGGAGTTCCAGAACGTCTCCTGCAGCGGTATCCGGATCACGCCACCTTCGGACAGGGCGACAAAGACGCGTCCGGCGTCGGCGATCGTGGCCGGATTAACGGACAGGTTCATGCCCTACGGCGGCTGCGGTGGGCCGGATATCATGTCCGACCCCATGCGCATCAGACACGTCTCTCGAGGGCGGCAAGATAATTTATGCTCCGGTCGGCACTCGCGTACCAGCGCCGGCGTACGACATCGTAAGTCATGCCTGTTGACGCCAGGGGGCGGAATCCGGCGGCGCGGCCCAGTTCCGCCAACTCTGCCGGAGTAATGAACCGCCGCCAGTCATGCGTGCCCACGGGCAACAGCCGCGCAATGTATTCGGCCCCGATCTTGGCGACGGCCAGCGACTGCGCTGTGCGGTTCAGGGTCGAGACAAACAGCAACCCGCCCGGCTCCACGACCCGCGCCACCGAACGCAGGAAGCTGGCGGGGTGGTCCACATGCTCGATCACCTCGAGCGCCGTTACGACAGGAAAAGCCTCGTTGAGATCCTCTACGGAACCAACGCGGTACGCGATCGGCAGGTCCCCGGCATGGGCGCGGGCGGCATCGATGGCGGCGGCGGCGGCGTCCAGTCCGGTCACAGCGTAACCCATCCGGGCAAAGGCCTCGCTGGCCAGCCCGGCACCACAGCCCAGATCGAGCAAGCGTTGCGGACTGCCGAGCCGGGCACGGACGCGGCCATCGACCCATTCGGTCCGCAACGGGTTCATGGCATGCAGCGGTGCCATCGGCCCGTCCGGATCCCACCAGGTTGCGGCCAGGGCGCCAAAGCGCTTCACCTCGGCAGGCACGACAGAACTGCGCCGTGTGGCGTCCATGATCGTTGCCCCGCGACTGTCTGGCCGGTATGTCATGCCGTTGGTGCAGGGCTCAAGGGTAGTATGGCGCGGATCGTGATGAAGTTCGGCGGCACGTCGGTGGCCGACCTCGACCGGATCCGCGCCGCGGCCGCCCGCGTGGCGAACGAGGTTGCGGCGGGCCATGAGGTGGCGGTCGTTGTCAGTGCCATGGCGGGCACCACGAACCAACTGGTCGCTTGGTGCCAGGCGCTCTCCCCCTTGCACGATGCACGGGAGTACGACGCGGTCGTGTCGACGGGGGAGCAGGTGACATCCGGCCTGTTCGCCATTGCGCTGCATACGCGGGGCGTCGAAAGCCGGTCGTGGTCCGGATGGCAAATCCCGCTGCGGACAGACCCGGCGCATGGCCGCGCCCGTATCCAAGGAATCGACGCCACCGGCCTAATCGCCTGCATGCAGGCGGGGCAGGTACCGGTCATCGCCGGCTTTCAGGGGGTCAATGACGGCCGGGTCACCACTCTGGGCCGCGGCGGGTCGGACACGTCGGCCGTAGCATTGGCCGCGGCACTGCGGGCGGACCGGTGCGATATCTATACCGATGTGGACGGCGTTTATACGACCGACCCGCGCATCGTGCCCCGTGCGCGCAAGCTTTCGCACATCAGTTACGAAGAAATGCTGGAACTCGCCTCCGTTGGTGCGAAGGTGCTGCAGACGCGCAGTGTGGAGCTTGCACTCAAGGAGCGGGTAAGGGTGCAGGTCCGCAGCAGCTTCAGCGACGCGCCGGGCACGTTGGTGGTGGATGAGGACGAAATTGTGGAACAAGCTTTAGTATCCGGCATCGCGTATTCGCGCGACGAGGCCAAGATCACCTTGCGCCACGTGCCTGACCGCCCCGGCATGGCTGCGGCGATCTTCGGCCCGCTGAGCGAGGCCAACGTCAATGTGGACATGATCGTGCAGAATATTTCGGCCGACGGCACGACGGACATGACGTTCACCGTGGGCCGGGCGGACCTTCCGCGCGTGAAGGATATCCTGGCCGCGCATCGTGAGACGCTGGGCAGCGAGGTCGTGATCGATCCGGATGTGGCCAAAATCAGTGTCGTCGGCGTCGGCATGCGCAGCCACGCCGGGGTGGCGAGCATGATGTTCAGCACGCTTGCCGCCAAGCAGATCAATATCCAGGTCATTTCGACAAGCGAGATTAAGGTGAGCGTCCTGATCGCCGCCGATTATACGGAGCTGGCGGTGCGCGCGCTGCATACCGCCTACGGGCTGGATGCCTGATAGCACCCCTGCCGAACTGGGGTTTGGCGACGGGCTCGACCGTTTAGCCGCGCGCGGCACGCAATTCCTGGGCTGCCGGGTTCCGGTCTTGGGTGGAGCCATGAGCTGGGTGAGCGAACGCAACCTCGTCAGCGCCATCTCTGGCGCGGGCGGGTTCGGGGTGATCGCGGCCGGGTCGATGACACCTGCGGCGCTGGATACCGAAATCCGGGCGACACAGGCCCTGACGGCGGCCCCGTTTGGCGTCAACCTCATCACCTTCCACCCGGACCTGGCTGCGCTGATCGACGTGTGCCTGGCCCTGGGGGTGGGGCACATCGTGCTGGCGGGCGGCATGCCGGGTGGCGCCATCATGCGCCAGGCCAAGGCGGGGGCCCGCGTGATCTGCTTCGCCTCCGCGCTGCCCATCGCCCGGCGGCTGGTGCGTATGGGCGCGGACGCGCTGGTGATCGAGGGGTCGGAGGCGGGCGGCCACATCGGCCCCGTGTCGCTGGGCGTCCTGGCGCAAGAGATCCTGCCGGAGATCCGCGAGATTCCAGTTTTCGTGGCGGGCGGCATCGGCCGGGGTGAGGCGATCGTTGCGTTCATGCGGATGGGCGCGGCCGGGGCGCAGCTCGGCACCCGCTTCGCCGCGGCCCGCGAAAGCATCGCCCACCCGCGGTTCAAGCAAGCGTTCATTAATGCGCGGGCGCGGGACGCCATGCCGTCCATCCAGGTCGACCCGGCGTTCCCCGTCATCCCCGTGCGTGGCTTGGTCAACCGCGGCACCGCCCGTTTCTTGGCGTATCAGGCTGACATGGCCGCCGCCGTGCGGGATGGGTCGATGACCAAAGACGCAGCACAATTGGCCATCGAACATTTCTGGGCCGGGGGGCTGCGCCGCGCCGTGCTGGATGGCGACGTAGAGGACGGCTCCGTCATGGCCGGACAGTCCGTCGGCATGGTCACGCATGAGCAGCCGGTGGCCGAGATCATCAGTGAGCTGATGGCCCAGGCGCGTGCGGCGCTGCGGCCCAATCCGTTGGCTGGTCCCTAGACATGGCGCAGACACGCCGCCTGCTTGGCCGGCTGCGTGAGATGATGGCCGTGAGCGCCCGCGTGGGTACCGATGGCAGCAGGCTCGCCCTGAGGCAGCTAGCCGCCCTGGTCGCGGGCGAGATGGTCGCAGAGGTTTGCACCGTCTATGCGCTCCGCCCCGGCGATCTGCTGGAACTAGCTGCGACGCACGGCCTTAATGCCGACGCGGTCGGGCGCACCCGGCTGCGGGTGGGCGAGGGGATTGTCGGCATCGTCGCGGCCACAGGCCAGGTCCAAAACCTGCCGGACGCGCAAAACCACCCCGCCTTCGCCTATCGGCCCGAAACTGGTGAGGATCCCTATGCCTCGCTGCTGGCCGTGCCCGTGCGGCGCGGCGGGCGCATCCTGGGTGTGCTGGCCGTGCAGAACCGTGCGCCGCGGCTGTACAAGGAAGACGAGGTCGAGGTGTTGGAGACCGTCGCCATGCTGCTCGCCGAGGTGCTGGCGGCAGCCGGGGCGACGGACGGGGCAGAGCAGGGGTTCAGCGCTACCCTGCCTCGCAACTTCCAGGGCACCGCGTTTTCGCCAGGCATCGCGATCGGGCCCGTCGTCACCCACGGCATGGGCGGCCCGCTGCGTACGGTGCTGTCCGACGATCCGGAGCAGGAATCGGCTCGCCTGGCGCTGGCCGCCGCGCAAATGCGCCAGAACCTCGATCTGCTGATTGCCGAGCGCCTGCCCGACAGCGACGCGAGCCGCGAAGTGCTGGAGGCGACGCGGCTGGTGGCGGCCGATGGCGGCTGGATGCGCCGGGTGCGGGAGGTGGTGTCCGGGGGGCTTACGGCCGAGGCCGCAGTGCATCGCGCAACCAACGAGTTCCGGGAACGGATGCGTCGCATCAAGGATCCCTATATCCGGGAGCGCCTGGCCGACCTGGAAGACCTCGCCAGCCGGCTGCTGACGGTGCTGACTGGCGAGCAGGCCGTACCTGCCGTGCCGCGCGGGGCTATCCTGTTCACCCGCCGGCTCGGCCCGGCGCAGCTTCTGGAGTGGCATGCCCGCGGCATCGGGGGCGTGGTGATCGAGGAAGGGTCCGCCTCTGGCCATGCCGCAATCCTGGCGCGCGCCCTGGGTTTGCCTGCGCTGGGCGGCGTGCGTGGCGTGGTGGAAGCGGCCGAGCTGGGAGACGTCGCAGTGCTGGACGCCGACGACGGGCTGCTGGTGCTGCGCCCTGATGTCGAGGTGCGGACCGCCTATGCCCGGGCTAAGGAGACCCGTATGGAGGTGGAGGCCGGGTTTGCTGCCCAGCGCCACCGGCCGGCCCGGACCGCGGACGGTATCGGCTTGAGCCTCATGCTCAATATCGGCCTGGTGCAGGAGGTGGCGCAGCTGGAACCGACCGGCGCGGCCGGCATCGGCCTGTTCCGGACCGAAATCGCTATGCTGGCGCGCGGCACGGTGACCGATGTGCCGGAGCAGGCGGCGCTTTATGCCCGCGTGCTGGACGCCGCCGATGGTAAACCGGTGCGGTTCCGCACGCTCGATCTGGGCGGGGACAAGCTGCTGCCGGACGCCGCACCCTCGGTCGAGGAGAATCCGGCCATGGGCTGGCGTTCGCTCCGTGTCGGGCTCGACCGCCCGGCGCTGTTGCGGCGGCAATTGCGGGCGCTGCTGCTGGCGGCGCAGGGGCGGACGCTGTCGGTCATGTTCCCGATGGTCGCGACCGTCGCCGAGTTTCGTGCCGCCCGCGGCCTACTGTTTGCCGAGGCCGCCCGTATCCGCCCAGCGCCGGAGCGGCTGCTGGTCGGCTCCATGCTCGAGATACCCGCCTTGCTGTGGCAGTTACCGGCGCTGATGGCAGAGGCGGACTTTGTCTCCATCGGCTCCAACGATCTGATGCAGTTCCTGTTTGCCGCCGACCGGGGCACGCCGGGCCTGTCGGCGCGGTACGATCTGCTGTCGCCGCCAGTGCTGGATTTGCTGGAGTCGATCGTAGCCGCGTCGGGTAAGACGGAGATTTCGGTCTGTGGCGAACACGCCTCCCGCCCAGTGGAAGCCATCGTGCTGGCGGCGTTGGGGATCACGACCTTATCGATGCCCGCGTCGTCGCTGCTGCGGTTGAAGGCAGTTATGGCCGGGGTCGATCTGGCCGGGTTACGCGCCGTGCTGGCGGCCGCGCGGCGCAACGCAGCCGGGCTCGCCAGCCTGCGTGGGCCGGTGGTGTCGTGGGCGCGGGAACAGGGGCTGGATGTCTAGCGCACCCTGTTGGCAACACGCTGCGCCCAGGTTAAGGATGCCGCGTGTTGCATGATCCGGAGCGCCTGAAGGAAGCCCCTGCCCCGATGTCGATGGCGGGTAACGAGCCGTACGTGCCCTCCCGCGTCGGCGGGGATTTGCGCGCGGCCCGCGAAAGACTGGGCTGGTCGCTGCCGGACGTGGCAAACACGCTGCGCATCCGCCAACCCTATCTGGAAGCGATCGAAGAGGGCCGGCTGTCCGAGCTGCCGGGCAATGCCTATGCGGTGGGCTTCGTGCGGACATATGCGACCGCGCTGGGCTTGGACCCGGCCGAAATCAGCCGCCGCTTCCGGACCGAAGCGCAAGAGGTCAACCGGAAAACCGAACTGGCGTTCCCGGCCCCGGTTCCAGAGCGTGGAGTGCCGGTCGGGGCAGCGATCATGCTCGGCTTGCTGCTGATCGTGGGCAGCTATGCCGCCTGGTACCGCTATTCGGGCGATGCAAGCTCCCCGTCCGAAACGGTGTCGGCCGTGCCGGAGCGGCTGGCCCCGCTGGCGGAGCCAACCCGGCCCGTGTCCAACCCGTCGCCCCAGGTCGCGTCTATTTTACCGCCGGGTGGAACGGCCGCTATTTCAAGCCCGGCCTACGCACCGGCACCCGTATTCGCCGCACCCGTGACGCCGCCCGTGCCGTCAACCGCCATACCGTCCACACTCTTGCCGTCCACACTCGGGCCGTCCACTCTCGTACCGTCCGCGTTGGCGCCGACGGCAGATACGAGCCGGGTGATGCTGCGGATGAAGTCGGATTCTTATATTCAGGTCAAAGAGCGCCAGGGTGGCGTCTTACTGAACCGCGTCATGCGCGCCGGTGAGAGCTGGCCGGTGCCGCGCGGGCAAACCCTTCTGCTCACGACCGGCAATGCGGCCGGGACCGAGATCGTGATCGACGGTGTCGCCAGCGTCGTGCAAGGAGCCGCCGGCGTGGTGCGGCGCGATATTGCACTGGATGCGGACGCCCTCAAACCCGGGGCCGTCTTCGCCGCGCCGCGCTCGCCGCCCCGGCCCGCCCCGGCCCCAACCACCCCGGCCTCCACCGCATCGGGGCCCGCCGCCCAGGTGCCTCCTGCCATTCCATACAACGGCGTCCGCTAAGCCTCGCAACCCGGCCACTGCACGACCACGTTTCAGCGGCCAGACCAATCCGGAGCCGAGCATGAGCAGCTATCGTCCCTATCAGCATATTGAACGCCGTACGTCGCGCCAGATCATGGTGGGCAACGTGCCGGTGGGCGGCGGGGCGCCGATCACGGTGCAGACCATGACCAACACGCTCACGACCGATGTGGCGGCGACGGTTGCGCAAATCCGGCGGAGTGAGGAAGCGGGCGTCGACATCGTCCGGGTATCCTGCCCGGATCAGGAGAGTGCGCTGGCGCTGAAGGATATCGTGCGCCAGGTGAACGTGCCGATTGTCGCCGACATTCATTTCCACTACCGCCGCGCGATCGAGGCCGCGCAGTCGGGCGCCGCATGCCTGCGCATCAACCCGGGTAACATCGGCAGCGCGGACCGGGTGCGCGAGGTGGTGAAAGCCGCGCGCGACCATGGCTGCAGCATGCGGATCGGCGTGAACGCCGGCTCGCTCGAGCGGCATTTGCTGGAAAAGTATGGCGAGCCGAACCCGGAGGCGCTGGTCGAAAGCGCCTTGGAGCATGCGAAGATCTTGCAAGATCACGATTTTCACGAGTTCAAGATCAGCGTTAAGGCGTCTGACGTGTTCATGGCCGTGGCCGCCTATCAGCAGCTGGCCGAGCAGTGCGACCATCCGCTGCATATTGGCATTACCGAGGCTGGGACGAAGCGGGCCGGCACGGTCAAGAGTTCGATCGGGCTCGGTAGCCTGCTATGGGCCGGGGTGGGCGATACGCTGCGTGTGTCGCTGTCGGCGGAGCCGGAAGAGGAAGTCAGCGTCGGGTGGGACATCCTGAAGTCGCTCGGGATCCGCCACCGCGGCGTGAAGATCATCAGCTGCCCGAGCTGTGCCCGGCAGGGGTTTAACGTGATCCAGACGGTGGCGGCGCTGGAGGAGCGGCTGGCGCATATCAGGACGCCGATCACGCTCAGCATCATCGGCTGCGTGGTCAATGGCCCTGGTGAGGCGTTGATGACCGATATTGGCGTAACCGGCGGCGGCGCGGGCAAGCACATGGTCTATCACGCCGGCCGCACGGACCATACGATCGAGAGCGGCGACATGGTGGAGCACATCGTCGAGCAAGTGGAGCGTCGTGCTGCGGAGCTGGCCGCGGCGGCGGCACCCATTCCCGTCGCGGCCGAGTGAGAGAATATAAAAGTCCTCTCCCGCTTGCGGTGAGGGGGGAAAACGCAAATGCCTGAACCTCAACCCGTTCGCGGCATGAAGGACCTGATCGGCGACGATCAGCGGCGCTACGCCCATGTGGTGGGCACCGCACGCACCACCGCTGCCCTGTACGGATTTGAGGAGTGGGCGACGCCGATCCTGGAAGATACGTCGGTGTTCGCCCGCACGCTGGGCGACACGTCGGACGTGGTGACGAAGGAAATGTACAGCTTCGCCGACCGGGGCGGGGACAGCGTCACGCTGCGACCCGAAGGCACGGCCGGGATCTGCCGGGCGCTGGTCAGCAACGGCCTTACGCAATCCCTCCCGGCGAAGGTGTTCTACGCCGGGCCGATGTTCCGGTACGAGCGTCCGCAAAAGGGCCGCTATCGCCAGTTTCACCAGATCGGCGCGGAGTTGATCGGCCCAGCTGAGCCGCTGGCGGACGCCGAGATCATCGCACTGGGCTGGGACATCCTGCAGCGCCTAGGCGTGAGCGACGGCGTCACGCTGGAAGTCAACACTCTGGGCGACGCCGCGAGCAGGAACGCCTACCGGGCGGCGCTGGTGGTGTACTTCACAGAGCATCAAAATGCCCTTTCGGCTGAAAGCCAGGACCGGCTGGCGCGCAACCCGCTGCGTATCCTGGACAGCAAGGACCCGGGCGACCGCGCGCTAGTGGCCGGCGCGCCTACCATTCTGCCATCGCTGACGCCGGAGGCCGCCGCATTCTATGACGGGCTGCGCGAAAGCCTGGCCCGGTTTGGCGTGCCGTTCACTGAAAACCCCCGCATCGTCCGCGGCCTGGATTATTACAGCCACACGGCGTTCGAGTTCGTGACGACCCAGTTGGGCGCGCAAGGCACTGTCATGGCGGGCGGGCGCTACGATGGCCTGGTGCAGCAAATGGGCGGGCCGGCCACTCCCGCCGTAGGCTGGGCCGCGGGGATCGAGCGGCTGTCCATGCTGATGGCCGCACCACCGGCGTCACCCGCCCCCGTCGCCGTCATTCCGCTCAGCCCGGCCGAGGAGGCCGCCGCCGCCGCCGTGCTGATCCAGCTGCGCGCCGGGGGTGTGCGGGCGGAAATGGCGTATAAAGGCCGCATGAAACAGCGCATGGAGCGCGCCAACCGCATCGGCGCCCGGGCAGCCGTCCTGATCGGGTCGGATGAGCTGGCACGGGGCGTGGCGCAGGTCAAAGACCTCGGCACCGGCACGCAAATGGAAGTGGCGCTCGACCAGGTCGCGGCGCACCTGCGATGAGCGGCAGCCTGGACTACAAGCTCGACCGTATCGTCGGCCGGGCAGCCGAGCTGAACGCCAAGTTGAGCGAAGGTATCGGCGGCGACGGCTACTCCAAGGCCAGCAAGGAGTTGGCGGAGCTCGACCCGATCGTGACCCGCATCGGCGAATTGCGGGAGGCGGAGCGGGCGCATGCCGACGCAGAGGGCATGCTGGCCGATCCGGAAATGCGCGCTTTGGCCGAGGCTGAGCTTTATGAGCTGAAGGACCGGCTACCCGCGCTGCGCCATGAAATCCGCCTGGCGCTGCTGCCGCGCGATGAGGCCGACGCCCGCTCCGCCATCCTCGAAATCCGCCCGGCCGCGGGGGGCGACGAAGCAGGCCTGTTCGCAGCCGAATTGTTCCAGATGTACACCAAATATGCCGAGTCCAAGGGTTGGAAAGTCGAGGTGCTGGAGTACGCCGACACCGGGCTGGGCGGTATTAAGGAGGGTGTGGCCGAGATCAACGGTCGCAACGTGTTTGCACGCCTCAAGTACGAAAGCGGCGTGCACCGGGTGCAACGCGTGCCGGCGACCGAAAGCCAGGGCCGCATCCACACCTCGACCGTCACTGTCGCCGTGCTGCCGGAGGCCGAGGAGGTCGATGTGCAGGTGAACGAGGGCGACCTGCG
>JANONC010000208.1:0-6419 GCA_031420655.1 Rhodospirillales bacterium | reverse complement strand
CCGCCGCAGCCGGTGCCGATAATCACGCCGAACACGCAGCGCGCCCCGGCCCCGGCCCCGTCCACCGCCTCGCTGAGTGCAAAGCAATTCGCATCGTTTTCGATCCGCACCGGACGGCCCAGCGCCTCCGCCAGATCGCGATCCATCGCGTGGCCGATAAGAGCCTGCGTGTTGGCGTTCTTGACCACGCCGGTTGCCGGGCTGAGGGTGCCGGGAATGCCGACGCCCACGCTGAACTGGCCGCCGGGGTCCGCGTCATGCACCAATGCCGTGATGGCTCCAATAATCTCCGTATACGTCCCGGGCGTGGGCACGCGGTGGCGATAGGTGATGGCCCCTGCTGCGTCCAGCCGCGCCACCTCGATCTTGGTGCCACCGACATCGACGCCCAGTCTCACAAGCAGGGCCTCACGCTACGCGGCCGCGCAGGAAATCGGACGCACGCTCGGCAATCATGAGCGTGCTGGCATAGGTGTTGGCGGACGGCATGGACGGCATGATGGAGGCGTCGATCACGCGCAGACCCTGGACCCCATGCACGCGCAGCCGGTCATCGACCACGCTGGTGGGGTCCGACGCCGGGCCCATGCGGGCTGTGCCAATCAGATGGTAGGTCGTGGTGCCGGTCTGGCGCGCAAAGTCCATCAGCTCGTCATCCGTGGTCAGGTGCCGGCCGGGCAGGGTTTCGGTTTCCAGAAACGGTGCAAGCTCCGGCGTGCGCAGCATTTGGCGCACCAGGCGCATGCCGGCCAGGGTCAGCCGCTGGTCTTCCGGGTGGGACAGGTAGTTGGGCTGCACAGTCGGGTCATCGAACACGTCGGTACTGATCGCCTCCACGGTGCCGGTGCTTTCGGGGCGGTGCGGCCATGCCCCTGCGGTCACGCCGGGGTAGTTGTCCAATATATAGGTGCGCCCGGCGGCATAGCTGCCCGGCGTGAACACGCATTGCAGGTTGGGCGGGCCGGGATGGGCCGTACCGGGCGGGTCATACCCATTGGCAAAGACGTGCACGTGCGAGGGGGAGGTGCCCAGAATGCTCGGCCGGCCCAGTGCCCAGCGCGCCCCTTCCAGCAACAGCCGGGGGCCGCGGGCGAGTTCATTGAGCGTTGTGGTGCCACGGCGGGCGCGCATCACGAAGCGGATGGCGTAGTGGTCCCGCAGGTTTTGCCCGGCCGGCAGCACGGCGACGGGTGCAACGCCCAACCGCTCCAGCACCGGGGCCGGGCCGATGCCCGACAGCTGCAGCAGCCGTGCGGTGTTGACGGTGCCAGCGCACACCAGCACCTCACGCCGGGCCATCACCGTGCGGGACGGGGCGTCGCGCGCGGCCCGGGTGCGCACGCCCACGGCGCGCTGGCCATCCCAAACGATGGCATAAGCCCGGGCGTTGGTGAGGATTTCGAGGTTCGGCCGGGTCTTGGCGTCGGTCAGGTATCCCCGCGCCGCACTCACCCGCCGGCCGCCCTCGATCGTGCGCTGGAAATAGCCGACGCCCGCCTGCGTGCCGCTGTTGTAATCCGGGTTGCGCGGGATCCCCAGGCCGATGCAGCCGGCGATGAACGCTTCCGACACCGGGTGGATCCAGTCCTGGTCCGTCACCGGGATGGCCCCGTCCTTGCCGCGCACGTCCGGATCGCCGCCCTCGCGCCGCTCACTGCGCTGGAAGTACGGCAGCACGTCGGTATAGCACCAGCCGCGGTTGCCGCGCTGCGCCCAGCTGTCGAAGTCAGCCGGCTGGCCGCGGTTATAGATCATGCCGTTTATGGCGCTTGATCCGCCCAGGGTGCGCCCGACGGTTGTTGAGATGGCGCGGCCGCCAGTATGCGCTGTGGGCACCGTCTTGAATGGCCAGGTCACGTCCGGGTCGAACAGGGTTTCGGTGAACCCGGCCGGCATACGGATCCAGCGGTTGGTGTCGGGCGGCCCCGCCTCCAGCAGGCAGACGGTCGTTTGTGGATCCTCGGTTAGCCGCGCGGCCAGCACGCACCCTGCGGCCCCGGCACCCACGATCACGTAATCGAACTGTTTCATCCGGCCTTTTGCCAATTCATCACATCGCTATGATGTGCCACGGCCCGGGCACCCCGGCCAGTCAAAGGATGTCGCGCCCAGCATGACAATCGCCCAACCGAAAGGGCCGGAGGAGAGCGCAGCGCCGCTGTTCGATGCATCCTATTACAACGCAACCCGTCCGGACCTCGTGGGGTCGCATGCCGACCTGCTGCGGCATTACGTCACGTTTGGCTGGCGCGAGGGCTCGCAGCCGCATCCGTTGTTCGATCCGGGCTATGCCATTTGGCAGGCCGGCGCGGGATGGCCGGCCGATGTGGAGCCCTTTGGGTACTGGCAGGACGGTGGCTGGCAGCTTGGCACCGCGCCGCATCCGCTATTCGACATGGGCCGCATGCGCGCCCTGGTGCCGCACGGCGATCCGCTGGCAGGCTGGGCGGCGACGGGCCAATCGCCGCACGCATTGTTCGACCGCAGCTATTATTTGGCGCAGAGCCCCCAGGTGCCGCCGGGCATGGACCCGTTCGCGCATTACGTACTGCACGGCCACGCGCAAGGGCTGGCGCCCCACCGGCTGTTCGACCCAAGTTATTACCTCGCGCAGCGGCCGGATGTGGTGGCGCGTAAGGCCGAGCCGCTTGCGCACTATGTTCAGTTTGGCTGGACGGAAGACACGCACCCCCACCCGCTGATCGCCCCCGCGTACTACCGGGCCCAGGCCGGCGCCGTGGAGCCGATCGCTCACTACCTGGCCGGGGAGGGCGTGTACGCGCCGCATCCTCTGTTCGATCCGGCGCTGTATCAAAGCGGGACCGGCCCGTTCGAGGGTTTGCCGCTGCTCCACTACCTCGACCATCCCAATCCGGCAGACCCGTTCTGGTTGGTGGATGAGGCCGGGTATCGCGCGCGCACCGGCGTCACGGGCCCGGCGCTTTTGCACTACCTCCGGCAAGGCTGGCGCGACGGACACGCGCCGCACCCGCTGTTCGACAGCGCCGGCTATGGTCCCACCCCGCCCGGGCTGGCACCGCTCCTGCATTACGTGACGGTGGGTGAGCGTCAGGGCCGCCGGCCCAATCCGTTATTTGCCCCAGCGTTCTACTGCGCCCTCAATCCCGGCGCAGTCCCCAACCCGTTCCGGCATTACGTCGAAACCGGCGAGGCCCAGCATCGCGCCGCTGCGCCCGAGTTCCGGCCGCGCCGCTATCGCAGCCGGTTCATGGTGGGGCAGGGTGGCAGCCCGATGCGGCACGCGCTGTTGCATGGGCATGGGGTACTGGCCCCCATGGCCGGGCCGGTTGCGCCGCAGATCATCGGTGCCCGGGGCGGGTCCGGCCCGGTTGGGGCATCCATCATCCTGCTCGGCCCGCCCGATGCCGAGGCGCGGCGGGCACAGCTGGCCGTGCTGGAGAACCACGCCGTGGAACTGCCAGACTTGGCGGCGTTGCGCGACTGGGCGCAAACCGCGACCGGCCCAGTCGTGCTGCTGTCCGGTGCCGCGTTCATGGCGCATGCCGACCTACACCGGCTCATTGCCACCGCGCCCAGCCATCCAGTCGTCCTGGACCGCGCGGGTGACGTGCGCAGCGCCGGGGCTGGCCCGCGTGGTGCGGGTGCCGATCCGCTGGAGCCCGCGCTGAATGCAGTGACCACGATCCGCACCGCTGGCCCGGTGCTGGCGCTGCCGTCGCCTCAGGCGCTCGCGACGCTCGACCCGGACCAGTCGCTGGCCGGCGCGTTCCTGACGTTGAGCGCAGCGGCCACGCTCCAGCCCGGCGCCCAAGCGACCGACCTGGCCGCGACCGTCGGCGGCCCCGATGCGCCGCCCATCGCCCATGACACCCCAGGGTCGCGGCCACGGGTGCTGTTTATCGAAAGCATCGTGCCCCGTGTCAGCTTCGACGCCGGGTCGTATTACGCGCTGCAACTGATGACCATGTACCAAGGCTTCGGCTACGACGTGACGCTTGTGCCGGATGCGGAACTGGATGCGGACCCGGCCCTGGTACGCTCGGTGGCGGACCGCGGCATTGTGGTGCAGCAAGCGCCCTTTGCCCCCAGCACGGCGGAGTATATCGCCGCCACGCCTGACGAGTTCGCCGTCATCGTCATGGCCCGTCACACCAGCGGCGGACGCTTCATGGAAGCCCTGCGCGCCCGCTGGCCCACCGCCCGGCTGATCTTTCACCCGGGTGACCTGCATTTTCTGCGTGAAGCGCGTGCGGCCGCCCTGAGTGGCGAATCCCAGGCGCAGGAAACCGCGGCGCGGACCCAGGCGCGTGAGCTGGCCCTGGTGGCGGGAGCGGACTGCACCGTTGTCGTGTCGCAGCACGAGCAAGCGTTGCTGGTGGCCGAGGGCCTTGGTGCCCAGGTCGTGCAGGTCGATCCGGAGTTCGCCAATCGTCCGCCCGCGCCTTACCGCGCGGCACAGCGGGCGGGCGTGGCGTTCATTGGCGGGTACGGCCACCAGCCTAATGTCGACGCCGTCCATTTCCTGTGCACCGATATCTGGCCCCGCATCACCGCGTCGCGCCCGGATATCGTGCTGCACGTGGTCGGTAGCGCGTCGCCGCCGGAGTTCGCGGCCTATGCCAGCGCAAATGTCGTTATCCACGGCCGTATCGAGGACCTCGATGCGTTCCTTGACACGATGCGGCTCACGATCGCGCCGTTGCGCTATGGCGCGGGCGTGAAGATGAAGTTGATTACGAGCCTGGCGGCCGGCGTGCCTGCAGTGGTGACCCCGGTGGCGGCGGAGGGGATTGGCCTGGACGGGGCCGGGTTCGTAGTGGCAGACGATCCTGATGCCCTCGCCTCCGCCGTGCTGGCGCTCTATGACGACACGAAGCGCCTTGGACAGCTCTCGGCGCAGGCAAAGCGGGCGGTGCAAAACCGTTTCTCGGCCCGGGCGGTGCGGGCGCGTTACAAAAAGGCCGTGGGCGTGTGAAAGAGTGCAGCAAGGCCATTCCCCGCCGCCTATCCCAACCCAACTTCGCCCGCCGCTACTTTGTAGGTGACGGCATCGACATTGGCGGTAAGCCCGATCCGCTGGCGTTGTATACTGGGTTGTTTCCATTGTTGCGTAGCGTACGCACCTGGGACATCGAGGATGGCGACGCGCAGCACATGGCCGGTGTGCCCGACGCGAGCTTCGACTTCGTGCATTCCAGCCATTGCCTCGAACACCTGCCGGACCCGGCCGCGGCGCTGCGCCACTGGATGCGTATCGTCCGTCCCGGCGGCTATCTGATCATCACCGTCCCGGACGAGGATTTGTATGAACAGGGCGCGTTTCCCAGCACCTTCAATGCCGACCACAAATGGACGTTCACGATCAACAAGGAAACGAGCTGGAGTTCCCGGTCGCTGAACCTGCTCAGCCTGTTGGCCGGCCTTGGCCCGGACGCGCGGACGGAGCGGGTCGAGCTGCTCGACTCGACCTATCGCTACGATCTTCCCCGGATCGATCAGACACGGACGCCAACCGGTGAGTGTGCGATCGAGTTCGTGGTCCGCCGTGCCTGCGCGGCTGAAGTTTCTTCCGGTGCCCGGCCCCGGGCGCCCGTGCAGCCCGTACCATTATTGCGCCGCATCTATCACCAATACGACGCCGACGCGCAGGCGCTGCAGGTCGCCAACCGCACCGCCCCGCCATTCGAGAACGAGGAGCCGCTTTGAGCGAAACGCGCATGGTCGTCTTCACCATCGCGGCCCGTAACTTCATCGCCTACGCGGTGGCGCTGCACGGCAGCCTGATGCGGCACCATCCCGAGGCCCGTTTCGTGTTGGCGCTGTGCGATATCGACGACGGGTTCGATCACGCGACGTTGCCGTTCGAGGTGCTGCCCTTGCCAGCGCTGCGCGACACGCGGGTCTGGGGCATGGCGGCGCGCTATAATGTGACCGAATTCTGCACCGCCATCAAACCATTGGTGTTTCAGGTGCTGATGGACCAGAACCCGGGTGCGGCCATCGTCTATATGGATCCGGACATCCTGATTGTGTCACGGATGAACGAGCTGGAGCGCATGCTGGACGCTGGGGCGCATGCTGTCATGACCCCGCACATCGTGCAGCCCAGTAGCCAACCGTGGCATGCAGCGGATCAGGCGATGCTGCAATTTGGCATATACAATCTGGGCTTTTTGGCGCTGGCCGAAAGTCACGAGACGCGCGCCATGCTGGGCTGGTGGGCCGGCCGGCTGGAGCAGGATTGCCGCATCGACCTGCAGGCCGGCCTGTTTGTCGACCAGAAATGGGCCGATCTGTTTCCCGCGCTGATGAACCGCGTGAGCGTGCTGCGGCATCCGGGTTACAACGTCGCCTATTGGAATGTGCTGGAACGGCCGGTCTATCCCACGCCGCAGGGATGGTTCGTGAACCAGGCGCCGCTGCGCTTTATTCACTTC
>JANONC010000207.1:0-1650 GCA_031420655.1 Rhodospirillales bacterium | reverse complement strand
GCCAAGTCCTTGGCGGTGGGCGCATACCGCTCCATAAACCGCTCACCCTCGGAGTTGGTCAGGTACCCGCCTTCGCCGCGGCTCCCTTCGGTGATCAGGCAGCCGGAGCCGTAGATACCAGTCGGGTGGAACTGCACGAACTCCATATCCTGCATCGGAATGCCGGCGCGAATGGCCATGCCGCCGCCGTCACCGGTGCACGTGTGGGCGCTGGTGCAACTGAAATAGGCGCGGCCGTAGCCGCCGGTCGCCAGCACAGTCGTCTGCGCGCGAAACCGGTGCATGGAGCCGTCTTCGAGACACCAAGCCATCACACCGCGGCAGGCACCCTCTTCGTCCATAATCAGGTCAAGTGCGATGTACTCGACGAAGAACTCGACCTCATGCTTCAGCGATTGCTGGTACAGCGTGTGAAGGATGGCATGGCCGGTGCGGTCGGCGGCGGCGCAGGCGCGCATGGCCGGGGTGGCACCGTAATCCTTCATGTGACCGCCAAACGGGCGCTGGTAGATGCGGCCGTCGTCCGTGCGGCTGAATGGTACGCCGTAATGCTCGAGCTCATAAACGGCCGGAATTGCCTCGCGACACATGTACTCAATCGCGTCCTGGTCGCCCAGCCAGTCCGACCCCTTCACGGTGTCGTACATGTGCCAGCGCCAGTCGTCCTCGCCCATGTTGCCCAGTGCTGCGCCAATGCCGCCCTGCGCCGCGACCGTGTGGGAGCGGGTCGGAAACACCTTTGACAGGCACGCCGTCTTTAACCCGGCCGCGCCCATGCCGAGCGTCGCCCGCAGGCCGGCGCCGCCCGCGCCCACCACGATCACGTCATACGTGTGGTCGATGACGTTGTAAGTGCTGGACGGCTTGGACATCGCGTTCATCAGAGGATCGCCTTCAAATTAGAGCCAGCTTCAGCACCGCTACAGCAGCCATCAGCCCCAGTAGTCCCGATATAGCCTTGACGCCGAGGATCGACAGAGCCCGCGCACGCTTGTCATGTACATAATCCTCCAGCACGACTTGCAAACCCAGCGCCATGTGATGGAACGTCATCACCACCAGCGCGAGCAGCAACGCGGCGTTGACCGGGTGGCTTGCCCAGGCCGCCACATCCTCCTGCGGCCGTCCGGCCAGGAGCAGCATGGCATAGATAAACCACAGGGTGAGCGGCACGAGCGCCAGGCTCGTGACCTTCATTGCCAGCCAGTGGTGCAGTCCGCCGCCCGCACCAAGCCCGCGGGCCCGGCCGAGCGGGCTGCGGCGATCCCGGATCGAAATCGACTCTTTCATCGTAGCACCAGTAGGCCCACGGCCCAGATCAGTATTGTACTGACGCCTGTGGCGAACACAGCTGCCAGGCCCGTGATCCGCATTTGCGGCAGCGAATAGCCAAACCCTGCATCCCACGCCAGATGCCGGAGGCTCGCGAAGAAATGATACATCAGCGACCCCGTCCAGCCGAACAGTACAAAGAGGCCCACGAACGACCCCAAAAAGTCACTGACGGTCTGATAGGCCGACGGCCCACTAGCGGCAGCAACCAGCCACCACACCAGCAACAGCGTGCCGGCCGAGATAGCGATGCCGGTCACCCGGTTCATGATCGACAGAACCGATGTCAGCTGCGGCCGGTAGACCTGCAGATGCGGG
>JANONC010000206.1:0-1936 GCA_031420655.1 Rhodospirillales bacterium | reverse complement strand
GGCATGAAGCAGCTGGAGGCCGATCCGTGGGAGGGTGTGGCGGCGAAGTATCCGCCGGGTGCCAAGTACTCGGGCCGCGTGACCAACATCACGGATTACGGCGCGTTCGTAGAGCTGGAACCGGGCGTCGAAGGCCTGGTCCATGTGAGCGAGATGAGCTGGACCAAAAAGAACGTACACCCCGGCAAGATCGTGGCGACCAGCCAGGAAGTGGACGTGCTGGTGCTGGACGTTGACAGCAGCAAGCGGCGCATCAGCCTGGGCATCAAGCAGGTGCAGCGCAATCCGTGGGAAGAGTTCCTGGACCAGCACCCCGTGGGCTCCACGGTCGAGGGCGAGGTGCGCAACATCACCGAGTTCGGGCTGTTCATTGGCATCACGGCGGACATCGACGGCATGGTCCACATGTCCGACATCAGCTGGGATGAGCAGGGTGAGCAAGCCATCACCAAGTACGAAAAGGGCGCCATGGTCACGGCCAAGGTGCTTGATGTGGATGTCGAGAAGGAGCGCATCAGCCTCGGCATCAAGCAACTGAACGCCGACCCGGCCGCCGATACGCTGAGCCGCGTGAACAAGAATGATATCGTAACCTGCGTCGTGACCGCGGTGCAGGCCAACGGGATCGAAGTGAAGGTGGACGACGTGCTGACCGGCTTCATCCGCCGGGCCGAGCTGGCGCGCGACAAGTCCGATCAGCGGCCGGACCGGTTCAGCGTGGGCGAGAAGGTGGATGCCAAGGTTACCGGCATCGACCGTGCCGCACGCAAGTTGCAACTGACGATCAAGGGCAAGGAAGTGGAGGAAGACAAGGCCGCCATCGAGGAGTTCGGCACGACCGACAGTGGCGCGTCCCTGGGCGATATCCTGGGTGCCGCCATCCGTCGCCGCAACCAGGCGGGCACGGACGCCTAACGGCCTTTTTGCCCCCTAAGCGGCCGCCTGCGGAAACGTAGGCGGCCGTTTTTGTTTGGGTGAACCGGCGGATGGTTTTACCGTTTATCAGGCACGAGGAACCAGCATGACCAAGGAACTCAAGCCCGGGGACAAGGTGACTTGGAACACGCCGCAGGGCGAAACCCACGGCAAGGTGGAGAAGAAGGTGACCAGCGAAACCCGGGTCAAAAGCCATGTGGCCAAGCCGACGGAGGACGCGCCGGAGTACCTGGTAAAGTCGGACAAGTCCGGTAAGGAAGCCGTGCACAAGCCTGCAGAATTAAAGAAGGGCTAACCCGGCTCAGCCTCTTCGGCGGCCGTGCAATCCGGCTCACCCGTGCGTGGGCGAGCCACGACGCCGTGGTAGACGCGCTGCCCCTGCAATGGTGCGCCCAGCCATGCGGTGAGGTGCACGCCCTTGTCCGACGAGCAGATCCGGACCGTGTACGGTGTGTCCGTGCCGGCCCTGACCAGCGCCGAGCCGTCTGTCACGGTCGCACCTGCCCCCGGGCCAAAGACGGCGAGCGCGATCGTGTTTCTACCCATGACTCCCGGGGGCACCAGGCGTACGCCCACCCGCCCGCTGCTGCCAGCGCAGCCCGGCCCAAAATAGACCGCATAGGCCGTTGCAGCATCCTGCGGTGGTAACGGGATGACGATGACCACCGTGGAACCGGGGCGCAGCCGCGTATCGGTGTATAGGCAAACCCCGTTGGGCTCCTGCAAAGCGATACCGAACCGGTCACCGGGTGGCCCAGCAGCCCAGGCCGGGGTGGCAAGACCCAGCACGGCCAGCATCGCGTAAGCCGGCCCATACGGTTTCATCGCCATCCCTTGTCAAACACAGCACCACGCGGCTTGGAGCAACTGCGGTAAGGCTGCTCGTAGCGATGGTGGCACGATTCGCCAACGACGCTCTCAGGGTTTATCCGGCGCCCGCGCAACGATTTCAGCGCTGCCGGGACCCAGATCGTACGGACGCATGGCCCGGTCACGCCGC
>JANONC010000205.1:0-7648 GCA_031420655.1 Rhodospirillales bacterium | reverse complement strand
AACCAGCCCCCGATTGACCAGCCCGCCCTGCGTCAGGCCCGGATTGACCTTGCCGCCTGCTTCCGGATGGCCGCGCGCCTTGGGCTTGAAGAAGGTATCTGCAACCACTTCTCCGCCCTCGTCCCCGGCCGCGACGATTTGTTTCTGGTCAACCCGTACGGCCTCGCCTTTTGCGAGATCACCGCTTCGAGCCTGCTCGTCTGCGACTTTCATGGCCACGTCGTGGACGGTGACGGCAAGCCCGAAGCAACGGCGTTCTATATTCACGCCCGGCTACACCATCGCCTGCCCCGCGCCCGCGCCGCATTCCACACGCACATGCCTTACGCCACCGCGCTGTGCATGACGGAAGGTGAGCCGCTAGCCTGGGCCGGTCAAACGGCACTCAAATTCTATGGCCGGACCGCGACCGACGACAGCTATAACGGCCTGGCGCTCGATGAGACCGAAGGCGACCGCCTCGCGGCGACCCTGGGCAACGCCGACGTGGTGTTCCTGCGCAACCACGGCGTGATCGTGACGGGACCGACGATCGCCGAGGCGTGGGACGACCTGTATTACTTGGAACGAGCAGCCGAGGTGCAGGTGAAAGCGCTCAGCACCGGCCGGCCGCTCCGCCCCATCGACCCGGCCATCGCCCGCATAGCCGCCGCCCAAATGCGCGAAGGCGACCCAGAGAGTGCGCGCCTACACCTTGAGAGCGTGAAGCGCCTCCTGATGCGGTACGAACCGGAGTTCGCGCACTAGCTCGCCCCGCGCTATACACAATACACACGCTGAGAGAACATACCATGGACGTCCGCGCCGCCATCGCCTTTGCCGCCGGGCAGCCGTTGGAGATCGAAACCGTTCAACTCGACGGGCCCCGCCATGGCGAAGTGCTGATCGAGATTATGGCGACCGGCGTGTGCCATACCGACAAATACACCCTGTCCGGCCAAGACCCGGAAGGCCTATTTCCCGCCATCCTCGGCCATGAAGGTGCGGGCGTCGTGCGTGAATGTGGGCCGGGTGTGACCAGCGTGGTGCCGGGCGACCACGTCATCCCGCTCTATACGCCCGAGTGCCGGGAATGTAGCTATTGCCTCAGCCGCAAGACCAACCTCTGTCAGAAAATACGCACCACCCAGGGCCGGGGCGTCATGCCGGACGGCACCAGCCGCTTCAGCTTCAAGGGCAAGCCCATCCTGCACTACATGGGCTGCAGCACGTTCGCCAACTTCACGGTCCTGCCGGAAATCAGCCTGGCCAAGATCCGGACGGACGCGCCGTTCGACAAGGCCTGCTACATCGGCTGCGGCGTCACCACGGGCGTGGGCGCGGTGCTGTTCACGGCCAAGGTGCAGGTAGGCGAGACGGTCGTCGTGTTCGGCCTGGGCGGCATCGGCCTGAATGTCGTGCAGGGTGCCCGCATGGCCGGGGCCAGCCAGATCGTGGGCGTGGACCTGAACCCGGCGCGCGAAACCCTCGCCCGGCAGTTCGGCCTGACCCACTTCGTCAACCCGCGCGACGTGCCGGGGGACATCGTGGCCCATTTGGTCGAGCTGACGGGCGGCGGCGCAGACCATAGTTTCGAGTGCGTGGGTAACACGACCCTGATGCGCCAGGCGCTGGAATGCGCCCATAAAGGATGGGGCAAAAGCACCATCATCGGCGTGGCGGCCGGCGGGGTGGAAATCAGCACGCGCCCGTTCCAGCTGGTCACGGGCCGGGTTTGGCAGGGCAGCGCCTTCGGTGGCGCGCGGGGCCGTACGGACGTACCCCGTATCGTCGATTGGTACATGGATGGCCGCATTAACATCGACGACCTGATCACCCACACCCTTCCGCTCGAACGCATCAACGAAGCGTTCGACCTCATGGCGTCCGGCGAAAGCATTCGCACGGTCGTGGTTTTCTAACGCTCCACCCCGTCCGGGTAAGGGCCGGAGTGGGTGTTTCTTTTAGCAGGGACTGCCGTCCGCCCAACCCTCCCCCAAACGCCGGGCAGGGCTTAAGGTAGGCCAGTGCTCCTCCCTATCCTATTTGTCCTGATCTGGACCACGGGCTTTCTGACGGCCCGGTTTGTTGCACCGCATGCCGACCCGCTGACGTTCCTTGCCATCCGGATAGCGGCCAGCGCCGTCGCATTCGCTATTTTATCAGCACTGACCGGGGCCGTATGGCCGCGCACCCCACGGGGCTGGTTCAACGCCGCCGTCACGGGCGTGCTGATGCAGGCTATCTATCTGGGTGGCGTGTTCTGGGCCGTCCGCCACGGCTTGCCGGCCGGGACGGCGGCGCTCATTACCGGACTGCAGCCGTTGCTGACAGCGGCACTGGCGTTTCCCTTGCTGGGCGAGCGTGTGCCGCCCCGGCGCTGGGCGGGTATCATCTTGGGCTTCCTGGGCGCCGTTCTGGTGCTGGCACCGCAACTGAGGGGTGCGCCCGTACTGGTTCCGGCCGTCGTCTGCGTGGGCTCAATGTTCGCCATTACCTTTGGTACGCTGTGGCAGAAGCACACCGGAACCGGCGACTTGCGTACCACCGCCTGCATTCAATTTCTGGGAGCGGCCGCGCTCATGATCCCGGCTGCCTTGCTGTTGGAGACAGGCCACTTCGACGGTAGTTGGCAGGCATGGTCCGGCCTGGTCTGGGCGGTGCTAGGATTATCGGTGGGCGCCACTTGGTTGTTGTTGACGCTCATCCGGCGCGGTGCCGTCGCCGGGGTAACGTCGTTATTCTACCTCGTCCCGCCTGTCGCCGCGCTCACGGCCTGGCTGCTGTTTGGCGAGACGCTGGTGCCGGTTCAGATGGCCGGAATGGCACTGGCGGCCGCGGGGGTGGGCCTTGCTGCACGTGCATGAGGTGCCGTTGGCAACGGCACGGCGGGCTGCGCCGGCACCCGTAAACGGCCAGAGATATCGTCGACCAACTCCGCCACCTGCCCGGCCGGCACCGGCCGGCTAAAGAAATAGCCCTGGATTTCGTCGCAGCCCGCCGCCCGCACGGCGTCGAGCTCCGCCGACGTCTCCACCCCTTCCACAGTCGTCCGCATGCCTAGCGTCGTGCCCAGCCCGGTGATTGCGCGGATGATGGCTGCGGAACCCGGCGCATCGTGCAAGCTGCGTACAAACGATTGGTCGATTTTGATCTTGTCGAACGGAAAGCTGCGGAGATAGCTGAGCGAGGAATAGCCGGTGCCGAAATCGTCCATCGCAATCCGCAAACCAAGGGCGCGCAACTGATGCAACGTCGCACGCGTGGCGCCATCGTCGCGCAACAGAACCGTCTCTGTCACCTCAAGCTCGAGCCGCGCAGGGGCCAGGCCGGAGCGGGCGAGCGCACTGGCGACACACTCCAGCAGCGCCGGGCTTGCGAATTGCAGGGGTGACACGTTGACGGCGACGCGCAAGCCGGCCGGCCACTTCACTGCCTCCTGACACGCGCGATGCACGACCCAGGCGCCGATGGCAACGATTAGGCCACTCGCTTCCGCCACTGGGATGAACGCGCCCGGCGGCACCATGCCGCGTTCCGGGTGACGCCAACGCAGCAAAGCCTCAAACCCGCACACCCGGCCGGCTGCCAGGTCGACACAGGGTTGGTAGAATAGCTCGAGCTCATCGCGGGCGAGCGCGTGCTGCAAATCCGCCTCCAGCTGCCGCCGGCCTTGAAGCCGCTCGTCCATGGCGGTTTCAAAAAACCGGAACGTGTTGCGCCCCTCCGTCCGCGCCCGGTCCAGCGCCAAGTCGGCATGACGGAGCAGCGGGTCGCATGTGTCGCCATCGGCAGGCGCGAGCGCGATGCCGAGGCTGATGCCGATGGCCACGTCACGCCCCTCGATCGTGAAGGGCGCAGCCATTGCGTTCTGCAGCTGTGCGGCGCGCGTACTCGCCTCTTCGGGTGTGCGCACGTTGGTCAGCAGCACCGCGAACTCGTCCGTTCCGGGCCGGGTAGCTAGGTCGCCGTCGCCCATGGCGGCCACCAGCCGCTCCGCCACCCGGCGCAGCACGGCGTCCGCCACGGCATAGCCGAACATATCGCTCACGATTTTGAAATCGTGCAGGCCAAGCGCCAGCAAGGCAAAGCCGGCGCGCGGACGGGCTGCGGCTTGCTCCACATGCTCGGCCAGCACGAGGCGGTTCGGCAGGCCTGTGACCGCGTCGTGCCGCGCCAGGTGGTGCACCTGCGCCTCCGCCCGGCGGCGCTCGCTCACATCCTCATACGTGCGGACCCATCCTCCGCCCGGCAGTGGCTCGTGCGAGATGGCGATCGCCCGGCCGTCCGGCAGATGATGCAGGAACGCGCCGGGTCCGGCTCCCAAACGCAGCGCAGCATGGGCCGCCGCATCCGACTCCGTCATCTGGCCCAGCGCCGTCTTGGCCGCCATGATCCAGGTATAGGGCGTGCCGGGCCGCAGCAGCGCCGGGTCTATGCCGTAGAGAGCGGCAAACTGCGGGTTGCTCACTCGCAGCCGATCCTGTGCATCGAACAGGCACAGGCCCTGCGACATATTGCTCAGCGCGGCGTCGAAACATTCGTTGGTCGATTGCAGCTCCCACTCACGCTGCTTGAGCGCTGTGATGTCGCTGTAGATGGCGACGGCACCACCATCCTGCGTCTCGCTCCGGCTAATGCGGAGCCAGGTGCCGCCGGGCAGGCAAATGTCACCTGCGCACCCCAGCAGCGGCTCCAGGGCCAGCACGTCCGGCAGGCAGGGCGCAGCCAGGGCGGGGAACAGCTTGATCAGACGCGGATTTGCGACAACGACGGCGCCGGCCGCATCCACCACCAGCACGCCCTCACGCGAGGTGCCGATCGCGTCCGCCAGCCGAATTTGCGCCACCCGGCGCAGCGAGACCTCCTGCGCCAGCATTGTGGCGATGTTGGCCCGCATTATCTCCATGGCGGCCAGTAGCGCGCCGAGTTCGTCCCGGCCCCGCGTCAGGTGCGCAGGGATGCTTGCCGCCCACTCTCCGGCCGCGATCCGGCGCGCGGCGGCGCAAGCGGCCCGCACCGGACCCATGATCTGGCGCGACAGCAGCACGGCCACCAGGGCGGATACCAGCACCAGCACCATGGTCGCCACCCCGTCGACGAGCCGGCTTTGGACAATAAGCGCCTTCGCCGCCTGCCGGTGCCGGAACCCATCGCCGGAGGTAAGGTTCACCAGCTGATCGACACTGTCGTTCACCTGCGCGGCATGGCGGTCGAGCACGCTCCAGGCGACGGGCAGGCCGGGCTGGGTGCCGATCGCATCCATGAATGCAGCGAGCGCCGCCGTGGCCTGGCCCGCTGCGACACGCGCGTCTGCCGACAATGAACGCTCGGCCGCGATGCGCAAATCATCCTGCACCTGCACGGCCAGCGCGCCGATTGACGGTTCGGCCGGCGTGCCGGTCGCCTGCTGCCGGGCCATAGCGGCCTGCAGCCCCGCGAAATCTGCCGCTGCGGCCCGGGCATAGTCGAGCGAGATCAGCACCTGGTCGAACGTCGCGGTCATCAGGCCGCCCGTCACGCCGATATTGTGCACCGCATAGGCGCCGAAAGCCGTCGTCAGCGTGGCGGTGGCGAGGAAGGCCAGCACGATCTTGACCCGGATGGTGGCCCGCGCCTGCGTGACGGCCCGCACCGCCGGCCGCAACCGCCGTAACGCCGCGATCCAACGCACCCTGTTGTGCTGGCCATTGCTCATGGGACGAACGATGACCGCAAAGCGTTAAACAAACCTGACTACGGCGATGCAACGGCTCATTAAGGCGCGGCTGGCACAGTGCCCGCATGCAAAGCGCCAATGCCGCCCCATGGGTCATGTTGGCCTGTTGCGTCCCGTATGTCCCAGTAGTGCATGCCCAGACCGTTATGGCCGATAGCGGACGGTTACGCGGCACCGCGGGCGTACCGTCGGTCGAGGGCGCATCCGGTGGCGGCGTCGTGCCGTGGGCGACCATCGCAGGCTACGGCACGGCCGACTCCGTGGGCGGTACGCTGCATGGCACCGTCGTCCGCCTGTCCGACTTCAAGTTGGCCGCCGCGGGCGTGGCAATGGGGCTGTTTGACCGGGCCGAGCTGTCCTACACGCGCCAGGTGCTCGACACGGGCCGGGCTGGGCAGGGGCTCGGCATTGGCCGCGGCACCACCATCCGGCTGGACATCGTCGGCCTGAAACTCCGCCTGGCCGGAGACGTCGTGTATGGCTCGCCCTGGCTGCCGCAGATCGCGTTGGGGGTCCAGTACAAGGTCAACGAACGGGCCGCGCTGGTCGGCGCGTTTGGCGCGCGCAGTCACCAAGGAACCGACGTCTACGTGTCCGCCACCAAATTGCTGCTGGAGCATAGCGTGCTGCTGAACGCCACAATCCGCCTGACGCGTGCCAACGAAACGGGCCTGCTCGGCTTCGGCGGCCCAACCAGCGACAGCTACCGCCCGGCGTTCGAAGCCTCTTTCGCCTGGCTACCACGCCGGACCATCGCGCTCGGTGCCGAGGTGCGGACACAGCCCAACGCGCTCCATGCCACGCGGGCTGGCACCTGGGTCGACGCCTTCGTCGCCTGGTTCCCGACCAAGACCGTGACGGCCACGCTCGCCTACGTCGATCTCGGCACCGTCGCGACCCGTAAGCATCAATCGGGCGTGCAGCTGAGCGCCCAGGTAGGGTTTTGATGCGGGCGCTGGTTCTTGCCGCGCTGCTGGCCGCTTCGCCGGCCCGGGCGGCGCTGTATGACGATTTGGGTGGCAGACCGTCGATCGAACGTATCACCAGCGGCCTGCTGCGCCGCAGCTATGCCGACCCGCGCATCGCCAGCACGTTTGACGAAGCCGACCGGGAACGGCTGCACGTGCTGCTGGTCGCTTACCTATGCCAGGTCAGCGACGGTCCGTGCCGCTACCCTGGCCGCTCGATGCGCGCGGCGCATGAGGGGCTTGGCTTGCGGCCCCGTCACATGAACGCGCTTGTAGAAAACCTGCAGGACGCGATGGACGAGGCGGGCGTGCCATTCGCGACACAAAACCGGCTTCTCGCCCGCCTTGCCCCATCGTCGACGGAGATTATCGAATGAAGCGGGTCCTTATTGCCTGTCTGCTCTTGCTAGGCGCGGCACCGGTGCCCGAGGTCGCGCAACGCGGCCGCAAGTTCGACCCGGCCAGCGTCACGCTGCGGCGGGGCGAAACGGTGCAGTTCGTCAACGATGACGGCCAGTTGCTACACCACGCCTTTCTGATCGATGACCGGTTCAGCTTCGACATCGGCGAACAACAGCCCGGCGCCCGCACGCCAGTACGGTTCACGACGCCGGGTCAGTTTACCGTGCTGTGCGGGATCCACCCAAGGATGAGGCTGGCGGTGACGGTGGGGCCTTGAGCTGACGGCGGCCCTTGTCTGGTGTCCTCCGACAAGCTCAGCACGAACGGACCTTGCAGTGGGGCGGCGCGCACGGCGGCCCACATACTATCAATGTCGCCTGGTTTTTCCGTACGCCGTTAACTTGTCGAAGGGCGATCCGGTGCTGCTGAGGTTTGGCGTTGGACTGCAAACCCCGGCCAAGTCGGTCTGGCAGCCTCTAACCGAACACATCCGCCGGGCAGCCCGCACGCAGCTCGTCGCCCAGCGCCGCGCCGGCCCGCTCGCCATCCGCTTGCAGACATTCCACTGCCCGGCGCAGCA
>JANONC010000204.1:0-4823 GCA_031420655.1 Rhodospirillales bacterium | reverse complement strand
CCTGCAGCGGCCGTGGTGGCGACCGCGCCGCCCAGACCCACGATGAGCACGCCAAGACGGCGGCCGGTAATGGAGGCGTCGAGCCCGGTGTCAGGCATGAGGGGATCTCTTCTTGTCATGGCCACGCTGAATGCGGACCGGTTAAAGCTGTGCAGACATAGGCTGATGCCGGGGTATGGCAATGAACCTGTACCAGGCCAGCGCCACTTTCATCACAGAGCCGTGATGAAATGTTGCTGGCGAATGAAGGTTTAGAGTGGGGTTGTGGCCACATTGGGGCGGGTTTAGGGGCGCCGGTCGCGCATGTCCGGCCCGGTTTCACCATCGTCCGGATCCGTGTCGGTCAGCTGCTCCATCTCGGCGCTGTGGTCGCCGCCGTGCTGCAACACGATCTGCTCCCGTGGTCCAGCGGTGCGGTCGACGATATAGATCCGGCTCAGTCGCTCGCTGACAGCCACCTTGGTCGCAGCCTCGATCGCGGCGTCCCAGCTCAGTGGTAATCCGGACGGGTCATGCGGCTGCACCGCCTCCGTTCCCTGCTGCCCGCCTTCCAGCCGCAACTCGATATGGGTTCCACTGGGCGCGTCCTCATCGAACCGGCGCAACAGCACGACGCGGCGGTCGGGCCCCTCGGGAAGCGGGTCGTGCGGGGAGAGCGTAATCTGGTCCATCATTCCTCCTGTACGCTCCCAACGGCGCCGGACGGTTTGAGTTTGCAGCCGTTTGGCGCAACCCCGGGGCGCATTATCGCGTTGACACGCCGGAGGACCTGGCATGAGTGACGACGACGTAGCACCCGATGGCGAAGGTGTCCGCCACCTGACGGCTCGGCAGCTTGCCGAGCAAGCAATTGCCGCCGAGGCGAATGGCGACGCGGACGAAGCAGAACGGTTATTTGCCGCCGCAGACCGGGTCGACCCCGGCGCAGTGGTCGCCGTTTTGCAGGAACGGGCGGAGGAGCCCCCGGCCAACCAGCCGACCGAGGAGCAGGACGACGACGAGATCGCGGCCATGTCCCGCACTGTCCGGCCGGGCAGCGCCGCCCCCAGCCGCGCGGGCGTAAGCGGACGGGGCAGCGGCGCGGACACGGAGGAGTAAGGGCCGGGGAACCGGCATTTATTCTGGCCGCGACGAACGAACTCCATCCACCGCTCCGATAGACGGTTGGAAGACCGGTGTTGAGGCGACGTTGCCTAGGCTCGCGTTGCAAACCTCAGAACGCCAAAGCATACCCGGCCATCAAGTATATGGAGCATCCGATGAGCGACCAGATCGAACGCCATGAGTTCAGCGCCGAAGTTGGCCGACTGCTCGACCTTGTCGTGCATGCGCTTTACTCGGACCGCGAGATTTTCTTGCGCGAACTGGTGGCCAACGCGGCGGACGCGACGGACCGCCGCCGGTTTGAGGCGCTCACCGACCCGGCGCTGACCGGCCCCGAAAATAGCAGCATCCGCATCCGGCCAGACCTGGCCACCCGCACGCTGACGATCGACGATGCCGGCGTCGGCATGAGCAAGACGGAGCTGGCAGACAACCTCGGCACCATCGCACGGTCTGGCACACGCAGGTTTGGCGAGGCGGCGGTGGGTGATGACAAGCCCTCGCTGATCGGGCAGTTCGGTGTGGGGTTCTACTCGGCGTTCATGGTGGCGGACCGGGTGACGGTCACGAGCCGCCGGGCTGGCACGGACGAGGCCTGGCAGTGGGAGTCGGACGGCACCGGCGCCTTCACCCTGGCCCCCGCCACGCGCGAAGCGGCCGGTACGACGATCGTGATGCATATGAAGGACGACGCGGCCGAGTTCCTGGAGCCGTTGCGGCTGCAGACCATCATTCGCAAGTGGGCGGACCACATTACGGTGCCGATCACGGTCGAAAAGGATGGTGAGGCGCAGCCTGCCAATGAGGGCACGGCGCTGTGGCGCAAGCGCCGGGCCGACGTTACGCCGGAGCAATACACCGAGTTCTATCACCGCCTCGGCCACCCGTTCGATGAGCCGTGGGCCACCCTGCATTGGCAGGCGGAAGGTACAAACGAGTTCTCGGCGCTGCTGTTCATCCCGGGTTCCGCGCCATTTGGACCGGTCGATGGCCCGCGTGAGAGCCGGGTGCGGCTGCACGTGCGGCGCATGTTCATTACCGACGAAGCGGCGCTGCTGCCGGCGTGGGCGCGGTTCGTGGTGGGTGTGGTGGATACCGAGGACCTCCCGCTCAACGTGAGCCGGGAGATGCTTCAATCGAGCCCGGTGCTGACCCGCATTCGTAAGGCCGTGACGAACCGGGTTTTGTCGGAACTGAAGTCCCGTGCGGGCGAGGATGGCTTCGACACTTTCTGGCAAGCGTTTGGCGCGACGCTGAAAGAGGGCGTGTGGGAGGATCATGAGCACCGGCAGGCGCTGGCCGGGCTGATGCGGTTCAAGTCGTCCGGGGCCGAGGGTTGGACGACGCTCGACGCCTATGTGGCCCGCATGAAGCCGGAGCAGGAGGCGATCTATTTCCTGGTGGGCGACAATGCGGCGGCGCTGGCGGGATCTAGCCAGGTCGAGGGATTTCGTGCCCGGGGGGTCGAGGTGCTGCTGATGACCGACCAGGTCGACGCGTTTTGGCCGGAGCGGCTAGCGACCTGGGACGGCAAAACCCTGCGCAGCGTGAGCCAAGGTGCGGCCGACTTGTCGAAGTTGGCCTTGCCGGAGGTTCCAGCGGGTGAGGCGGCAGACATGAGTGCCTTGCTGCCGGCGCTGAAGGCCGCATTGGGCGACGCGGTGGCGGACGTGCGCGCGACGGACCGGTTGACCGATAGCGCCGTCGTGCTGGCGGCCGCGATGTCCGGCCCCGATTTACAGATGCAACGCCTGATGCGCCGCGCCAACCGTGAGAGCTTTGCGCTGCCGCCTACGCTCGAAGTCAACCCGCGGCACCCGGTGGTGCATGCGCTGGCGGCGCAGGTGGCGGCGGGTATGGACGTGTCGGAGGCGGCGTGGACCTTGCTGGATTTGGCCAGGGTGCAAGATGGCGAGCTACCGCCCGACCCGGCCGCCTTTGCCCGCCGTGTGACGGCTGCGCTGGCCCGCTAAGGTCGTTGGGTGAAGGGCCCGGCCAGGCATGAGCCTGGCCGGGATAGGGCACTACGCGGCGAGCGGCAGTAGGATCGTGTGCGTCGCGTCGATGTCGTACAGCAACGGGGCCGGCGCGCTGGCCACGGTCAGTGGCGCTGCGGCCGAGCTCAGGGGGGCGAGCAGGCTGCTGGTGACATCGGCCAGTTGCTGCTGACCCAGGCTCGAGACGTCGATGGTGGCTGCGGGCGAGGTGGTCGTGGTGGCTGCGACCTTGACCGGGGTAGTGCCATAGATCGCCTGCATCCCTGCGATGTCGCCAGTATTGAGATCCTGATTGGATCCGCTCACAACTCCGTACATGACCGAGTTCGGGTCGGACGAATGCCCCAGGCCTAGCGCGTGCCCAATCTCGTGCAGCGCGACCTGGTACAGTGTGGCACCGGTGCCGGAGTAACCGCCAGCGGCTGTTACCGCGAGTTCTGACGGATCTTCCAGCCGGACCATGGTATCGTTGGCAAAGATGGATACGGTGCCGGTGCTGTAGCGATAGCTGGTCAAGCCAATTGTGCCGGTGCCGCCGGTGTTGAGCTTGCTAAAGCCAATCCGGATGTCCGGCGCGGTCAGCAAGTTGCTGGTGTCGGCAACCTGTTGCAGGGGTATGTTGGCGACACTGCCCCACTTCGTAAAGGCAGCGAGGACCGTGCTTTGGTACGTCCCGATTGGGTTGCTGAACGGGTACGAGGTGTCGCTTGGCAGATTGTTGTTCTCGAACGCCCAGGTGATGGGTCCAGGCGACCACGTCGGCCCCTCGAGGGCGTAGGTGATCGGGCTTGGGGTTGGCGCTGGGGTTGGGGTTGGGATTGGCACCGGAACAGGCACGGGAACCGGCGTAGGCGTTGGTGAAGCAGCGCCGAAGCTAAAATCTGCGTTGCCATTGGCCATGAACGTCTTTGACGCACCGGCCACGGGACTACCGTTCAGCTTGATGCTGTTCAGGTACAGATTGCGGTCGGTCAGGGCGGTGCCGCCGTAGGCATCGTTGATAAACGACACGCTCACGACGTGGGTGCTGTTGCCGAAGCTGCCGGTGATGGACACGTCCTGGCCCTGGCCGAGGCTCCTTAAGGCGGTGATGGTGCGGGGCCCGCCTTGCACAACGCCGTCGATGGTGATTACCGCCTGCGCATCGCCAAGGTAGGCATCTTCGGACAGGTTCAGCACCAGCGTATCGGGGCCGGCCGGGGCGGGCGTGGGGACCGGGACGGGCACGGGAACCGGCGTAGGCGTTGGTGAAGCAGCGCCGAAGCTAAAATCTGCGTTGCCATTGGCCATGAACGTCTTTGACGCACCGGCAACGGGACTACCATTCAGCTTGATGCTGTTCAGGTACAGATTGCGGTCCAGCATTGGGGTGCCGCCATAGGCATCGTTGATAAACGACACGCTCACGACGTGGGTGCTGTTGCCGAAGCTGCCGGTGATGGACACGTCCTGGCCCTGACCGAGGCTCCTCAAGGCGGTGATGGTGCGGGGCCCGCCTTGCACAACGCCGTCGATGGTGATGACCGCCTGCGCATCGCCAAGGTAGGCATCTTCGGACAGGTTCAGCACCAGCGTATCGGCGCCGGCCGGGGCGGGCGTGGGGACCGGGACGGGTGCCGGTGTCGCTCCCGTCAGCGTCACCGCCGCGGTGTTGAGCGTGGGACGGGTTCCCAGCACGGTCGTGCCAGTTTCGTTTGCCGGTCCGTTCTCCAGCGCAAGGGT
>JANONC010000203.1:0-3635 GCA_031420655.1 Rhodospirillales bacterium | reverse complement strand
TCTTCGTCATGCGCCGGCACAACCCGGCCATTTTTGACCAGACCGAACACAGGGATGTTATTGCTGATCGCCTCATGATCGGTCGCCGTAAACGGGTGATCATAGACGGTGATCACGCCATCGACCTTCGTATCCAGGTTCTCCAGCGCCTCACGCATCTTGCGGCCGTCCGTGCTGCCGGCCTGCTTGATGGCGGCGGCGAGTAGATAAATGCTGTCATAGCCCTGTGCGGCCGAGACCGGGCTCGGCATCCGCTCGATCTTATAGGCGGCCTGGTATGCCTCGATGAAAGCCTTGCGCTTGGGCGTATTCGGCAACTGCACGAAGGTTTGCGGCATCACGGCCCCGTCGCCATTCGGGCCCGAGGTGTCGATAAAGCTGCTCATGCTCAGCGTCCAGCTGCCGATTAACGGCACTTTCCAACCAAGCTTCGCTTGGCCATTGGCAATCTGCGCCAGCTCCGGCCCGATGCCGTAGGTCAAAATCACATCGGCCCCGGCCTCTTTCGCGCGCAGCAGTTGCGCGGTCATGTCCGTGTCCTTGATGTTGAACTTTTCTTCGGCGACCGGCTTCACTCCTTTGGCCGCCAAAGCGCGCACCAGATCCTCACGGCCCAGCTGACCGTAGTTAGTGCTGTCGGCCAGGATGGCAGGCTTCTTAAAACCGCGGCGCGTAATTGCCTCGTCGACAATCATCGCAGACTGGATGATGTCATTTGCAGCATTACGGAAAATATAGTTATTCTTTTCCTTTTGTGCCGCAAATTGCTGCGTGATCACTGTACCGGTGGCGACGTTGTTGAACACGGGAATTTCCGCTTCTTGATAGAAGCGCTGCGCCGCCAAGGCGACGCCGGTGTTGATGAACCCGACGGTCGCGACCACCTTTTCCTTGTTGATAAGCTCCTGCGCAATCTGTACGCCCAGTTCGTTGCGCGCTTCGTCGTCGCGCTCCACGCCCACCAGCGGCCGGCCCAGCACGCCGCCGGCTTTGTTGATCTCGGTGATCGCCAGTTTTACGCCATCCCGCATCGACACGCCCATGCTGGACGACCCACCGGTAAATGGGCCGCTGATGCCAATTTTGATCGGCTCCTGCGCAAGGGCGGACGTGGCAAGCAGCGCAGACAGCGCAAGCGTTGAGCCCAGGACAGTGCGACGGTTCATGAACGGCATCCTCCAGCAATCCCCAATTCAGGGTTGTCGCTGCTATACCATATTTTTCCGAGTGGAAAAGAGACTGACGCTGGGCTGTCCCGCAATTTGACCGCTCTTCCGGTCGCCAGGCCACCCTCCTATATTGTGGTTCATGAAGCTCGTCGTCGCCGCCCTTGCCAGCCTTGTCACCCCTGCGCTGGCGCAGGTCGCTGCAGAGGGTGCATGGTCGCGTGCAACTGCGCCGCGGCAGGACGTGGGGGCCGCTTACGTCACCCTCAACTCCCCCAGTGCGGACAGGCTAATTGCAGCGTCTTCCCCCGTCGCCGCACAGGTGCGGGTCCATGGCATGACTATGGACGGTACCGTAATGAAGATGCGTGAAGCGCCGGGTATTCCGCTGGCGGCCGGACAGATGGTGCGCTTGGCCCCGGGCGGCCTGCACATCATGCTGATGGGCCTGAAAGCCCAGCTGAAGCCCGGTGACGAAGTGCCGTTGCGTTTGACATTCGAACACGCGCCGCCGCTCGACATCGTAGCCGTCGTACAGCCCGCGACGGCAACGGGGCCAGCCCGCTGATAACCCGGCGGCAGGCTGTTTTGTTGGTGCCCGCTGCCCTGCTGGCGGTGGCGCTGGGTGGCACGGCTGGGTACATGGCGCTGCAGGACGAGCCGGTTGTGCCGATCGGCGGACCGTTCGCATTGGTCGATGGAGCCGGCAAGACCGTAACTGACCGGGATTTCCGGGGCCGGGTCATGCTCGTCTATTTTGGTTACACTCACTGCCCAGACGCCTGCCCGACGGCATTGGCCGACATGGTCGCAGCCGCCGACTTGCTCGGCGACAAGGCCCGGGGCCTGGCGATGGTGTTCATCACGGTCGACCCGCAACGGGATACACCCGCGATAATGAAGGACTATGTGACGCCGTTCGGCGCACCGATCGCGGCGCTGTCCGGCACACCGGACGCAATAGCAGACGCCATGCGGGCCTACCGCGTCTATGCCGCCCGTAACCCAACCGCGGATGGGTATGACATGGACCATAGCAGCATCATTTACGTGATGGACCGAACCGGACGGTTCGTGACCAATTTCACCCACGAAACGCCGCCCCAGCAGATGGCCGACCGTCTGCGCCCGCTTTTGTAAGTTGCTGCTACAGTGCCTCACCGAGGGCGTGGCGGCGTAAATCCTGCAAGCGCCGCGGCCCGCCAGGCGTTTGCGGGTCCACTTTTAGCACCAACTGCCAAGCCGAGAGGGCGCCGCGCCAGTCCTGCCGCGCTTCGGCCAGCCGTGACAGGTCCTGCAAAGCGGCAAAATCCCGGCTCTCACGCCGCAACGCTTCCTGTAAATCCCGCATCGCGCCCGCTGGGTCGCCCAGCCGCATGCGCGCCTGCGCCCGGCCGCGCCAGGCCGGCTCCGCATCCGGCGTCAAGTCCAGTACGGCGTCGAACGTGTCAGCCGCCGCACTTGCGTCGCCTTCTGCCAACTCTTTCGCGGCCCGCGTCAGCAACAGCCGGGGCGCGGGTGATACCGCAGCCAGCCAAGCAGCCTGAACTTGCTGTTCGATCGCGAATGCGGCCCGCTCATCCAGCGCCGTCGCCAGGGTGGTGAGAAGCGTATCGACGCCGGGTTCTGCCCGGGCTGCCCCCGCCAGCATCAGCAGTACGGCCGCTAGCCGAATCACGCCGGGACGAGGCGAGCAACCGCGGCTGGCACGGGGCCGCCCGCCATCCAGTCCAGCAACTCGACCGTGTGCACAACCGGCGTCCCACCCGACAATTGCGTGATGCAGCCAATGTTACCGGCCGCAATCAGGTCGGGCTTCAGCTTTTCGATGTTGCCCAGTTTACGCGTCCGCAACTGCCCGGCGATCACGGGCTGCATCAGGTTGTAAGTCCCGGCCGAGCCGCAACACAGGTGCCCCTCCGCCGGTTCCAGCACCTTGAACCCGGCGCCGGCCAACAACGTTTTCGGTGGCTTGGTTACTTGCTGGCCATGTTGCAGGCTGCAGGCCGCGTGGTATGCCACGCGCAAGCCGGTGGCAGCGCGGGTGGGCGCGTAGCCAATTTGCGTCAGGTATTCCGTCACATCCATCGCCAGCGCCGACACACGCTCTGCCCGGTCGCGCCAGTCCGGATCGGCCCGGAACATAAAGCCGTAATCCTTCACCGTCGTGCCGCAGCCGCTGGTATTGACGATGATGGCGTCGAGGTCGCCCGCCTGATCCCACCCGGCGATCGCCGCCCGCGCACTGGCGGTGGCCGGGTCATGGCGGCCCATGTGGTGGGTGACGGCACCGCAGCAGCCGACTTTGGGCGCAATGACCACTTCGATGCCCAGCCGGGTCAGCAGCCGGATCGTGGCCTCGTTAATGCTGGGTGACAGCACGGTCTGTGCGCAGCCGGCCAGTAGCGCCACCCGGCCCCGCTTCGTCCCCTGGGCCGCATGGATCTGCGGCTGCTGCATGGTGCCGGC
>JANONC010000202.1:0-2068 GCA_031420655.1 Rhodospirillales bacterium | reverse complement strand
CCCGGCATGGTGATGCCGCTGTCCATCACCCGGCCCGACGCCGCCGCCGCGTTGCAGGACGCCGCCCGCACCCAGCGGCACGTTGCCGTCGTGCTGCAGCGCGAGCCGCCGGACGAAGCCCCCGGCGCCGGGACACCCGGCTTGGGCCACCTGCACCCGCCCGGCCTGCACCGGATCGGCACGGAGGCGCGGCTGCTGCGCTACTTCACCGGCCACGACGGGTCGCACAACGCCATCGTGCAGGGCCTCGGCCGGGTCCGGCTGGAGGGCAGGCCCGAGGCGTCCCTCATTGCAGTGGAGCGCATCGCCGAACCTGCCGGGGGCACGCCCGAGGTGGACGCCCGCTTCCACCACCTGCAGGAGCGCAGCGGGGAGGTGCTGCGGCTGATCGAGGCCCCTGCCGAGCTGGTGGGGACCGTCGGGGCGATCACCGGGCCTGGCGCCCTGGCCGACTTCGTGACGGGCCTGCTGGACCTGCCGCCAGCCGACAAGCAGGAGGTGCTGGACACGGTGGACCTGCTTCCCCGCCTGGACCGCGTGATCGCCCGCCTGGCCTACCGGCACGAGGTGCTGCGCCTGTCGCACGACATCGGACAGCAGACCCGCACGGCGATGAATGGCCGTCAGCGCGAGTTCCTGTTGCGCGAGCAGCTCAAGACCATCCAGAAGGAGCTTGGCGAGGGCGACGACACAGCACCGGAGCTGGAGGAGTTGCAGCGCAAGCTGGACGCCGCCGGGATGCCGGACGACGTGGCCGCGCAGGCCCGGCGCGAGCTGCGCCGCCTGCAACGGATGCCGGACGGCGCCGCGGAGGCCGGCATGGTCCGCACCTACCTGGAGGCGCTGGCGGAGCTGCCCTGGCGGCTGGAGCCGGGGCCGCCCATCGACATCGCCGCGGCGCGGCAGGTGCTGGACAGGGACCATTACGGGCTGGAGAAAGTGAAGCGCCGCATCCTGGAGTTCCTGGCCGTCCGCAAGTTGAACCCGGACGGCCGCGGGCCGATCCTGTGCTTCGTCGGCCCGCCCGGCGTCGGCAAGACCTCGCTCGGGCAAAGCATCGCCCGCGCGGTCGGCCGCCCTTTCGTGCGCGTCAGCCTGGGCGGCGTGCACGACGAGGCGGAGATACGCGGCCACCGCCGCACCTATGTCGGCGCGCTGCCGGGCAACATCATGCAGGCCGTCCGCCGCGCCGGCGAGCGGGACTGCGTGATAATGCTCGACGAGATGGACAAGCTGGGCGCCGGCGGCTTCCAGGGCGACCCGGCCTCCGCCCTGCTGGAGGTGCTTGACCCCGCGCAGAACGCGACGTTCCGGGACGCCTACCTGGGCGTGCCGTTCGACCTCAGCCGCGTGCTGTTCATCGCGACGGCCAACCAGCTCGACACCATCCCCGGCCCGTTGCGGGACCGGATGGAGGTGGTGCAACTGTCCGGCTACACCGCCGAGGAGAAGGTGGCCATCGCCCGCGGCCACCTGGTCCCTCGCCAGTTGCAGCAGAACGGCCTTGCTGATGCAGCGGTGGAGCTGGACGACGCCGGGCTGAACCTGTTGATCGACGGCTACACGCGCGAGGCCGGGGTGCGGAACCTGGAGCGCGAGGTCGGCGCGGTGTTCCGCAACGTGGCGGTGCGCGTGGCCGAGGGCGCGCCCGGCCCGGTCCACATCGGCCCCATCCACATCGGCCCCGACGAGGTCGCCGCCATCCTGGGGCCGCGCCGGTTCGACGCGGACGTGGCGCAACATGCCTCCGTGCCCGGCGTTGCCACCGGCCTGGCCTGGACGCCGGTGGGCGGCGACATCCTGTTCATCGAGGCCAGCCGGGCGCCCGGCGCGGGCAAGCTGACGCTTACGGGCCAGCTCGGCGACGTGATGAAGGAGAGCGCGCAGGCGGCGCTCAGCCTGCTGAAGGCCCGCGCCGCAGGCATGGGGATCGCAGCCGAGCTGTTCGCGCAAGGCGACCTGCACGTCCATGTCCCCGCCGGCGCCACGCCCAAGGACGGGCCATCGGCGGGCGTGGCCATGTTCGTGGCCCTGGCCTCCCTGATGACCGGGCGCGCGGTGCCGCCCA
>JANONC010000201.1:0-3232 GCA_031420655.1 Rhodospirillales bacterium | reverse complement strand
GTCAGCCGGGCCGCGGGCTTGCCGCCGATCAACACGGTGGGCGCGCCGGACACGATGGGAAGCTGCATGGGCGGGTGCGGCACGGCAGTTGGCACCAGGGCGGGGTGGTGTATGGGCGCGTGGCAATGCGGCCCCAGCTGCAACACGAAATCGCCCAGGCGGGCGGCGGGCTGGCCCATGGTCGTCCCCTCGCCGGACAGGTGTCTGGCCTGGCCAGCATGCGGCATCGCGGCCCGAGGTCAACCCTTGGGATGCCCCGTTGCAGCTTGCGGCAAGAACCTGGCCGGTGTTACCGATACGATATGATCTCCCCTCGTGTCGCGCTCGTGCTGGCTGGGTCCCTGGCTGCCGGCCTGCCAAGCCCAGGGGCGGCCCAGCCCCCGCCGCGCTCGGCGCAGGCCCGCCCGCAAGCGCCAGCGGCCAGCGCACCCGCATCCGCCGCTGCATCCGTGCCGGCCACGCCGCAGCAGACCACGGCCGTGTTCGCGGATTGGACGCTGCGCTGCACCCGCGCCGGCGCCGCGCCGGTGCAGCAGTTCTGCGAGGTGGTGCAGGGTATCCAGCGGGAGGACCGGCCGGTGGCGCAGGTCGCGATCGGGCGTCCGGGCAAGGGGCAACCCCTTCAACTCACGATCCTGGTGCCGCCCAGCGTCGGCTTCGGGGCGGTGCCCGCCGTGTCCACGGGCCGCGACGGGGACGCGCCGGTGTTGGAGATGGCGTGGCGCCGCTGCTTACCAGCGGGCTGTATTGCCGATGGCGTGCTGGGCGACGAGGCGCTGAATCGCCTGCGTGGCTGGACGGAGCCGGGGCGGATCACCTTCCAGGATGGGGCCGGGCGCGCGGCGGGACTGCCGTTCTCGCCGCGCGGCCTGACGCAGGCGCTGGATGCCCTGGCCCGAGAGGATTAGTGGCCAAGCGATGCGAGTTGGCGTATCGTTTCGTAATATAGACGATTTTCGACCGCCCCGGAGAACACCCGTCATGGCTCCAAGCAGTTTCGTCCTCGCCGCCCTGCTCGTCGTCACAGCCAGCGGGGCGCGGGCCCAGGGTAGTCCCTCGGCGGACCAGATCATCAACTCGCTGCGGCCTAGCGGCGGCATGATGGGCGGCACGCGGGGCATTCGCCCTGTCACCCCTGCCCAGTCAGTGCCGGAATCCGCTGCGCCCACGCGTATGGCGCCCGCGCCGGCCGGCGTCCCGGTACCCCGCACCACCGCTGCCCGGCCCGGGGCACTTCCCGCCGTCAGCACTCCCGCTGCGCCGCCGTCCGTGAACCTGACGGTGCAGTTTGCCACCAACTCCGCCGAGCTGACGCCCGCGGCCGTCCGTACCCTGTCGGAGCTGGGCCGGGCCCTATCGAGCAGCGCGCTGGGCAGCTACCGCTTCCGCATCGAGGGGCATACGGACACGGCCGGCCAGCCCGACGCGAACAAGACGTTGTCGGAGCGCCGGGCGCAGGCGGTCGTGACGTTCCTCGCGTCGCGCTTCCGCATCGACGCCTCACGGCTGGACGCTGTTGGCATGGGACAGGACGGGCTGCTGGTCCAGACCCCGCCCGGCACGGCGGAACCGCAGAACCGGCGAGTGCAGGTCATCAACCTCGGCGCTTGAGCGACTGGCTGCCGGCGCGCATGGCCCGGAACTCCGATGACACCGTGATCCTGCGGCCCCGGCGCGCCCGGCGGCCTGGCGCCGGGCCGGGCGTGCTGGCCGCCGTGGCGTTGCTGGTGCTATCGGGTGCGGGCGCCGCCGGGGTGTGGTTGTGGAAGCAGCCGGCTCCCTCGCTTGCCATGGCACCCATCCCCACCGCTCCCGCGCCCATCCCTGCCGAACCGATCCCGGTCGTCACCGAGGCTGCCATGCGCGCCCAAAGCCCGGCCGTCCGGACCGTTATGCGCTTCGCCGCCAACCCTGCCGTTGTCGTGATTGACTTCCCCACGCTGACCGAACAGGGCCGCATGTTTAACCGTATGGCGGCCTGGGCCGAGAAGGGCGGTGTTCCGCACGACCGCCTGTTGCGGGATGCGGAGCTGGCTGCCGCCATCCAGGCCAGCGGTACGACCGCGGATACCTACTATTACGGCCATGACTACCGCGGCAGCGATGCCGTGCAGTTCTTTGCGCTGGCCGACCGGGATGGCGTCGCCCTGCGCCCGGAGGAGCAGGAGTTGCGCCGCCTGGTGCAGCGGGCGCAAGCCGAGCCATACGGGCTGGGGGCGCTGATCACCGTGGTTCGGGCGGAAGCGGCCAACGACGTGACGCCCCAAGCCCGCGGCACCATCCTGCACCACGAACTGTCGCACGGTGAGTATTTCACCAATCCCGCCTACGCCGCCTTTGTGGACGCCGTCTGGCGCGGGGTGCTGGCGCCGGACGAACGCGCCGCGTTCCGCACCTACCTGGCCGGGGAGGGCTACGACACCGCGCTGGAAGACCTAATGCGGAACGAGATGCAGGCCTACCTGATGCATACGCCCGACCCGCAGTTCTTCGACCCCGCGAAGCTCGGCATTCCGGCAGGCCGGCTGGCGCAAATCCGGGCGGGGTTCCTGGCCGGGATGCCGCCGGGCTGGCTGCGCGACGCGGCGGTGGTCCCGGCCGGCGCCGGCCCAGTGCCGGGTCCCGCACATGCCGTCCGGCCGCGCCGGCGTCAGCGGCCGGCGGGCCGGGTCTCCAGGACGGCGACGGTGGCGGACACGGTGCCGCCGCGCCGGCGCAGGTCGTCGATGGCGGCTTGCAGGCCGGACAGGTAGGCGGGCAGCGGCTGGCTGTCCGGCAGCGGCCGGGCGAATAGCGGGGCCGTGCTGGCGACGGCGACGATCATGTCCGTGCCGAACGGGGGGCCGACGGTCCAGCCGGGCGAGCCCGCCCGCGGGGTGCCGAGGGGGATTGCTGCCCGGGCTGGGAAGGTCTGCGCTGGATAGCCCGGCCCGGGGATCAGCGGGGCCACGGTCGGCGCCCCAGCCAGGGCATCGTGCTGCACATAGGCGACGTGCAGGAACCCGGCAAAGCCCGGCATGGTAGCTTGCAACGCGATCACCTGATTATCCCGCAGCGGGGCCGGGCCGCCATCCTGCCGCAGCGTCAGGCCGCCCGGGGCGGCGTCGGGCAGGGCGCGCAACAGGTCCAGCACCGGGCAGTACGGGCCGTCGAACTCCTGCACCCGCCAGGTGATGTTGGCAGAATCGGCCGGAATGGCCCGACGCAGGGCCTCCATCCCCGGCGCTCCGAT
>JANONC010000200.1:0-27061 GCA_031420655.1 Rhodospirillales bacterium | reverse complement strand
GTCCAGCGCACCGGCACACCGAAGTCGGCGCGTAGGCTTTCGGCCATGAGCGTACCGACCGGCCTGGCGGTGCCGTCGACCAAACCGCCCGTGACCAGGATCGGCAGCCCCGTCCGGCGATGTAGCGCGGCCCCGGCGCGCAGGCGCTCCAGCGACAGCGGCCCCAGCGCCAGGCCGCCGCCGGGCAGTCGCACCACGTCACCTCCCAGCACGACAATTGCGCCCGCCCCGGCCGCGCTGACGCGATCCGCCGGCTCACCCACGTCCAGCGCGGCCAGCAGGCTGGACGACACCACGGGCAACGACAGCAGCACGAGCGCCACCAGGCACAAGCCGGCCAGCGTGCCCGCTGCGCGCCGACGCGTGGGCCGTACGCCGGGGCGGGCGGCCAGCACGGCAAATAGCAAAGCCGCGACCGCCAGGCCCGTGGGCGGCAATAGTAACGATGTCAGCACCAAACGCATGCGCCACCCCATGCCCGGTTTGCCCCCCGGGGGAAAGGGCGGCACAACCGAGCCATGCCCTCCGTGGTGACGCAAACTCCGCTTACCCCGGACAGCCTGGCGGCGCTTGGCCCGCGCTGGGATGCCTTTGCCGCCACGTGCGGTGCGTCGTTCTTTCAGCGCTGGACCTGGATGGGTGCGATCCCGTTCCCACACCCAGTTCTGATCGAGGCGACGGAGAGCGGCCAAACCGTCGGCCTGGCGTTGGCCGGGCGGCGTGGCCCACTGCATCTGTCCCAAACCGGCGACCCGGTGCTGGACGGCGTGTTCATCGAGCATAACGGGCCGCTTTTTGCCCCCGGCCGCACCGATGTGTGCCGCGCCATGCTGCGGGCAATGCGCCCGGTCGTGCTGCCCGGCGTGCTGGATGCGGTGCTTCAGGCCGCGCGAGGGGTGGGGCGTGTGTCCCACATGCAGACCCGCCTCACACCTTTTTGCGACCTGACACGCCCCGCCCCCCATAGCCGCAACATGCGCCAGCGCCTTGCCCGCTCCGCCCGCGATTATGGGCCGTTACGGGTCGAGCGTGCGCCCGATGCCAACGCGGCACTCGGCGCGTTTGAGCTATTAGTCGACGCGCATACCAAAACCTGGCGTGCCAGGGGACAGCCGGGGGCGTTCCATGCGCCGGGCGTGCTGGCGTTCCACCATGCCGTCATCGCCCGTGGCGTGCCGGAGGGTACGGTCGACCTGCTCAGCATCAGCGCGGCCGGCGCCGCAATCGGCCATTTATACAATTTCCGCCAGGGCGCCACGGTTCACACCTACCAAAGCGCATTCGCCTATGACTCTGCCACGGCGATGCAACGGCCGGGCCTATCGAGTCATATCGCCGCCATGGCCTGGTATGCCGTGCAGGGTGTCACGCGTTACGACTTCATGGCCGGCGACAGCCAGTACAAACGCAGCCTGAGCACCGGGTCCGAACCGTTGCACTGGCTCCAGCTGCGAACACCGTGGGATCCGCGCGGCTGGTTTAAATAAACCGGCGCAGCGCAGTGTAGGCCGGCAAAGCCCAGCTGGCATGGTGGCGCAACGCCCGGCGGATCTGGTTGTGCGGGTACCGGTCCGGCGGCGGCTGGGCACCCCACGTGGTCCGGGCAGCAATGCGCCGGTAAGCATCCCGCAACGGATGTTCACACAGAAACATCCACGGCTTTCCCTCGCTATCCGCAAAGCGGCCAAAGGCGGGCGGGCTAGAAAAATGAACGATGGCAGGTGCCGGGCCGGGCACCGCGGCCAGTGTGCGGCTGAAGCGGAAGCCCCAGCGTGTCTGGCGACCAAATTGGGCGGATTGCATATTCCACTCAGGCGCAAGCGCGTGCCATCGATCCCTCAAGGTCCAATTAAGTGCACATTGGTCGCCCCATGTCAGCCGGTCCGGGTTATTTCGCGCCCAAGAAGCCGCTTGAGAGCCGACGTCCTCTTGCCGCCAGCGGTCCAGATCGATCAGCAGCAGGCCCGCATTAAAATACGGAGCGCCGTGCGGCAGCTCAAGCCGGTGCCGGCCGGCCGCGGACACGTCCGGCACGGCACCCACAGTCGCCCCGGCCAGGTCAGTCTGCCAAAGCGGCGTCACGTCCTGCAGCACGATCATATCGCAATCTAGAAATAGAACCCGGGGCGCAGGCAGCACAGACCCGATCGCGAGCCGGTAATAAGTCGACTCGTGCCCTCCGTCCCAAAGCTTGAGACCGGCAAAGGCGCGACGATCCATCGGGACGATCGTCAGCTGGGGTCCCACAGCTCTTTGAAGAGCCGCCGCCTGTTTGAAGCCCCGCGGAACGAGGGAAAACAACTTTGCCTGTGGCGTATGCTCCAGCACGCTCAGCAACGTGACCGCAGCGTGCGCCGTCCATCCATCATCGTGCGCGACTGCGATGTAAGGTTGTATTGATGTGTTCAGCATTTTGCCGAATACCTCCATGGTGGCGGTATTGCGGCAGCATATCGATTAGAATGCAAGCAAGAGTTGTATTGAACGCAACCCACGGTTGGGCCTCGAACCGGCGGCCTCAGGCTAAGCTGCAAAGCCTGCGGTAAAAGGATAAGGCCCGGTTGGCGTAACGGCGCAGGGCCTTGCAAGTCTGTGCAGGGACGACCGGTCTGGCGAGGGCTGGCCCCGCCAAGACCGGAAGCCTTGTGGCACAGCGCAGACAGCCCCGCGTCCGGAGTGTGCCGGAGCACGCGTAGCAAGGTTGTGGTGGCCGGCGTACCTGTCATCCCGCGCGGCGACGATGCGCGGCGACGATGCGTGGCGGCTCGGACGTGGCTGTGTTCAAATGTTCTCGTCCCAGTAAGGTCTGAGCAATTTCGGGTGCACGGAATACGGAATTGGCTGGCCAGTCGCATCAGCGTGCCCGGGGCCAGCTGAGGCTGTTGCTCAAGGGCGGCGCACGGACCAGCCTTGATGTTTTATACCAGCAGGGCTGCCTCAAGGCACGCTTCCCTCGCCCGGTCGCGTGGCACGAGACGGTGCTGCTCAACACGGCCGGCGGCGTGGCGGGCGGGGACCGGCTGGCGGTAGAGATCGGCGCCGGGCCAGGCACGCAGGCAACGGTCACAACGCAGGCGGCCGAACGGTTCTACCGCGCCCTGCCCGGCACCACCGCCCATGTGCGCACCACCGTGACCGTGGCCGCCGGGGCCGCGCTGGAGTGGCTGCCGCAGGAGACGATCCTGTTCAACCAATGCGCGCTGGACCGGGTGCTGACGGTCGATCTGGCGACGGATAGCTGGTTTCTGGGTGTCGAGGCGTTGGTGTTCGGGCGTACGGCGATGGGTGAGTCGGTCATCAATGCATCGCTGCACGACCGTATCGTGCTGCGGCGCGGCGGGCGGCTGGTCCGGCAAGAGGCGACCCGGCTCATGGGTCCGGTGCAGGCGCTGCTGGACCGCCCGGCCTGTGGCGGCGGCGCGCGCGCGGTGGCGACGCTGCTGCATGCGGCGCCAGCGGCGGGCCAGTTACTGGACGCGCTGCGCGTTGCACTCGCCCCCTTCGACGCGGGTGCCACGCTGCAGGACGGCGTGCTGGCGGCCCGGATCGTCGCGTCAGATGGCGCGTGCCTCCGCCGGGCAATTGTGGCAGGGATGGCGACGTTGCGTGGCGGCCGTCCCGTGCCCCGCGTGTGGGAGTGTTGAATGAACCTGACCCCGCGTGAAAAGGATAAGCTGCTGATCAGCATGGCCGCCACCGTCGCTCGCCGCCGGTTGGAGCGTGGGGTGAAGCTGAACCATCCGGAAGCCGTGGCGCTGATCGCCGACTTTGTGGTGGAAGGGGCGCGCGATGGCCGTAGCGTAGCAGACCTTATGGAAGCAGGCGCCCACGTGCTGACCCGGGCGCACGTCATGGACGGCATTGCCGAGATGATCCACGACGTGCAGGTGGAGGCGACCTTCCCGGACGGCACGAAGCTCGTCACCGTGCACGAGCCGATACGATGAAGGCGGGGCCGGTAATACCGGGTGAGATCATCACGGCACCGGGCACCATTGCGCTGAACGAGGGCCAGCCCCGGACGGAGATCACCGTCGCCAACACCGGCGACCGCCCGATCCAGGTCGGCAGTCACTATCATTTTGCCGAAACCAACGCAGCCCTGCACTTCGACCGCGCCGCCGCCCGTGGCCAGCGGCTGGACGTGGCGGCCGGCACGGCCGTGCGGTTCGAACCGGGGCAGACGCGCACCGTAGCGCTGGTGCCATACCGGGGGGCGCGGGTGGTGCATGGGTTTCAAGGTAAGGTGAGCGGTCCGCTGTGAGCATCCCCACACAGATCACGAGGCGGGCCTACGCCGATATGTACGGCCCCACCGTGGGCGACCGTGTACGCCTGGCTGACACAAACCTCTTTGCCGAAGTCGAACACGACCACACTATCTATGGCGAAGAAGTGAAGTTCGGCGGCGGCAAGGTCATCCGCGACGGCATGGGCCAGTCCCAAGCCTCTCAGGCCGAAGGGGCGGTGGATACCGTCATCACCAACGCGCTCATCATCGACCACTGGGGCATCGTCAAAGCCGACGTTGCCATCCTGCACGGACGCATCCACGCCATCGGCAAGGCTGGCAACCCGGACGTGCAGCCCGGCGTCACCATCGTGATCGGGCCGGGTACCGAGATCATTGCGGGCGAAGGCAAGATACTGACCGCGGGCGGCGTCGACAGCCACATCCATTTCATCTGCCCGCAGCAGATCGAGGAAGCGATCGCGTCGGGCGTAACCACCCTGGTCGGTGGCGGCACCGGGCCCGCCACCGGCACCAGCGCCACTACCTGCACGCCCGGCCCCTGGCACCTCGCCCGCATGTTGCAGGCCGCCGAGGGCCTACCGGTCAACCTAAGCTTCTCCGGCAAGGGCAACGCCTCGCGGCCCGAAGCGCTCGTGGAAATGATCCGCGCCGGCGCGTCATGCCTCAAATTGCACGAGGATTGGGGTACGACCCCCGCCGCGATCGACTGCGCGCTGCGGGTCGCGGACGCGCACGACGTGCAGGTCATGCTGCACAGCGACACGCTGAACGAAAGCGGCTTCGTGGAAGACACGATCCGGGCCTTCGCGGGACGCACGATCCACGCCTACCACACCGAGGGTGCCGGCGGGGGCCATGCGCCGGACATCATCAAGATCGCCGGCCTCCCCAACGTCCTGCCCAGCAGCACCAACCCCACCCGGCCCTACACGCTCAACACGCTCGATGAGCACCTCGACATGCTCATGGTCTGCCATCACCTGGACCCGGCCATTCCGGAAGACGTGGCGTTCGCTGAAAGCCGGATTAGGCGAGAGACGATTGCGGCCGAAGATATCCTGCACGACCTAGGCGCCATCAGCATGATCAGCTCCGACAGCCAGGCGATGGGCCGGGTGGGCGAGGTGATCCTACGCACCTGGCAGACGGCGCATAAGATGAAGCAGCAGCGTGGCTCGGCACCGGGCGATGGCGCGGCGGACAACGCACGTATCAAACGCTACGTGGCTAAATACACCATCAATCCCGCCATCGCGCAGGGGCTGAGCCACGAGGTAGGCTCCGTCGAACCCGGCAAGCTCGCCGACCTCGTGCTGTGGAGCCCAGCGTTCTTTGGCGTGAAGCCGGACCTGGTGTTGAAGGGCGGCATGATCGCCGTGGCCCCAATGGGCGACCCCAATGCCAGCATCCCCACGCCGCAGCCGATGCATTACCGGCCCATGTTCCAGCAGTACGGCACCGCCATGGCTGCGACCTGCATCACCTTCGTGAGCCAGGCGGCGCTCGATGACGGGATCGGCCACCGGCTCGGCCTGCAGCGCACTCTGTCGGCGGTGCGCAACACTCGCGGCGGTATCGGCAAGCGCAGCATGATCCATAATGACGCAACGCCCTTGATCGAAGTCGACGCCGAAACGTATGAGGTCCGCGCCGACGGCGTGCTGCTGACGTGCGAGCCCGCAACGGTGCTGCCCATGGCGCAGCGCTACTTCCTGTTCTGAACGGAGTGCCCGGCGTGAAAGACATTTCCGCACAGACGATCTGGGAGGGGTTAAGCTGGGTCTATGACCGCGTGCTGGCCAATAAAAAGAGCGTGGCGGTATCGCCGGGCAGTGAGGATGCGGCGGATAGTGCCATCCGCTGGGCGGCGGCACAGGCTGGGCTGGTGGGATTTACGACCGGTTTGGGTGGCGCGTTCACGCTGCCGATCTCGCTACCGGTCAACGTGGCCGGCGTGAGTGCGATCCAGATCCACATGGTGCAAGAGATCGCGCGCGCCCGTGGCTACGATTTGGGCAGTGCGCAGGTACGGACCTTGACGATCGGGTGCCTGGCGGGCGGTGCAGTGATCGACGCGCTGAAAACGGCGGGCATCAGCGCCGGCACGTCGCTCACGCGCACCATGCTGCTGCAAATGTCGGGTGCGGCGCTGCGCGCGGTGAACCGGGCGGTGGGCGCGAAGCTGGCCGCACGGGCCGGGCTGATGAATGTGGGTAAGTTCGTGCCTGTGGTGGGCGGATTGATCGGCGGCACCGTGGATGGGCTCAGCACCGCCGCGATCGGCGCCGTCGCCAAGCGGGTGTTTGTGCGTGACGCCGAGCCGGTGCCGCCCGTCAGCCCGCCGTTACTGGAGCATACCGCATGAACCGCTCCACCGTCGTATTGCCGGCCGGCACGTGGGACGAGTCGCAGGCGACCGACCGGGTGCTGATCGACTTCGACCGCCGCCACCGCCGCCGCATCGTACTGCCGACCGAAAGCGGCGCGGCCGTATTGGTGGACCTGCCGCAGGCCGTGCGGCTGCGCGCGGGTGACGGCCTCGCGCTGGAGTCCGGCGGCGTCATTCAGGTGCTCGCCCGGCCGGAGCCACTGATGGACATCCACGCCCATGACACGGCCGGGCTAGTGCGCATCGCCTGGCACCTCGGTAACCGGCATCTGCCTATGCAGCTGGACGGCACCCACATCCGCATCCGCGCCGACCACGTGATCGCTGACATGGTCCGCGGCCTAGGCGGCCACGTGGCGGAGGTGCACGCCCCCTTTGACCCGGAGGGCGGCGCATACGCCGGCGGGCACCATCACCACGACGATGATTGAGGGATGTGAACGCTCGAAGTAGAAAGCGCACGCGGTCGATCCCAAGGCAGCAACTACGGCAAAGCCGCAGGTCTGAGCGGGCAGCTGGGACCCACCCCACCTTGCCGCCAGCCCCCACCGCCCCTAAAACCGCGCCACGCCCGGGCCATTCAGAGGCGGGGGCGTGGGAGGCTTGATGGCTGGCGACAGCACATTCGACATCGCACCGGCGCTGGCCGTCCAGGCCGCAATCCTGGCGCGCCCGGCCACTGTCGAGCGCCGCATGGCCGACGCCATTCGCGCGCTGGCGATCGACGCGGTCGAGCAAGCCGGCTCCGGCCATCCTGGCATGCCGATGGGCATGGCCGACGTCGCGACTGCGCTGTGGTCCCGCACCCTCAAATTCGACGCGACCGACCCAAGCTGGCCGGACCGCGACCGGTTCGTGCTGTCGGCCGGGCACGGGTCCATGCTGCTGTATGCGCTGATGCACCTCACGGGCCACGCCGGCATGGAGCTGGAACAACTGCAGCGCTTCCGCAGGCTCGACAGTGCCGCCGCCGGGCACCCGTTGCAGAGCGAGCACCCGGCGATCGAAGCCACCACAGGCCCGCTCGGCCAGGGGCTCGCCACCGCCGTGGGCATGGCGCTGGCCGAGCGCATGATGGCGGCGCGGTTCGGGCGCAGCCTGGTCGATCACCGCACCTGGGTCATGTGCTCCGACGGCGACCTAATGGAGGGCATCAGCTACGAGACGTGTGCGCTGGCCGGGCACCTGCGGCTCGAGAAGCTGACAGTGCTGTGGGACGACAACAACGTCTCGATCGACGGGGATACGGCACTGGCGTGCTCGGCCGACACGTTGAAGCGCTTTGCCGCCATGGGCTGGGCCACGAAGCGGATCGACGGGCATGACCCGCACGCGATTCAGGCGGCGTTGTCGCTGGCGCTGCGCAGCAAAAAACCGACGCTGATCGCCTGCCGCACTGTGATCGGCTTTGCCGCCCCCACCAAGGCAGGTACGCGGGACTGCCACGGCCGCCCGCTCGGCCCTTCTGAGAGCGATCAGGCAAAGCAGGCACTCGATTGGCCGCACGCTCCGTTCGTCGTGCCGCCGGACCTGATGGCGCGCTGGGCCGCGGTTGGCACGCGCGGCACCGTTGCTCGGCGCGGCTGGCTGAAACGCCTCAACAACCACCCGCTGCGCACCGAGTTCGAACGCGTCCTGGCCGGGCGGCTGCCGGAGCTGTGGCATGAGCCGATGGCGGCCCTGCGCGCCAGCCTGGCGGAGGAGCGGCCCACCGAACCCACACGCGTCAGCAGCCAGCGCGCGCTGGAGCGGCTCGTCGCGGGCGTGCCGGAACTGGTTGGCGGCTCGGCCGACGTCAAAGACAGCACACTGACGCACGTGCCCGGCATGGGGATCGTGACACCCGGGTCGTTCGCCGGGCGGTATGTGCATTTCGGCGTGCGCGAACACGCGATGGCGGCGGCGCTCAACGGCATTGCGCTGCACGGCGGCTGCGTCCCCTATGCCGGCACGTTCCTGGCGTTCAGCGACTATATGCGTCCCGCGTTGCGCCTGGCCGCCATGATGCGCCAGCGTGTCGTCCATGTCCTGACCCATGACAGCATCGGCGTGGGCGAAGATGGCCCGACGCACCAACCGATCGAGCAACTCGCCGCCCTGCGCGCCATGCCCGGCGTACACGTCCTGCGTCCGGCCGATGCGGTTGAAACGGTCGAGTGCTGGGAGCTTGCGATACGCCGGGCCGATGGGCCGAGCCTTCTGGTGCTGTCCCGCCAGCCCGTGCCAGCGCTGCGCACCGACGGGGCCGAGAACCGCAGCGCCCGCGGCGGCTATGTGCTGGCCGAGGCGGAGGGCCCGCGCCGGGCTACGCTGATCGCCACCGGCAGCGAGGTCGCCCTCGCCGTCGTCGCCCGGGACATGCTGGCGGCCGAGGGCATGGCCGTCGCCGTCGTGTCCCTGCCCTGCTGGGAGCTGTTCGCCCTGCAATCGGACGAGTACCGCGCGGGCGTCCTGGGCCAGGCGCCCCGCTTCGGCGTCGAAGCCGCGTGCGGGTTCGGCTGGGAGCGCTGGATCGGCACCGACGGCACGTTTATTGGCATGACCGGCTACGGGGCCAGCGCGCCCTCGGCCGACCTGTTCCGGCATTTCGGCATCACGCCGGACGCCATCACCACCGCGGTTCGCCGCAAACTTACACAGACTGGAGCATGAGTATGGCCGTAAAGGTCGCCATCAACGGGTTCGGACGTATCGGCCGCTTGGTTTTGCGCGCCATCATCGAAAGCGGTCGCACGGACGTCGTGCCGGTTGCCATCAACGACCTCGGCAGTGTGGACGCCAACGCGCACTTGTTCCGGTATGACAGTGTCCACGGCCGCTTCCCCGGCACCGTCGAGGTCGATGGCCAGGCCATCACCATCCACTATAACGGTCGCACCTACGGCCCCATCACCGTCACTGCCGAGCGTGACCCGGCGAAAGTGCCCTACCAGGGTGTGGATGTCGCGCTGGAGTGTACCGGCCGCTTTACGACCAAAGAGAGCGCCATGGCGCTGATTACCGGGGCGGGCGCGCGCCGCGTGCTGATCAGCGCCCCCGCCGACGGCGTGGATGCGACGGTCGTCTATGGCGTGAACCACCAGGTGATCACAAAGGACATGACCGTCATCAGCAACGCCAGCTGCACGACCAACTGCCTGGCGCCAATGGCCCAGGTGCTGCACGAAAAGTTCGGTGTCCTGCGTGGCTTCATGCTGACGATCCACGCCTATACCGGCGACCAGAACACGGTCGACACGCTGCACAAGGACCTGCACCGCGCCCGCGCCGCGGCTGTCAGCGCCATCCCGACCAGTACGGGCGCCGCCCGCGCCGTGGGCCTCGTGCTGCCGGCGTTGAAAGGCAAGCTCGACGGCACATCCATTCGCGTGCCCGTGCCGAACGTGTCGTGCGTCAGCCTCGATGTCGATTTGTCGCGCGCTGTGACCGTGGCCGAGATTAATCAGGCCTTCCACGACGCCGCGCACGGGCCGATGAAGGGCATCGTCGACTACAGCGCCGACAAGCTGGTGAGCATCGACTTCAACCACCACCCGGCGTCGTGCAGCTTCGACGCGACGCAGACGGCGGTGGTGGACGGCACCTTCGCCCGCGTGATGGGCTGGTATGACAACGAATGGGGCTTCAGCAACCGCATGGTGGACACGGCGGCGCTGTTCGGCGCGCTGTAATGCTGCGCACGCTGGACGGGGTAGTGGTGCGGGGCCTGCGCGTGCTGGTCCGCGCCGACCTGAACGTACCCATGCGCGACGGTGTCATTGGCGATATGAGCCGGCTTGAGCGGCTGTGCCCCACTATCCGAGAGCTTGCTGCGGCCGGCGCGCGCGTGGTGGTGTGCAGCCATTTTGGCCGCCCAGATGGCAAGCCGGTGCCGTCCATGTCGCTGGCTCCGGTGGCGCACGCGCTCGGTACACTACTAGGCCAGCCGGTGCAGTTCGTCGGCGCAACGGTAGGACCCGTGGCAGCGGCGGCCGTCGATGCGCTACCGCCCGGCGGCGTGCTGGTGCTTGAAAACACCCGGTTTTATCCAGGCGAGGAAAGTAACGACCCGGAATTTGCCGAGCAGATGGCGGCACTGGCCGACCTGTACGTGAATGACGCATTCAGCGCCGCCCACCGTGCCCATGCCAGCACCGAAGGCGTAGCCCGGCACCGCCCCGCCTATGCCGGGCGGCTCATGCAGGCTGAGATCGAGGCGCTGGAGGCTGCACTCGGCACCCCGGTCCGCCCGGTCTGCGCTATCGTCGGCGGTGCCAAGATCAGTACGAAGCTGGCGCTGCTGGGCAACCTTAGCCGCCGGGCGGATATGCTGGTGATCGGCGGTGCGATGGCCAACACGTTCCTGGCCGCACAGGGCCATGCCGTGGGCCGCAGCCTGCAGGAGGCGGGCATGCATGAGACAGCGCGGGAAATCATGGCCGAAGCCGCCCGCGCCGGATGCACCATCATGTTACCGACCGATGGCGTGGTCGCGTCCGAGTTCCAGGCCGGTGCCGCGTCGCACGACGTGTCGATCAACGCCATTCCGGGCGACATGATGATGCTGGACGTTGGTCCCAACACCATCCAGGCGCTGCGGGACATGCTGCAAGACATGCGGACGGTGCTGTGGAACGGTCCGCTAGGCGCGTTCGAGGTACCGCCGTTCGACGCGGGCACCAACGCACTGGCGCAAGAGGTGGCGCTGCTGACCAGTCAAGGTGCGCTGCGCAGCGTTGCTGGCGGGGGCGACACCGTTGCCGCACTGCGCCACGCGGGGGTGCTGGACCGGTTCAGCTACGTCAGCAGCGCCGGTGGTGCATTCCTGGAATGGCTGGAGGGCCGGACGCTACCGGGCGTTGTGGCGCTGATGGCTTGATCTCATTTTTGAGTTAACGTAATCGTAACCAATGTTGATTATGCTTACCGCCATGCTCACGCCCAGCGCACTGACTGCCTTCTCGGCCGCCGCCACCACGGCCCCATTACGTAGCCCGGCAGAGGGTGTGTCGCCCCGGCTGGTCCGGGACGTGCCGCCCGCGCCGCCACGCCCCGCATCGGGATCGGCACCGGTATCGGTATCGGGATCGGGTAAGCGCGGCGCGCTCGTCGATTTGCGGGTGTAGCCCAGCTCTTCAACTCTGCGCCGAACCCTCTTGATGTAAGGCCGCCAAAGCCGCAACCTTGGGACCATGGTTGCTTTCACACGACAGGTTCCCGATGGCGACACGCACGAACGGGACGTGTGCGGCACGTGCGGGTACGTTGCCTACACTAATCCAAAGATCGTTACCGGCAGCGTCGTCGTGCATGACACGCAGGTGCTGCTCTGCCGCCGGGCCATCGAACCCCGGCGTGGCTACTGGACGCTGCCGGCCGGGTATCTGGAACTGCACGAGACCGTCGCCGAAGGCGCACAGCGGGAGGCGCTGGAAGAGGCCGGCGCGCACATCGCGCTCGACGGCGTCCTCGCTTTCTACAGCATTAGCCGGATCGGGCAGGTGCAGATCTTTTTCCGGGCCCGCTTTGCCGGCGCGCCGGACTTTGCACCCGGCATCGAGAGTCTGGACGTGCGGTTGTTTGCCTGGGATGACATCCCTTGGTCCGATCTGGCCTTTCCTACCGTGCACTGGGCCTTGCACGCATGGCGCGACACCGGTGACGGGCCGCTCGGCGCACCCGCGACCAACCCGCCCGCTGACCCACGCGGCCTTTCGCCCGAGGCGCCGGCCGCGTTATGAGCCGCCTCGTGCTCCTGCTCGTGACCGCATTGACCGGGCCGGCACTGGCGCAAGGCAGCTTCAAAAAGCCGATCGAGTTGCTGCCGATGCCGTCGGCGCCGCCCCCCAATGCATCCCGCGGCGGCTCGGCGTTCACGCCCGCGCCGGTGCCCAACCGCAACGCCTCCGTGCCGCCCGGCCCCCGCGTGCGCCGGCCCGATACAGAGTTCTCGCCCAGCCTGTTCAACCGCAGCGAGCAGTATCGTGGCGATGGATTCGTCAACGGGTCCACAGCGCAATCCGACCAGGAGAAACACATCCGGCCCGGTGCCGGCTTCAATCTGCGGATGCCGCTACAGCCCGACAAGTAGCGGGCCGATGCTTGGAGCATTGACGCAACTCGTCTGCGCCCAGGCCCTGGGCGAAGTGCTCAGCCGCGCCTTGGCGTTGCCGGTGCCGGGTCCGGTCGTGGGGCTGGTGCTGTTGCTCGGCTGGCTTGTGGTGCGGGGTGGGCCGGGCGCTGAGCTGCGCGCCACCTCCGGCACGCTGTTGCGCAGCCTGGGGCTGCTGTTCGTGCCGGCCGGGGTGGGTGTGGTCACGCAGCTCGATGCGCTCCGGGCGGACTGGCTGCCGATCACAGTGGCCGTACTGGTTTCGACCGCGGCGGGCCTGGCGGTCACGGCAGTCATCATGCAGCGGCTGGACCGGTAATGGGTCCGGTTTGGCAGATGTGGGTCTATCTCGAAACGACGCCGTTGCTCGGGTTGGTCAGCACGCTGCTGGCGTGGCAGGCCGGGCTGCTGGTGAGCCGGTGGGCGGGGGACGTCCCGCTGGCCAATCCAGTACTGGTGGCGATTGTGTCGTTAGTGGCGCTGCTGCTGCTGACCGGTACGCCCTACAGCGCCTATTTCCAGGGTGCGCAATATGTCCACTTTCTGCTGGGCCCGGCGACGGTGGCGCTGGCCATCCCGATGCACGCCGCCCTACCCCGCATTCGCCGCAGCGCGCGGGCGCTGGTGCCGGCCCTGCTGGCTGGGTCGGTCACGGCGGCGGGTAGCGCCATGCTGATCGCGCAATGGCTCGGCGCGTCCCGCGTGGTCGTCTTGTCGCTCGGGCCGAAATCGGTCACGACGCCGATTGCCATGGGGGTGGCCGAGCAGATCGGCGGCAACCCGTCCCTTGCCGCCGTGCTGGTGCTGCTGACTGGCAACGTGGCCATCCTGCTCGGACCGCTGGTGTGGCGGTTAGTGCGGGTGACGGACTGGCGGGCGCGGGGGCTGAGCGCCGGAACGGCCGGGCATGGCCTCGCAACCGCGCGCATGCTGATGGTTAATGAAGAGGCCGGGGCGTTTGGCGGCCTTGCCATCGGCCTGAACGGCATCGCGACGGCACTGCTCGTGCCGCCGCTGGCGCGGTTGATCGTGGGCTAAAGCCCAATACGACCAAAGTGGGTCGGCTTGAGCTCTAGCTTTCGACGTTTGGCGAACACTACGCGATCGGTTCCAATCAGGCTGGGCGCCTAGCTGTTGTCGTCAAACCCGCCCGGATCGAAGCCGCCACCGCCTGCATCCCAGGCGCTGCCGCTATCGCCCTGGTCAGACCCACCCTGGTCGAAGCCGCCCTGATCGAAGCCGGGCTGATCGAAGTTCTTGGCCTCGCCACCGCCCAGGAAGGGATCGGAGGCGGGCTGGTCGAACCCCGGCGCGCCCGCAAAGCCGGCCGTCGGGTCCGAAACCGTCGTCGACATCCCTGCCCCATCGAAGGCCGAGCCAAACCCGCCCGCGGACGCCGTCTGGCCGCCGCCGCCAAACATGCCACCGCCCATACCGCCGCCCATGCCGCCATGCCCGCCCGAGAATGCGTTCATCAGCATGTTGCCCACCACCATCCCGCCCGCGACACCTGCCGCGGTCGTCAGCGCCGAACCCAGAAAGCTCGACCCGCCACCTTGCTGAAACATGCCCGGCTGATAATTCGGCGGGTATTGCGGCTGCGGCGGGGGTGACGACGGCTGAAACTGGCGCGGCTGCTGCTGCCCGCCACCAAACAGGCCGCCGAACATGCCCCGGTTCTGGGGCGCCTGTTGTTGCTGCTGCTGCATCTGCTGCCGGGTCTGCTCCAGTTCCCATTCCAGGCGGCGGATGCGGTTACCAGCCTCGGCAAACGCCGCTTCCTGCACCAACGCGGTTTGCGTGATGCGATACCGCGCCTCGGGGTATTGCTGAAACTGCTGGGCAATGAAGCCGTCGGCTTCGGCGTCGATCGGCGGCAGTGGGGCTTGCGCTTGCGGCACGCTGCCGGTTCCGCCGATGAAGCTTCCCGCTTGGGGCTGCCCGGCAACACGCGCAATGAACTTCGCGATCAGGTCTCGTTCTTCGTTCGTCATGTCACGCTCCGCAGGGTTTGTGCCATCGCGCAGGTGGCACGGACGCAATTCTGGTTCAAGGCCTGCGGTTTTGTGATGCGAACCCGGCCCGCTGCGGTGCGGTGCGGTGCGGGAAGAACCATCACAATCTCAGCCGCCACCACTCGATCACCGGGCAGCGGTCCATGACCACGCGCACGCCCGCCGCTTCCGCCCGGGCGGCCGCCGCGTCATCCACAACGCCGAGCTGCAGCCACACCGTGCGCGCGCCCAGCGCCACAGCCTGGTCCACCACCGCCCCCGCCTGATCGGACGCGCGGAACACGTCGACCATGTCGAGCGGCCCGGCCTGGTCCAGCATCGCCACGACCGGCCGGCCTAGCACCGTCTGCCCAGCCAGCGCGGGGTTTACGCCCGTGACGTCATAGCCCTTCGCGATAAGGAATTGCGCGACGCCGAATGATGGCCGCGCCGGCTTGTCCGACAGGCCCACCACGGCAATCCGTTTCGTGTCGCGTAAGATATCGGCAACGCGATCCATCGTTCCTCCCGTTCAAACGTGGCCTTTCCGGCCCGGCGTCGCCCGCCTATAATGTAAGCCATGTCGACGGTGCCCAGCTTCCAGGATCTCATCCTGCGCCTGCATGCCTTTTGGGCCAAGCAAGGCTGCGTGATCCTGCAGCCTTATGATCTGGAGATGGGGGCGGGCACCTTCCACCCGGCCACCACGCTGCGTGCCCTGGGGCCAGACCCATGGCGTGCCGCGTACGTCCAGCCCTGCCGCCGCCCGTCAGACGGTCGCTATGCCGAAAACCCCAACCGGCTCGGCCACTACTACCAATATCAGGTCATCCTGAAACCGAGTGCCCCGGACTGCCAGGCGCTGCTGCTCGACAGCTACCGCGCCATCGGCATCGACCCCGGCCTGCATGATATCCGGTTTGTAGAGGATGATTGGGAAAGCCCGACGCTGGGCGCATGGGGCCTGGGCTGGGAGGTGTGGTGCGACGGAATGGAGGTGACGCAGTTCACTTATTTCCAGCAGGTGGGTGGCATCCCCGTTGCGGTCCCGTCGGCCGAGTTCACGTATGGGCTCGAACGGCTGGCGATGTACGTGCAGGGAGTCGAGAACGTTTTTGATCTGGATTACAATGGGGCCGGGGTGACGTACGGCGATGTGTTTCGCCGGGCGGAGCGTGAGTACAGCGCCTACAGCTTCGAGCAGGCGGACACGACGCGGCTGGGCCAGCATTTTCAGGATGCAGAGCAGGAGTGCGCGGACCTGCTGGCGGCCGGACTCACGCTACCGGCGTATGACCAATGCATTAAGGCGAGCCATCTGTTCAACCTACTCGATGCGCGCGGCGTGATCTCGGTGGCCGAGCGGGCGTCGTACATCGGCCGGGTGCGCACCCTGGCGCGCGGCTGCTGCGACGGCTGGCTGCGGGCCGCCTGATGCCGGAGTTGCTGCTGGAGTTGTTCAGCGAGGAAATCCCCGCGCGCATGCAGGCCCGCGCAGCGGAGGATCTTGCGCGGTTGGTGACGGAAGCGCTGGCGGCGCTGCATCCGCGGGAAATGCGGACCTTCTACGGCCCACGCCGGATCGCGGTGGCGCTGCAAGTGGACGCTGCAACGGCTGCCGTCACGATCGAAGAGCGAGGTCCCCGCCTAGCAGCACCAGACGCCGCACTGGCCGGGTTCCTGCGCAAGCACGGAGCGGACCGGGCCGACGCCAAGCAGGAAGGCGAGTATTGGGTCCTGCGCCGTGTGAGTGCCGCCGAACCAGCCGCTGACCGGATCGGGGCCGCCCTGCCCGGCCTGATCCGGCGCTTTCCGTGGCCGAAATCCATGCGCTGGGGCAACAGCACGCTGCTCTGGGTTCGCCCGCTGCGCCGCATCCTGTGCATCCTGGACGGCGCTGTGGTCCCATTTTCAATGGCCGAAGCGGGCGATGACGGGCATGGCTTGACGAGCGGTGCCGAAACCGAAGGCCACCGCCAGCATGCGCCCGGCGCCTTCGCGGTCCGGTCGATGCAAGACTGGCACGACGGCCTACGCACCCGCTACGTGATGGCCGACGCCGCCGATCGCCGCCGGGTGATCGCGGACGGGATCGCCGCCCTCGCCGCCGCCGAACACCTCACTGTCGTGCCCGATGACGGTCTGCTCGACGAGGTTACCGGCCTCGTCGAATGGCCCGTGCCCCTGCTCGGCCGCATCGACCCGGCGTTCATGGACCTTCCGCCCGAGGTCATGCAGGTCAGCATGCGCGTTAACCAGCGCTACTTCGCGCTCCGCACTGCCGACGGCACGCCCGCACCCCGCTTCGCGTTCGCTGCCAATATCGAGGCGCCGGACGGCGGGGCCGCCATCATTGCCGGCAATGAACGCGTGCTGCGCGCCCGCTTCAGCGACGCCCGGCATTTTTGGGACTTGGACCGGCAAACGCCGCTGGCCGAACGCGTGCCGGCGCTGGAGGGCGTCACGTTCCAAGCCAAGCTCGGCACCCAGCGCGCCCGCGTCGACCGGATCGTGCACCTGGCCGGGCTGATTGCACCGCTTGTCGGCGCAGACACCACACACGCCACCCGCGCCGCCCTGCTGTGCAAGGCGGACCTCACCACCGGCATGGTGGGTGAGTTTCCGGAGCTGCAAGGCGTCATGGGCGGCTACTACGCCCACGCGGAAGGCCTGGCCGTAGCCCACGCCATCACGATGCACTACGCCCCCCGCTCGCCCACCGACCCGGTGCCGACCGAGCCTGTTGCGATCACTGTGGCCCTGGCGGACAAGTTGGACCAGCTGGGCGCGTTCTTTGCCGTGGGCGAGGCACCCACCGGATCGGGCGATCCATACGGCCTGCGCCGGGCCGCGCTGGGTGTGATTCGCATTATCCGTGAAAATGGCCTGCGCGTCCCGCTGCGGCCATTGTTCGCCAGCATGTCGGTGCCCACGGACACGCTGCTCGCCTTTATCGCCGACCGGCTTCGCATCCAGCTGCGGGCCGAAGGGTCCCGGCATGACGTACTGGCCGCCGTGTTCGCAGCCGGTACCCAAGCCGGGGGGGCCGACGACGACATCACTCGCCTGCTGGCACGTACGGGCGCCGTCACCGCCTTCCTGGCCACGCCCGACGGCAATGACCTGCTGGCCGCCAGCAAGCGCGCCGCCAACATCCGGCGGATTGAGGATAAAAAGGACGGCCCCCATACCGGCCCTACCGACCCGGCATTGCTGACCGAGCCGGCGGAGCGCGCCCTAGCCCAGGCGCTCGACATCGCCGGGCCCACGATCGCAACTCACATCGCGCATGAGGCGTTCGCAGACGCCATGACGGCACTTGCCGCACTCCGACCCGCTTTGGACGCTTTTTTCGTGGCCGTGACGGTCAACGCGCCGGACCCGGCAGTGCGCCAGAACCGTTTGCGCCTGCTCTCCCGCGTCGGTGCCGCCATGGCGCTGGCGGCTGATTTCACACGTATCGAAGGCTGATTGTCATGACGCAATGGGTGTACAGCTTTGGTGGCGACCACAACGAAGGCAGCGCTAGCATGCGCAACCTGCTGGGCGGCAAGGGTGCCAATCTGGCCGAGATGGCCAGTATCGGCCTGCCGGTGCCGCCGGGCTTTACGATAACGACGGACGTGTGCACCGCCTATTACGACAATAACCAGCAGTACCCGGCCGGGCTGAAGGCCGAGGTCGAGGCCGCCCTCGCCCGCGTCGAGACCGCGGTGGGCCTAAAGTTTGGCGACGCGCACAAACCCTTGCTGGTCAGCGTCCGCTCCGGGGCACGCGTGTCGATGCCGGGTATGATGGATACGGTGCTAAACCTCGGCCTCAACGACGAAACGGTGCTGGGGCTAGAGAAAGCCTCGGGCGACAGCCGGTTTGCCTGGGACAGCTATCGCCGGTTCATCCAGATGTACGGCTCGGTCGTGCTGGATGTGGACCATCACCGGTTCGAGGAGATCATCGAGAGCGCCAAGCTCGACGCTAACGTCAGTGACGACACGGCGTTGAGCCCGGACGACTGGCGCCGCGTTGTGGCCGAATACAAGGCGATGGTGCTGGCGGACCGTGGCGCGCCGTTCCCGATGGACCCGCACGAACAGCTCTGGGGTGCCATCGGCGCCGTATTTGGCAGCTGGATGAACCCGCGCGCCAACGTCTACCGCCGCCTGCATGACATCCCCGCCAACTGGGGCACCGCCGTCAACGTGCAGGCGATGGTGTTCGGCAACATGGGCGCCGATTGCGCAACCGGCGTGTGCTTCACGCGCGACCCGAGCACGGGCGAGAACGTGTTCTACGGTGAGTTCCTCGTCAACGCGCAGGGCGAGGACGTCGTGGCCGGCATCCGCACACCGCAGCCGCTGTCCAAGCTGCGCGCCCATCCCGGCGAAGTCAGCATGGAAGAGGCGCTGCCCGCCGCCTATGCCGACCTGGTGCGGGTGCGTGAGACGCTGGAACGCCACTATACCGACATGCAGGACATCGAATTTACCGTGCAGCAGAACACGCTGTACATGCTGCAAACCCGCAGCGGCAAGCGCACGGCGGCCGCCAGCCTGCGCATTGCGGTGGAGATGGCGGAGGCCGGCTTGATCGATAAGCAGGAGGCGATCCGCCGGGTTAACCCGGCCTCGCTCGACCAGCTGCTGCACCCGACGCTGGACCCGAAGGCGCCACGGACACTATTCGGCAAAGGGTTGCCCGCCAGCCCGGGTGCCGCCAGCGGTGTGGCGGTGTTCAACTCCGACGAAGCCGAAATGCGCGCCGCCAAGGGTGAGGCGGTGGTGCTGGTCCGGATCGAGACGAGCCCCGAGGACATTCATGGCATGCATGCGGCGCGCGGCATCCTGACGACCCGCGGCGGCATGACGTCGCACGCGGCCGTGGTGGCGCGCGGCATGGGCCGGCCCTGCGTGGCCGGAGCCGGCGGTATCCAGGTCGATTACGGCACGCAGACCCTGTCGGCTGGCGGGCGCACGATCCGCGCGGGTGAGACCATCACCCTGGATGGCGCGACCGGCGAAGTGTTTGCGGGTGCCGTGGCCATGGTGGAGCCCAAGCTGTCTGGCGATTTCGCGAAGCTGATGGAATGGGCCGACAGCGTGCGGCGCATGAAAGTGCGCACCAACGCGGAAACGCCGCTAGATGCGGAGACCGCGCGCAAGTTCGGCGCCGAAGGCATCGGCCTGTCGCGCACGGAGCATATGTTCTTCGCGCCCGAGCGGATCGGCGCCGTGCGGCAGATGATCATGGCCGAGGACGAGGCCGGGCGGCGCGCGGCGCTGGCCAAGCTGTTGCCGTTCCAGCGTCAGGACTTTACCGACCTGTTCCGCATCATGGCCGGCTTACCCGTGACGATCCGCTTGCTCGATCCGCCGCTGCACGAGTTCCTGCCGCATGCCGAGACCGAGCTGGCCGACGTGGCCCGCCTGCTCGGCCAGGATCTGGAGCACGTGCGCACCCGCGCAGCCGAGCTGTCGGAGGCCAATCCCATGCTTGGCCATCGTGGCTGCCGGCTGGGCATCTCCTACCCCGAAATCTACGAAATGCAGGCCCGCGCCATCTTTGAGGGTGCCATCGCCGCCGCCCGCGAAACGGGTGAGGCACCGGTGCCGGAGATCATGATCCCGCTGATCGGCATCCGGCGGGAGCTGGAGATTACCCGCGCCCAGGTTGACGGCATCGCGGCGGCCGTGTTTGCCGAGCAAGGCATGACGATCGAATACATGGTCGGCACCATGATCGAGTTGCCGCGCGCCGCCATCGTCGCCGACAAGATTGCCGAGATCGCGGATTTTTTCAGCTTCGGCACCAACGACCTGACGCAGACGGTGTTCGGCCTCAGCCGGGACGATGCCGGGCGGTTCCTACCGGCCTATGTGCAAGCCGGCATCCTGCCAAAGGACCCCTTCGTCACAATCGACATCGACGGGGTCGGTGCCATGGTGAAGCTGGCGGCCGATAAAGGGCGCAGTACCAAGAACGGCCTCAAGATGGGCATCTGCGGCGAGCATGGTGGTGACCCGGCCAGCATCGCGTTCTGCGAGGAAATCGGCCTCGATTACGTGAGTTGCAGCCCCTACCGTGTCCCGGTCGCGCGGCTGGCAGCGGCGCAGGCGGCGCTGGGTATGGGTATGGACAAGACCGCGTAGCGGCCGGCGTTACGGCTTGGCGGGCGTATTCTCCACGTTTTCGGCTCCTGCGCGCGTGCCGCCGAACTTGTCGGCGCCATGCGCGTCCGGGGCGTCCGGCTTCTTGTGGTTGCCAGTGTCCTGCTGACCGTCCGTGTGTTCGATCGACTCTTCGGTGTGGGGCTGCTGCGGCATGATCGTTATCTCCTCATAAAGTACCTTCCAGCCAGGCTGCGTGGCCCGGGTGGAAGCAGTGCTCGCCAAGTCTAGAGATGTAGTCCGGCACACTAGGATAAAAGAGCTTCGGCCAGCGCCGCCTTGTTCATGCGGGAGCGGCCAGCGATGTTGTGGGTACGGGCACGCTTGAGCAGTTCGGCCCGGCTGAGATGCTCCAGCCGGACGGCGCTCACCTTATGCGCGATGTCGGCCGGTTGGGCAGAATGCTGGTGGCCTGCCTTCAAATCCGCCTTCTTTTTGGCAGACGTGCGAGCGTACTCTTCGTCCGTCAGCCGTGTTCGCGCCTTGGCCGGCAAATACCGCTCACCGGTCTCCAGGCTGTTGTGGCCGGACTTGGTGCCCCACTGCTCGGCCGTCCATTGGGCCAAATGGTTGCCGGCCGCTTTCGCACCGGCATAACCTCCGCCCGCCGCCTTGTATCTCTGCACAGCCATCTGGGCCTTGCGGGCCGACCACTGGCCCGCAAGGCCGCCATGATCGGACGCGGTGACGTCAGCCTTGATCTGCTCCCACAGCGCGGGATTGGTTTTCTGCGCGCTCGCCCCCATCGCTCTCTCCCGCTCCGGACCCGGTTTGTAAAACGTCGGCAGGGGCGGGTGGGTTGCCGAGCAACTCGGCGTAGACTGCCAGGGTGGCCGCCTGCATCGCCACCAGGCTGTAGTGGCGCACGACGGAGGCGCGGGCTTGTGCGCCGATCCAGTCGCGCCATTCCTGCGACAACCCCAGCGCGTGGTCGATAGCCGCTGCCAGGGCCACGGCATCGCCCGGCGGCACGCGCCAGCCGGTCTCGCCCTCCACCACCGTTTCGGCCGCGCCGCCATGGTCGGTCGCAACCACCAGCCGGCCCATGCACTGCGCCTCGATCACCGAGCGACCGAATGCTTCGGGTGCCGTGGACGCGCTGATGACGACATCGGCCAGCAGCAGGGCGGCCGGCATGTCGTCGCATTGGCCCACGATCCGCACGCGGTCACCCAGGCCCAGGCGCTCGGATTGCTGGATCAGCTGCTCGGAAAATCGTGCCCGTCCCTGATCGGACCCGACCAGGACACACACCGCATCGGAATGCGTGAGTAGCGCCATCGCCTCCAGCAGCACCGGAGCGCCCTTCCAGCGGGTCAGCCGCGCGGGTAGCATGATCGTGGGCCGGCCGTCGGGGATGCGCCACGCTTGGGCCAGCTTTACCAGGCGACCGGCACTGACGCGGTCCGGATCGAATATGTCCGGATCGACGCCGCGTGGGATGATCCGCACCCGCGCCGGCGCAACCTGGTACCGCGCCGTCAGCAACCCGGCCACGTATTGGCTGGTCGCGATCACCCGGTCGCCGCGGGCCATCACGCTATTATACAGCCGCTTGCCCAGACCGCGCTCGGCATAAGCGCCGTGGTAGGTGGTCACGAACGGCACATTGGCGCGGCGCGCGGCGATCCAGGCCGACCAGGCCGGCGCGCGGCTGCGGGCATGAACCAGGCCGACGCCCTCCCGCTCGATCAACCGCCGCAGCCGGCGAGCGTTGAGTAGGATATTAACCGGGTCCTTTGTCGCAAGCGGCAGCGAAATATGCCGCCCGCCAGCCCGCGTGACGGCCGGCACCAGCCGCCCGCCCGCACTGGCCACGATGGCCCGGCAGCCGGCGGCGCGGATCGCCTGCGTGATCTCGACCGTACCGCGCTCGACGCCGCCCGTTTCGAGCATGGGCAACACTTGGAGAATCGTCGGAAGCGGACTGCTCATACGCCAGGTACTATCATAATCACGGGTTGCGCGCGCCCGGTGCGGACAAAATGTCCGGCGATGTTGCCCTCACACAATAGGGTCGGCGATCAAACCCAGCGCGGCCCCCAGTCGCTCCAGCCGCCGCTGCACGCCATCGCCCGCAAACACACCCGAGCCGGCCGCAAGCCGCAGCGCGATCCGCCCCGGCACCCCGGGGAGCAGGCTAGGCGTCAGCCGCAGGTTGGAGCCGGCCAGCAACGCAACCGTGCCGGCCGACAGCACGTAAGCCAAGCGCAGCGCCGTCCCCAGCACCTCCGCCCGCGCCGCCGTATCCGGATCCAGCAGTGCGCGCGCGGGAATCAGGAACGCCGCGTCCGGTTCCGCCTCGTACCGCAGGGCGATCGTAAGGGCGAGCTGTGCGCGGGCAGGGTGGTCGATGGCAATGCCGGGTTGATAGAACACGCGCGTAAACGCCTGCTCGGCCCGGTATTCGGGGTGGTCGTGCGCCCCGCAATCGCTCAGCCAACACGCGGCCAACCGTAGGCGGCCGGCGCGATCTGGCTCGTTCTGGAACAGCCCGGCCGTCCAGTCGTATAGCGCGGGTGGCAATTTTGGGTCACGGCCATAACGGGTCGCGATCTCCTGCGCCGCGGCCAGCACCGGCTCCCGCGCGCGCTCGGTCGCCGGCACCTGGCGCATGAACCACCCCTCGCGAATACCGTTGGCGCTCCAAACCACACGTGCCGCTCCGGTCTGACGCAGCAACCGGCGCAGCACGATCGCCGCCATCGGCAGATCCTCCGCCCGGCGGCGCGGCGCACCCGGCATCCGCTCCAGCGCACGGCGGGGCGTGTCCAGCACCATGGCGGCCAGGTCACGCGCCGCGTCTCGCCCAATTGTGTAATGGTGCACGATGTTGAGCGGGTATGCGGCCGCCACCATGTGGATGCGCGCCAGGGCCCGGAACGCGCCGCCGACCAGATAGAGCGAGCGCTCTGCCCCGTCCTGCAGCCACGGCACGCCTGCCAGGTCGGCGTCCGCGATGGCCCGCGCCCGCAGCGGATCACTCTCCGACCGGTCCGAAAGCTTGATCACACCCAGGCCCAGGCTCGCCGCCTGGCGCGACAGGGAGCCCAGTTGCACGACCTCGAGCGAGCCGCCGCCGATATCGGCCATCACGCCGTCGGCGTCCGGAATACCGCTCAGCACGCCGTCCGCCGACAGCCCCGCTTCCTCGGCCCCTGTCAGGATGCGGAAGCGCAGGCCGGGGATGCTGGCCTCCAGCTCCGCACGAAACGCTGGGCCGTTGCTGGCGTCACGCACGGCGGCCGTGGCCAGCACTTCAAACGGATCGGCCTGCATGGCGCGCGCAATGGCGGCATAGCGGGCCATGACGCGCAGCGAGGGCGCGATGGCGTTAGGGTTGAGCCGCCCCGTACTCGCAAGCCCCCGCCCCAGCCGTAGCACAGCTTTTTCGTTGAAAATCGCGACCGGGTTGCGGGACAGCCCTTCGAAGACCACCAGGCGGACGGAGTTCGATCCCAAATCCACCACCGCGCAGCGGGGGGGCGTTGCTAGGTCCAGCATGCTAATCTTCCGACACTGGGTCCCGCCGCCGCGGGACCGCGTGCACGGTGGCGTTGAGCGCGCTGCCGCGCCCACTCAGCGATGGATTGGTCATGAAATACTCGTGCGCCGACACGGGCTTGGCACCCGGAGCCAGCCGGGTCCAGGTGCCATAGCGATCGAGCTCCCAGCTTTGCAGCGTGTCCTTCAGGTTCACGACCATGATCTGGTCGAGCACTTGCGCCTGCACTGTGCGGTTATGGATCGGCACCAGGGTTTCCACGCGCCAGTCCATGTTGCGCGCCATCCAATCGGCGCTGCTGATGAAGACGCGCGCGTGGCGCCCGGGCAGCTTATGGCCTGCGCCGAAGGCGAAGATGCGGGCATGCTCCAGAAACCGGCCGACGATCGACTTCACGCGGATGTTGTCGCTCAGGCCCGGCACGCCCGGACGCAGGCAGCAAATGCCACGGATGACGCACATGACCGTCACCCCGGCACAAGACGCCCGGTACAGCGCGTCGATCAGCTGATCGTCCACCAGGCTGTTCATTTTAAGCCAGATATTCGCAGGCCGCCCTGCTTGCGCATGCCCGATCTCCGCCCCGATCAGCGCCATCAGCGTGGACCGGGTCGTGAGCGGGCTGAACGCCAGGCTGTCCATGCGCTCTGGGCGCGCGTAGCCGGTCATGTAGTTGAACAGCCGCGCACTGTCCCGGCACAGGTCGGGGTCGGAGGTGAAGAAACTGAGGTCGGTGTAGATCCGGGCCGTGATGGGATGGTAGTTGCCGGTACCGAAATGCGCGTAGGAGCGCATGGCCGCTCCCTCCCGCCGGATTACTAAACTCAACTTGGCGTGCGTTTTCAACTCGGTAAAGCCGAACACGACCTGCACCCCCGCCGCTTCCATCGTGCGGGCGAGGCGGATGTTGGCTTCCTCGTCAAAGCGCGCGCGCAGTTCGATCAGGGCCGTGACGGATTTACCCGCTTCCGCCGCCTCGATGAGCGCCTTCACGATCGGGCTGTCGCGGCTCGTGCGGTACAGCGTCTGCTTGACTGCCACCACGTTGGGATCGGCGGCCGCCTGCCGGAGGAACTGCACCACGACGTCGAAGCTTTCGAACGGATGGTGGACGATGATGTCCTTGGCCCGGATGGCGGCAAAGCAATCGCCGTTGAAATCGCGTATCCGTTGCGGAAAGCGCGGAGTGTAGGGCGGGAACAGCAAATCCGGCCGGTCATCCACGATCATCTGCTTCAGGTCGGCCGCACCCAGGATGCCGTCCTGCACGACCACCTCCTCACCAGGGATATCGTGCTCGTCCACGCCCAGCTCATCGATCACCAGCGCCCGCATGTCGGCCGGCATGGCAGCGTCGACACTCAGGTGGATGGCCACCCCCCGGCGGCGGCGCTTGAGCGCTGTCTCATAGCTGCGAACCAGGTCCTCGGCCTCTTCCTCGAACTCGACGCCTGTGTCGCGGATAACGCGGAACAGGCCGCGGCCCACGACGCTGTAGCCGGGGAACAGCCGGTCGAGAAATAGGCTCACCAGTTCTTCTAGCAAAACGAAGCGGATCGTGGGGCCGGGGAGGCGCACGAACCGCTCGACCAGGCCGGGCAATGGAATAAGGGCGTTCATGCCCTCGTCCCCCTGCCGCAACTTCAGCACCATCACCAGGCCCATGTTGGGAATGAACGGGAACGGGTGCGCCGGATCGATCGCAAGCGGCGTCAGCACCGGAAAGACGCGGTCCATAAAGTACGTGTCAAGCCAGGCGCGGTCGCTTGGGCCCAGTACCGCGGCGTCACAGAGCGAAATACCAGCCTCGGCCAGCTTTCCGCGCAGCGTGTGCCAAACCTGCTGCTGCGTGTGCATCAGCGCCTGCGCCTCTGGCTGGATCAGGGCCAACTGCTGCGCCGGCGTGTGCCCGTCGGCACTGAGTGCGCTCACCCCAGCCTTCGCCTGCCCAATCAGCCCGGCGATCCGCACGCTGATGAACTCGTCCAGGTTGCTGGCGCTGATGCTGATGAACCGCAGGCGTTCCAGCAAGGGATGGCGCTCGTTCTCGGCCTCCTCCATCACGCGGTGGTTGAAGGCGAGCCACGACAGCTCCCGATTGATGAACCGGTCCGGACTGTCGGCCGCGATGGCCGGTGCTGTAACGTGTGAGTCCATAGTGCGGCTTAGCCCGGATGCGGGTGCGGGTGCGAGAGGCTGGGCAGTTCTGGCATGGGATTATCATGCAGCAGGGTGGCCAGGGCCTCGGCCGCCATGGGGCGCGTGGGCGCGTGCTGGGCGGCCAGTGCGGCGGCGTCCAGCCGGCTGACCGCTTCGCGCAGCGCCGCCGGGTCCCGCGGCAGGTGGGTCAGCAGCCAGCTTTGCAGGTGTGGCGATGCGGTTAGTTGCCGGTCGGCCAGCAGTCGTTGCAACAGCTGCGCCCGGAAGGCGTCGTCACCCCGCCGCAGTTCCACCGCCACAGTCGCGGCCAGGCGGGAATGCAGGTCCGGCAGGGCGATCCTCCACCGGGCCGGGGGCGTGCGGGCGGCCAGCAGCACGGGCCACCCGGCCTCCGCCGCGGCGTTCAGCCCATGCAGCAATACCTCCGCCGGCGCCTGATCCGCGTCGTCGATCGCAAGCGGACCGGGCGGCGCGGGCCAGTGCAGCGCTGCGCCGGATACGAC
>JANONC010000199.1:0-1920 GCA_031420655.1 Rhodospirillales bacterium | reverse complement strand
GTCATTGCGGAAGCCCTGGATGCCGCAGATGCGCATGGACTGCATCACCACGTCGAGCGCCACTTCGGACACGCCGACCTTCAACCCATTCCAATCGAGCGGCCCGATGGCGCGCCCGGCCTTTGTGTCGTCCAGCGCTGTGCGCAGCTGCGCCTCGCCCTGGCGGAAGCGCATCAATGCCGCGGCAACGGCCCCGGCCGCAGGGGGCAATCCACCATCGGGCGCGCGCACCCGGCGCGTACATGCCCGCGCCCGCCCCAGCGCATCGGCCGCGATGCCCAGCCACACCCCGGCCCACAGCAGGTGCGCCACGGGCAGCATTGTTTCGGCGGCGATGACGGCGAAGGGGACGGTCAAAACCTGCGCACTGGGTACGGACGCGTGCAGCAGAAACGCGTCGCTACACGTGCCCCGCATGCCCATCGCGTCCCAGGCGCCAGTCCGCTCCAGCGTATAGTCGCCGGCATACATCATAATCGCTGCCTGGTCCGCGGGTGCCGCGTCCGGTGTGCGGCGGGCGGTGACCAGCAAGCCACCGGCATGCGCGCCGTACGAAATGTTGGTTGCCGCCTTCGTCACCGTCACCGTGCCGCCCGGCCCCGGTACGACCGCGCAGCCACTGGAGCGGATGTCACCCCGGGCTCCCGCTTCAGATGTGACGGAGGCAAGCAGCACGCCCTCCCGGGCGATTAGGGCCAATTGTTCACGCTGGGCCGGCGTCGTCATGGCATGGTTCACCAGGCACGCGACCTGAATTTGGTGCATCGCATAGACCATTGCGGCCGACGCACACGCCTGACCGAGCCGGAAGCCCACCTGCGCCATACCCGCCACGTCCAGCCCCGCCCCGCCCAATTCCACCGGCACATGCGCCCCCAGCAACCCGGCTGCGCGCATGGCACCGACAGCCTCGTGCGGGAAGCGGCCGTCGCGATCCACCGGGTCAGCGGCAGCCGCAGCCACTTCGGTCACGCCATCAAGAGCCGGGCTCAGGGTCTGAGCCGCGGCGCTCATGGCGGGGTGCCGCGCCCGATTGCCCGCAGGGCGGACGCAATGCTGGCAATGCTGCCAAAGGTCTGACCCGAAAGCATGTGATCTGGGAATTCAACGTCGAACGCATCTTCCAGCGCCAGCATCAACGACACGGTCGTCAACGACGTCAGGCCCAGCGCGTGCAGGCTGTCGGTCTCGCCGATGCCGGACGTGGGCACGGACAGCTTGGCGGCGCTTGCAACCACCTCGCGAATTCTATCGTTCACTGCATCCATGGCGGCACCTTACTGGACCCTGCGGCGATCTTTGACGGAGGTCACGCTGGGTACAATGCGTGTTTTGCCTTGAATTTTATACTAATGTTCAGCCCGGTACTGTTGCCATTATCTCGGGTCGTTGCGCGAATTGCTCATACCATGCGGAAAGGCGCGGCCGGCCGTCACGAAATGGTTCGTGCGCATAACGGAAGTCGAGGTAACCGAGCGCGCACGCGACCGTCAGCGTGCCGATATCCATGTGCTGCGCCAGCGGGCCGGCTTCCAACTGGTCCAGCGCGTTGGTGACCAGCCCAGCTTGCCGGGTCATGACAACGTTGCGCGCTTCCTCGTCCGGGCGGGTTGCCTCCATACGCCGTACAATGGCCGCGTCCATCAGCCCGTCGGCGATGGCCTGTAACCGCAACGCTTTCCACCGCGCGGGTCCGGCGGGCGGGAAAATAGTCCCGCCGCTCACATGGTCCAGATACTCGCAGATCACCGCACTACCGAACAACGCCAGGCCGTCATCGGTCACAAGGCACGGCACTTTAGACAGCGGATTGTCGTGCACCAGCTCGGCCGGGTTGGTCCAAGGATTGGTGGGCACGCGCGTGATCTGCCCCTCGATCCCGCAGGCCATGGCGGTTACGACCACTTTGCGCACAAAAGG
>JANONC010000198.1:0-5541 GCA_031420655.1 Rhodospirillales bacterium | reverse complement strand
AGTATAAAGGCGGCGGCGGTCAGCAGGCGCTCCGCCACGCCCAAACCCTGCCGCCACGCTAGCCACAGCACCCCCGCGAACGCCCCTGCCCATACGGGCAGCAACCACACGGCCCGGCGCAGCACATCCACCATGGCGAGGTCCGGCACGCCGGCCAGGCCCGCGAGCACCGGTGCCGCCGCGTCCGGATGCAAGGCCACGGGCAGCAGCACCGGCACCGCCCCATAAACCAGCACCGCTGCCCAGCGCGGCACGGCGGCCGGGGCCAGCCCGTCCTCCCGGTCGCCCAGGCCGAAATGCACGACCGACGCAGCAAGGAACACGGCCGTCATGGGGGCCGGCACCAGCCACCATGCCAACCCGATCAGTCCGGCCAGCCCCAGGTAAGCCGCATTGAACGGCACCCACCACCGGTGCCCGAGCCGGGGCTGCAACAGGGGACGGGCCACGAGGTGATCGAACGCGCCATGCGGTACGCCCACCAGCACCATACCGCCCAGCAACACTGCCAGCTGTGCCGGCATGCTGAACACGACCCCCGCCAGCGCCGCCGCGCAAAACACGGCCAACAGCACGGCCGCGCCGTCCGACTGCGCCCGTAGGGCCGGGGCTAGCCAGCGACCGCCGGGTGCCGCCATTCCACCTTTCTCCGCGCCAGCCGCGCCGCCGCGCCCATCGTGGGCCAGAACGGGATCGCGGCCGCGACGGCCACGAAATCCGCCGGCCGGGCCTGATCCGTCAGGAACCGCACCAGCCGCTGTGGCGGGCACCCGGCAAAGAGGGCGGTGAAGAGCCGGGGGGCCAGTGCCGGCTGCCGTTCGAGCAGATCGAGCATCACGCGATCCATGAATCGCGTCAGCGCCGGGCGACGCCGGGCTGGCGCGGGAAGTCGGCCGGCCGCCAGCGCGGCTACGATCGCCTCGCACTGCGCCTGAATGGCGGTAAAGGCATAGCCGGTGCTGGGCCGGGTCGCGCCCCCAGCGGAGCCGAGCGGCAGGAGCCGGGTGGCGGCGCGGGGCTGGAAGACCGGGTCCATCGGCAGCGCACCGGTTTCCTCAAAATTAACTTGGTATTGGCCGGCCCCGAGGCCCGCGAGATACGACTCGATGGCGCCACGATGGTCTGGCGGGCTGAAACCGGGCGGGGCGAACCAGGTGTCTTCCACCATAGCGCGACGCGGTGCCGTGGGGAGAATGTATGTGAAGTGCGCCGCTCCGGCCTGAGCCCCACGGAAGTCCATCAGCGTGGCGACAGACGGGTCGAACACCGGATTCTCCGTCTCGACCTCCTGGCCCAAAAATATCTGGGTCAGGCCATGGCCGCCGAGGCTAGGAGTGGGCCGGGTGTCGAACGCGACAGCCGCCTGCGCGGTAGTGCCCTGTAGCCGAACAAGCACGCTACCCGGCATCTCGGTCGCGTCGGCAGTCGTGCCGAGGCGAAGGTCGATATGTTCGGCCGCACGCACGGTGGCTAGCGCGTTACTGTAGAAACGGTCGGCGGGGATCGTTTCGTATTGCAGCGGTGGGGCAGCCCGTACCACCGACCCACCGGGCGTACCCACGGCCCATCCGGCCCATCGATGAGCGACGGCGGCCTGAAACGGGTGGGGGGAAGCGGCCCAATAGGACCAGGTCCGGTCGCGAACATACTCGGTCCGCCGCTCGGTCAATAAAACCCGCAAATGAGCGAATTGCGGGGTAGCTAACCGGGCGGCGAGGCTCAATCCAGCCAGACCGCCGCCCAGTATCGCAACGTCATAGTCGCACTGCGCCGGGTTAAGGGGCGCAGCGCTCATCAATTAAGCCGTGGCGGTCGTCATACGAGTTACGCCCTCGGCCTCAGACTTACGTACGGCGATGAAGTACACCAGGATGCCGACGCCAACCTTGGAGACAATGTCTGCCACGGTGTAACCGACCTGCAGGGCTGTCTCTGCGCCGCCGCCCGAGAAGCCAATCATCGGGAACACGTACACGATCGGGTAGAAGCTCCACGACAGGACCGTAACCCAGCGTGCGGCGCTTACCAGACCGCGCACGTCCTGCGGCTGCTTGCTAATCGAATCACTCAGACCCGAGAAGAGTTCGTACACGATGATCACGAAGGGAACCATTGCGAGCGCCCAGAATACCCAGCGCGTCCCAAGTGATCCTGCGATTTCGCCCGGGTAACCCAGGATGATCATGGCCGCTGCCAACAGGCCGAGGCGTGTGCCACGCCTGACGGTCTCTTCACGCGACAGTTTCATCACCAGGATTATTTCGATGAGCAACAACGGGACGGTGAGGAGCCAGTCGACGTAACGATACGCGTCGTTGAAGGCGTAGCCAGTGGGCTTGATGGCATTGGCGAGCACGGAATAGGAGGCTTCCCAGCTCTGGAAAATACGGAAGTAGTGGTAGGTAGCAATTAACGTCACAAGGCCGGTGATCGTTAGTGCCGTGCGGTATCCAGCCGACACTTGCGACCGTCCGAGAAAGAAAAAGATAGTAGCGGCGCCCATCGCAGCGATGGTGAACGAGAATGCGTTGTACACAAGGTCATATTGCTGGACCGTTATATTGACCATCGTTTTCTCCCGTCTAAAGTCAGCCTGGTTTCGGCTCTGCCGTTATACCCAAACATGGCCAGAACACAAGCACCTTGCGGACGCCACACTCTGGCCCAATAAACGCCACTTTTGCATGAGTGTTGGACTCGGAGAATTGCAACCGTCTGACATGCGGCGGGCCGGATGCGTGTCTTACACGCAACAGCGAACATCTGGCCCGGCGTGCGCAGCGGCTCCGGCAACCAGCCGGACCGGGCCAGCAATGGCTCGGCCTTGTCCGCCATCTCTGGAACGTGGAGATCCGCCCGGCCGTATCCGCACCCTGGGCTTTCCGCATTGTGACCGACGCCGAACACGCTCGCCAACAGCCGAGCCGCTTCCGGCCCCGGGGGCACGCGCTTGAAGACCTGACCAGAGGCGAATTCGGGATGGCTCACATGTTGATAAGGTTTTAAGGGACACGCTTTAGTGATCCCGAAAACACACAACTTTCCGTGCCGATTACCCAGACTTCCTCTAAGAAGAGGCTTGAAATTTGGACGCCCTGTTGGTGGACCACAATCTGGAACCCACATGGCCTTTTCTGGCGGCAATGAGCACTGCGTATGACCGGCGAAGCTGTTTTCGCTCATCACAACCGGGATAATCTCCACCACGCGTTACGAGCTGCCACCAAAGACATTCACGAGCGGCTTCACGGTCACGCCGGCTTTGCCGCTATCCAGGATGGTACGATCGGCCGGACCGCTTACCAGTCGCTTCTCGCACGTCTGTACGGCTTTCATTATTCTTTCGAGCAAGCAGCGCACATCGGCACTGACAGAAGCAAGTGGCTTCACGATGATTTGAAAGTGCTCGGAGCTGCAGGCGAGAGGATCGCTACCCTTCCGCGCTGTGCTGCGTTTTCCCCCATCAAAACGACGAGCGAGAGACTGGGCGCGCTCTATGTCATCGAGGGCTCGACGCTGGGAGGCCTAGCTTTGTGCCGGGGGCTAGATCACCTATTGGGGGCCGGTGTCGTCGAGGGCCGCCGTTTCTTTGCAGGCCGCGGCCGCGGCACAGCACCAGCCTGGAGCGCTTTCTTGGCCAACCTAAAAAAAGCGGATGACGGTCCAACCGCACGCGCAGAGATCGTTGGCACGGCTGTTCACATATTTAGCGTGTTCGAGAAATGGCTCGCCGCGTGGGAGGATACGTCACTTGGCTGACCAAGAGCAGGCTACCATCCGGGTTGACGTCACGAACTGCGACAGGGAGCCGATCCACATACCCGGCGCTATCCTGCCCCATGGCGTCATGCTGGTTCTCGACGTCGACACATTGGCCATTCAGCAAGTTGCCGGCGACGTGCCTGGATTGCTCAACACCACGGCCGAGACGATCCTCGGCCAAGCCGCAACTGTGGTCTTCAGCACCGACCAGATTGAGTTCATCCGGACGTTGGCTGCGTCATCGACCCTTCTGAAGCCCCGCCATTTGCTAGACCCGCTGCTGCGGATCGTCAGCGACCGTCCTCTCGACGCTAGCTTGCACCGCAGCGACCGATCGTTGGTGCTGGAGTTTGAGGTGGCCGACCCCCTCGCGCGCTACGCCGCCGATCCGCTGGCAGGTGTGCAAGAGATGATCGAAGGGTTCGAGGCTGCCCCGTCGTTGCAGGCTCTGTGCCAGATTGCCGCGGAGCGGGTTCGTAGGGTAGCCAGCTATGACCGTGTGCTGGTCTACCGGTTTATGCAGGACGACTCAGGGTGGGTCATCGCCGAAAGCCGGGAACCTTACCTAGAACCCTTTCTCGACCTGCATTACCCGGCGGCCGACATCCCGAAGCAAGCACGGGCCCTGTACGTCAAGAACTGGCTCCGGCTGATCACGCAGGTCAATTACGACCCGGCCCTTCTGACGCCGACGTTCAATCCTGCAACGGGCAAGCCGCTGGATATGAGCCAGGCGCTGCTGCGTGACGTATCGCCTATTCATCGTGAGTACTTGCGCAACATGGGCATCGACGCATCCATGTCGATTTCGATCATCCGGGGCGGCAAGCTCTGGGGGCTGATCGCCTGCCACCATTACAGCCCCCGCCGGCTGCCGCGGCATTTGCGCGCCATTTGCGAGTTGTTCGGCTCGATGTTCTCACTCCAGCTCGAAGCCCGCGAGACGGGCGAACAGTTCAATGTCCGCCTGGCAAGCCGGATGGTGCTGCAGAACCTTATGCTGAACCTGGCCAGTGCCGACGACTATGCCCTCGGGCTTACGCAGCAATCGCCCAACCTGCTGGACTACATCCATGGTGGCGGCGCCGGGTCCGAAGGGACGCGCCAAGGCGGAGTGGCTGTCTGTGTCAAAGGCCAGCTGACCTTCCTCGGCACCACGCCGAATAGGACCGAGATCGAGAACTTGGTCGAGTGGCTGAAGACGTACATGCCGGGCTCGGATGGGATTCTGGCGACCGATCGCCTAAGCGAAATCTGGCCACCGGCCGAGGCATTCGTCAGTGTTGCCGCCGGCTTGCTCGTGATTTCCGTGTCGCCAGAACAGACGGATTTTATCCTGTGGTTTCGTCCGGAGCTGGTCGGCACCGCCCATTGGGCGGGCGAGCCGAAGAAGCTGATCGAGAGCGGACCGAATGGTGACCGTCTCACCCCCCGGAAGTCGTTCGAGGTTTGGAAGGAAATCGTGCGGGGACGCTCCCTCCCGTGGGCGCCGGCCGATTTGGATGCGGCGTTCGACCTGCGCGTCTCATTGTTGCACGTCGTGCTGCGAAGGATTACCGCCGCGGTGGAGGAGCGCAAGCGGGTTGCAGAACGCGACAAGCTGCTGATGGCGGAACTCGACCACCGGGTGAAGAATACGATCGCCAACATCCAGGCGCTGGTTCTAAGGACGAGCCGCAGCGCGGACTCTCTGACGGGCTTCGTCGAAGGGCTCGACGGCCGGATCAAATCGATGGCCAAGTCCCATAGCCTGCTCTCTCAAAGTCGCTGGGAAGGCGT
>JANONC010000197.1:0-5641 GCA_031420655.1 Rhodospirillales bacterium | reverse complement strand
TAATGCTGGAAGAGACCGGGCTGCCGTACGAGATCGTGCCGGTCGATACCCGCAAGGGTGAGCAGCATGCGCCGGCATTCATGGCCATCAATCCCAACGGAAAGACCCCGGCGCTGACCGACGGCGATGCGGTGCTGTTCGATAGCACGGCGATCCTGCTGTATCTGGCAGAAAAGACGGGCCAATTCACCGTGCCGCCGGGCCATGCGGACCGGGCGCAGCTGCTGTCGTGGACCCTGTTCGTCGCAACCGGCATTGGCCCCTACTGCGGTCAGGCCGTGCATTTCAGCCGCTTTGCGCCCGACCCGAAAGAGTACGCGGTCAACCGCTATATGTACGAGGCCGAGCGGCACTGGGGCATTATCGACGCGCATTTGGCGCAGCACCCGTACATGGTGGGCGGCGTGTACACGATCGCCGACATCTCCGTCTGGGGCTGGGCCCGCGCGTTACCGTTCATCTTTGGCCCGGACGGCCCGGCCAAGTTCCCGCATGTGAAGCGCCTTTTCGACGAAATCAGCGCCCGCCCTGCCGCACAGCGCATGGAGGCCGCAAGCGCCAAGTACGTTTTCAAGACGGAAATGGACGACGACGCGCGCCGGGCTATGTTCCCGCAGAACGCGCGGCTGTTGGCATAAGTCAACCAGCTTGGCTTGTCGCTCGGCGCTTAGTGACTTAGCTAAGCCCGACCGTACATAGGGGCATGCCGCTACCGGAACGTTTCCCGAGGAGTTAACCAGTTGGCAGAAGACGACGGTGACAATCTGCTGGTTAAACTTTCCACGAGCCTGTTCCGGCAGATCGAATACGTCGTCTACGCCGTCCTGGGCGTCATGCTTTCAATCGGTGCCTTTCTCGCGCTTGGCAGTGCGGCCTTGCAGCTTTGGCGGGGAATGATTGATTGGACGAGTTCGGAGGCGATCTTTGTGATCGTAGACCGGCTGCTGTTTGTTTTGCTGCTGGTCGAGGTGTTGCACACCGTGCGGGCCTCGATCCGTACCGGCGGCGTGACCTGTGAACCGTTCTTGGTCGTCGGGCTGATTGCCTCGATCCGCCGCGTGCTGGTGATTACGCTTCAGACGTCAGAGGCCACAAAGCCTGGGTCCTATTCGGCCGAGACCCATGGGATTGTCGTCGATGCAATGACCGAGCTGACGGTGATCGGTTTTCTCATTTTGATCTTGGTCATCTCGCTGTTCCTTCTGGGACGTATTCCGAAAAAGATCACAACCGAAGGTTAGGTGTTTGGTCCCGGGATGAGGCGGCGCGGTTTGAAGATGTCGGGCGTTTTGGTCCAGGTTTGGCGGATCGCATCGAACGACATCTCCTAGCGCCGGCGCATACTCGATTGCCGACATGCTATTTAACCAGCGTGCCCGGCCGTAGCCTGCTTTCGATCGGAGCGCGTTTAGCGGGATGCAGGTAACCGATCGCTCTGGGCACCAGACCGCCACTGCAAGTAGTCATGAAAGAGCGTCTCAAACTGCGACGGGTCACGCGCCAGGGCCTGGCGGCCAGTACGGGCCAGAAAAGCCTGGAATTCCCGGCGCAGCTGATCCTCACTTTTGCTCATCGGACGCGGCGCAACCAGTTCGGCAGGCGGCACCGCGGAAGCCGTCCCAGTTTCAGCAGGCAGTGGGCGGGGGGCCAACTCGCTGGCTGGTCCGGCAGCGGGCATGTCTGTGGCCGCAGGTGCTGTTCCGGTCTCGGCGGGCGGGGCCACCACCACTGGCTCGGTTGGCAGGACGGGAGCCTCAGGCAAACTGGCCTGCGCGGCCGGCACAGCCGGTTGGAGGCGGTTGACAACGACGGCCGCGCCGGTGACGCCCATCAGCAGTATCACCATGGCCGGGAGGAAGACGCCCGTTCGATACCTCTTGACGGGCCTATCGGGAGTTACCTCGCGTAATGTAAGGGCGGTGCGCGGCACCTCCCGATCGGGCCCACCCGGTTTGGGGCCGTCCCGTGGCGGAACCGGGGTTGCAGCTGGTGCAGTATCCAGCGCTGGCGATGACCCTCCGGACGCAACCGAAACGCTTCGTGCGCTCAGAGGTGGCGGTGGCGGCGGAACGGCCATGGGCGCGTCCACCGGTGGGTCGAACAGCCGAAAGTCAGGCTGAGACGACTCACCCTCTGCCCTTGGCAGGGTCACTGCGAAAACGCCTTGCGGGTTACTCAGTGCCGCCACCGGAGGCGTATCCATCCGAACTGTCAATTCAGGGCTGCCCGCAAGGAGCAGTACCACCCCCGGCCCGTCGTATGGGTGCATGGCCAATCCGGCCAGTCCCGAAAGTGCCTCGTCGTCGAGCGTGTGTGCGTCGTCGATCGCCAGCAAAGCAGGCGTCTCCGGAGTGGCATATCGGGCCAGATGCGTCCGCAGCAGGGTGGCTTCGTCACCGCCGTCGTCCATCACGTTGGCCTGAACCATGATTCTAGTAAGGCTGAGCGGTGCGGCGAGCGGGTTGGCAACCTTAAACACTCCGCCTTCAAACGCGGAGGCAATCTCATGCAGAAGGCGCGTTTTGCCGGACGTCGGCGGCCCAGTGATTAGGACAACGCGGCCTCCTGAGTGCAGGAACTCCAAGACCTTTTGAGTCGTCGCTCCGTTTGGCCTGCTGCACGGCGCAGCGCCGGCGACTACGTCATCCATGCCGGGCAGTGCGGCCACGAGATGGTCACCCAGCCGGACGACAGAAATTACCGCCTGCCGGGCGCGTGGCAAAGCGCGGGGTGGCCGATGTTGATTGGGCGGCCTCGAACTCCTTGAAGATCGTTTCCTGTTCACGGGAGCTGACGCTCGTTACCTGCCGGTCGCAGGAGGTCGCGGTCGTGCTTGGGCTAGAAGCATTTTTAGCCGGTAGTGGAGGCCGGATGGCTACATGCCGGAATGCTGGAGCGGATGCGGACCGCAATACGATGGGTGGCGCAGCCTGACATCCGCCGAGGACAAGGGTTGCCATGACCGGACCAAACTTCTGCCACGAACGACCTGGCAAGATCGTATCTCCCATAATGAGGGCCGGGAAAGCCCGGCCACGTCCGAAGTCAGCGCGCCAGCAAGTCTAAAGTTTTGGCAAGAAATTTTGCCTTAAGCCGCGAATACCCCTGCCTCACTCCCACTCGATCGTGCCGGGCGGCTTGCTTGTTATGTCGTACGTCACGCGATTGATGCCACGCACCTCATTCACGATCCGGGTCGACACGCGGCTGAGAAAAGCCATGTCGAAGGGGTAGATCTCGGCCGTCATACCGTCGACGCTGGTGACGGCGCGCAACGCGCACGCATTGTCGTACGTGCGGCCGTCGCCCATGACGCCCACGGTGCGGACGGGTAGCAACACGGCGAAGGCCTGCCAGATGGCGTCGTACAAGCCGGCCGCGCGGATCTCTTCCAAAAAGATGGTGTCGGCCCGGCGCAGGATATCCAGCCGCTCCCGCGTCACAGCGCCAGGGATGCGGATTGCGAGGCCGGGTCCGGGGAAGGGGTGGCGGCCTACGATGTGCTCCGGCACGCCCAGCTCGCGGCCCAAAACCCGCACCTCGTCCTTGAACAACTCCCGCAGCGGCTCCACCAACTGCATGCGCATATGGGCGGGTAAGCCGCCGACATTATGGTGCGACTTGATCGTGGCGCTTGCCCCGCCATGGGCGCTGATACTCTCCACCACGTCCGGGTACAGCGTGCCTTGGGCCAAGAAGTCTGCACCGCCCACACGCGCCGCCTCTTCCTCGAACACTTCGATAAACACGCGGCCGATCGTCTTGCGCTTGGTTTCGGGGTCGGTCACGCCCTCCAGCGCATCCACGAACAAGTCGCTCGCATCCCGGTGCACCAGCCGGATGTTGAACCGGTCGCGGAAGGTGCGCACGACCTCCTCGCTCTCGCCCGCGCGCATCAAACCGTTATCGACGAAAATGCAGGTCAACTGGTCACCGACCGCCTCGTGGATCAGCGCGGCAGCCACCGAGCTATCGACCCCGCCTGATAAGCCGCAGATGACGCGGCCCTGACCCACTTGCGCGCGCACCTTGGCTACCTGCGCCGCACGAAATCCCGCCATGGACCATGTGCCCGCCAGCCCAGCCACCCCGTGCGTGAAGTTGCGCAGCAACTGCCGGCCATGCGGCGTGTGCACCACCTCGGGATGGAATTGAACGCCATAAAAGCGGCGCGCATCGTCGGCAATGGCGGCGTAGGGCGCGTTTTCGGTCGCCGCCACCGTCCGGAACCCCGCTGGCAGCGCCGTCACCCGGTCACCATGGTTCATCCACACCAGCTCACGCGAGCCGACCTCCCACGCGCCATGGAACAGCGCGCAGTCGGCCTGCACGTCTATGGTCGCTGCGCCGTATTCCTGGTGGTCGCTGCGGTCCACGGCGCCGCCTAGCTGCGCCACCATTGCCTGCTGCCCGTAGCAGATGCCCAGCACCGGCTTACCGGCCTGGAAAACCTGATCCGGTACGCGCGGCCCGGCCGCATCGTTCACGCTGGCTGGCCCACCGGAAAGAATGTACGCCCCGGCTCCAAAGCCGGCGATGCGCTCCGGGGCGGCGTCGCCCGGCAGAATTTCACAGTATATTCCGCTCTCGCGCACGCGCCGGGCAATCAGCTGGGTGAACTGGCTACCGAAATCCAGGATGAGGACGCGGTCGGCGGGAAGGGTGCTAGTCATGGCACGGTGTGCCGGATTGGGCGGCGCCGGGCAAGGGTGGCGCAGTTTCTATCCCCGGCGAAGCGACTATGCTGCCGGTATGAGGCCGCGACGAGGGTTTTGCCGGTCTGAGCTCGATCAAGTGCGGGCGGTTGCGATCGTGCTCGTCGTGATTTGGCATTTCGCGCACCTCAGCATCCTACCGTTCGGCACAGTGTATCCCGTTATCTCGTACTTTCTTACGGAGGGGCATAATGGCGTCGCCTTGTGCATGGTGCTCAGTGGCGACCTTTAAGGTAAAACTCTTGTTCGCCAGACCCTAGATCAAGGTTCGTTATTACGATGAGCGGCCAGAGACAATAGGTAAATCGCAGCGTATCCTTCCTGTAAATGTTGTCTGATTCTATTTTATGTAATTGTTACAGCCGTGCATTCATGTATCCCGCTAATTAATGGATGAAATCAGTCGCGTGAGAAATCAGCAATACATTATTATGATTATCCTGAGCCTGGCTGTATTTTATAATGTTACAAATATGCTGGTTATATTACCAGTTGATTGAGGGCTCTCCCTTTATGCCACGTCCCCAATACGATCGTGACGCACAAATTACTACCAACGACCGTCGTGGACTGTACGAGATAGCAGCGTCCTACTTGCGCCGGAAGGATTGCGCCGCACGGCGCCAGGGGACCACCTCTGGCAAACTAATTACCCTCCTTCATAAAGGTGCTGCTCACTCACGCGCCGGCCAGCGTCAGGCGGCAAGTTTCATCAAGTCTGCCCAAACATACGCGATCTGTGGCACCTCCACCCCGCCAACAGGTGTCGTGCCTGTGCGCGCCGAGCGTCCGCCCAGTCGCTCATAAAACCAACGGCTTTGGTTGTCCCGCAGCACCCACAGAAACAGGCTCGCGCAGCCATGCGCGCCGAGGTGCCCGGCGGCAGCGGCCATCAAGCGGCGGCCCAAGCCCTGCTCCCGCCAGTC
>JANONC010000196.1:0-24924 GCA_031420655.1 Rhodospirillales bacterium | reverse complement strand
GTTCTTCATCCAGCACACGCTGGGCCGTGGCACGATGATGGTGCGAGGCGAGCATGTGAACCCAGCCGCTATCGAGCGGACGGCGCTGATGACGGTGGAAGGTGAGCTTGACGACATATCGGCACCCGGCCAGACGCTGGCAGCGCAGACGCTGTGCGCCAACATCCCAGCAGAGCGGCGGACGCAGTATCTACAGCACGGTGTCGGCCATTACGGCATCTTCAACGGCCGCCGCTGGCGCAGCGAGATCCTGCCCCGCGTGGCGGAATTCATGCGCGCCGCGTAAAAGGACACGCCACTCCGTTCGTCGTTGCGAGCCACTTGGCAAAGCAATCCATCGGTCCGCCATGCGCTCGCGTTGCGCGGACGGTTCGCTTTGCTTCGATTGCAATGATGGCGTAGCGGCCTAACCCACGCCCCACACCGCGAGTTCCGCAAGGCGCTCCGTGCCGGCGGACGCGACGCCGCCAAGATGGTTGACAGTGACATCCTGGCGCATGCGCTGCCAGTCGGGGCCCGGGTCGCCATCCCGGGCAAAGCTGGCCCAGGCAGCGAGTAACTGGGCCGAAAGAGCCTGCTCGGCCGGGCCATTGCCAACTTTGGCCGAAAAGAACGGGTCTCCATACGTGCCAAAGACGAACGGGATTTCGGCCGTGTGCGGCACGCCGTGCGCGGGTGCCGCCAGCGGGTGGTCAAATTGGTACAGCCAAACCGGATACCCGGCCGCGGCCTGGCGGGACGCCGCGGCCCGGGCACGCAAGCGGAAGACGATATCCGTGTAGGCGTTGACCCAAAGCGCCAACGGAGTCTCCGGCTCGCCCCGGCTGCGCGCCGCGTCCCGATATGCGGTCGCTATGCCGGACACCCGGTCCACACCCTCCGGCCGGTAGATGGCGGCCAGGTCGGCGATCATGGATTGCAGCTCAGTCATGGTCGCCGGCGGTTTCAGCCCGGGGATGGCCACCCCATCGGGCCCAACCAAATCGTACCAGAACGTGCCCTCGGTCAGCGTGGTGCCGATCAGCAAGGGGATCGGTGCCATAGGCGCCTCGCGTGGCCAGGCCTTCAGCACCACGCCGTCCAGCACAGGCAGCACCGGCGGACGGCCGAGGCTGCGGACCATGGCCGGGTCCCGCCCGAGCGCCAGCTCTGCCCGGTGCAGCGTGAGCGCATCGACGGTACGCAGCCCCGGCACTTGCACGCCCAGCCGCGTCGCCAACGCCTCTGCATACGCCGCGGCAGTCGCAATCTCCGGGAAGCCCGGCGCGCCATGGAGCGAGCCACTTTCTATGATAGCGCGGTGTACCAGCCCGGTATTGCGCGGGTCCTGGATAATAGACGCCGTGCTGGACCCGCCCGCGCTTTGGCCGAACAGCGTGACGCGCCCGGGGTCGCCGCCGAAGGCCGCGATGTTGGCCTGCACCCACCGCAGCGCCGCGATCTGGTCCTGCAAGCCCCAATTGGCAGCAGCACCGGTATCGGGGTCGGCAAGCTCCGGATGCGCCAGCCAGCCCAGCGCGCCCAGCCGGTAGTTGACGGTAACAACGACGACGTCACCCTCCATCGCCAGGCGCGCGCCATTCGTGCCAGCCACCGCGCCTTGTCCTGTCCGCCATGCGCCGCCGTGCAGCCAGACCATGACGGGGCGGGCGCCCATCGTGGTTGGCGTCCAAACGTTGAGCGTAAGGCAATCCTCGGACTGCCCGGCCGTAGGCTCGTACAACCAGGCTGCTGCGCCTGCGAGCGTCTGGATCGGGGCCGGGCCGGGCTGCATGGCGTCGCGCGGCGTGGTCCAACGCGGCATGGGTTTGGGCGAGGCATAGCGAAGGTGGCCGGTGGGCGCCGCGGCATAGGGAATGCCAAGGAACGTGTGCAGCACGATGCGCCCCGGCTGTCCGGTTCCGTCTGACGCCCTGAGTTGCAGCCCGCGCAGAAGACCGCATGGCGCATCCAGCAGCGCGCCGGACGGCACAGCGATGCCAGGTGAGAGCCCCTGGCTAGCAGCAGCCTTCGGCAAGGCCAAAGCTGCCCCGGCAAAAACCGCGCGTCGTCCGATCATCGAAAACCTCCCTAGCCGAGCGATGCGATTAACGCACGAGAGCCAGCCCGTTGTCTCGTAGGCTACGCAACGGCGGCGAGGGCCGGCGGTGGAGGGAGTAGGAGGCTAGTCAGTGCAGCGACGCTCGCTCTCGCGCGGCACGGACTAACGCCAAAAAGCGGTATAGGCCATGGACGAACTTGCCGTATGGCATGGACAGGAACAGCGCCAGCACGGTGCCAAGGTGCAAGGCCAGCACGACGCCGAGCGCGCCTGTGTGCCGGAGCAGCAGTACGGCCAGTCCGGTGACGGCCACCAGCAGCAGCATCAGCACGAACGCCACGTCCATACCGCGGCGGTTGGCACCGGCCAGGGCGGGCAGGCGGGTGTATTTGGCCCACAGCAGACCGCTGGTCCCGGCCACCATGCCCACGCCACCCAACGTGCCCAGCACGACCGGCACGTCCCACCACGGATACGGCGCTTCCCGCCCGGCGTAGTGGTACAGTGTGGCTACCGACGTAGCAGCCAGACAGAGCATAAAGCCGTACGCCACTAAGTGATGGGCGGGCCGCCGGCGGTCCGTCGGCGTGTCATCCTTGTTGTAGCAGCCGACCCCCCCGCCATCGAGGTAGCGCAGCGTTGCCGCGTCCCGCACCGCCTGCAGCAACGGCGCCCGCCCGCCCGGCGGTAGCGGCCCGCCATCGCGCCAGAACGCGCGCATGCCCATGCCCATAGCCAGTAGCGCATAAGCGAATACCGCGCCGAACAGCAGCGCCATCGCGTTGTGCGGCATCAATGCATAGAACGCGCCCGGGCCACGCTGCGTCGCGAACAACGCGGCCGGGTCGTTCCACAGCGCAAAGCCAATCAGGAACCCGGCCACGCCCAGCACGGCCGCCAGCGCCACCGCGACGCCGTTGCGCTCGAACAAAGGCCGCAGTGCCGGCGGCCAGGCATAGGCGGCGTAGCTGTCTGCCCGCACCGTCGCCAAGGTGGCCGGCACGTTGACCATAAAGTCGTGCGGCGGTGAGAACTGGCAGTCGTGGTAGCAGGCGCCACAGCCATGGCAGAGGTTGGCCAGGTAGTTCAGGTCGCCATCGGCAAAACTGCGGCGCAGCTCCATGGCCGGAAAGACGGCACACAGCCCCTCGCAATACCGGCAGGAATTGCAGACCGTCATCAGACGCTCGGCCTCGGCCAAAGCGGGTGTTGCATGTTCAGTTGCGGACATGGCGCGCCGCCTCCTGGCCGGCGATGCGGCCGAATACCGCGCCGATTGTCATGCCGATGCCAGCCGCGTAACCGCGCCCGAGCACGTTGCCGGCCATGATCTCACCCGCTGCGAACATGTTGGCCGATGGCTGGCCGCCCGCCATACGAATGCGCGCCTGCCGGTCCACCCGGGTGCCGAGGTAGGTGAAGGTAATGCCCGGCCGCACCGGGTAAGCGTAGTAGGGCGGCGTCGCTAGGCGTTGTGCCCAGTGCGTCTTGGGCGGTGCCAGCCCTTCCGTCCGGCAATCGTCCAGAATGGTGTGGTCGAACGTGCCCGGCACAACGGCGGCGTTGAAGCCGTCCACGGTCGCGGTCAGCGCCGCCGGGTCAAGGCCGAGGGCGGATGCGAGGCCGCCGATCGTCGGCGCCAGGATGGGGGGATAGAGCGAGGGCATGAAGTTCCGGAGCTGGGGTGCATCGAACAGGATGTAAGCGATCTGCTCCGGCTGCTGCGCCACAAGGCGCCCCCAGATGGCATAGCGCTTGGGCCAGATATCCTCACCCTCGTCGTAAAAGCGCTGGCACTGGTTGTTGACCACGATGCCGAACACGACGCAGTCCAGCCGGGTGATGATGCCGCCGTCGAATTTCGGGGCGCGCGCGTCGATGGCGACGGCGTGGCATTGCATGGCGTCGCCGACGGATTCGACCCCCGCGTCGAGCAACATGCGCAGGATCGTGCCCCGGTTATACGGCGTGCCGCGGATCAGGAAATTATCCGCGGCATCACCCCAGGCCTCTTTCAGCCACTCGATGTTCGCCTCGAATCCGCCCGACGCGGCGACCAGCGTGCGCCCGCTTACGACCTGGTCACGCAGGGTGACGCTCTTGAAGAACCCGTCCTCGATATCCAGCGCCGTGACCTCGGCGTCGTACAGGATGTCCACACCCAGGCGTTCGGCCGTGATGTACAGCGCGTTCAGCATCGACCGGCCGCCGCCCAGGAAAAACGAGTTGGTGCGGCCGAGGCTGAGCGTGCCGCCGAGCGAGGGCTGGAACCGCACGCCCTGCTGCACGATCCAGTGCAGCATGTCCTTGCTCTCATGGATCATGTGCCGGGCCAGCGTTTCGTCCGTCTGGCCGCCCGTGACGCGCAGCAGGTCTTCCCAGAACTCTTCCTCGGTGTACGGGCCGGACAGGGTTGCGGTCGCGGCGTCGTGGGCGCAGCGCATGTTGCGGGTATGGCGGGTGTTGCCGCCGCGGTAGAATTTGGGTGCGGCTTCCAGCACCAGCACGCTGGCCCCGTCGCGCCGGGCGGCGATGGCGCTGCACAGGGCCGCGTTGCCCCCGCCCACGATGATCACGTCATAGGTCATGTCCAGATCAGCCAGCATCAGGCGCGGACTGGCACCTGCGCAGGGGCCCGGCGATAGATGGCGAGTGTCGCGCCAAACCCCGACAACGCCGCCGCCATCAGCCAGAAGCCCGGGCTGGCGCGGTCCCCCGTGGTCTTGATCAGCCACGTGGCTGCCAGCGGCGTGAAGGTTCCGAACAACGCCGCGGCCAGCGCGAATGCGAACGAGAAGCAGGTCGTGCGCACATGGGCGGGCACGACTTCGGACAGCGCCGCCACCATTGCGCCATTGTACATGCCAAAGCAGAACGACAGCACCAGCAGCACCGCCAGCAGCTTTTCGACCGAGGGTGCGCCCGCCAGCCACGACAGCAGCGGATAGGCGACCATGAAGGCCAACGCCGCCACCGCCAGCAATACGGGCTTTCGCCCCACCCGGTCCGACAGCGCGCCGCCGATCGGCAGCCAAATGAAATTGGTCACTGCCGCGCAGATTGTGACGAACAGGCTTTCAGACTGGGTCAACTTCAGTACGTCCTTGCCGAAGGTGGGCGCATACACCGTCACGAAGTAGAACGTGACCGTCGTCATAGCCACCAGCAACATGCCCAGGGTTACGATGCGCCAGTTCGCGACGACGGATTGGAGTACCTCGGACGAGGTCGGATGGACCCGCCGGGCGAGGAACTCGGGCGTCTCCTCCAGCGTGTGGCGGATGAAGAAGATGAACGGGATAATCGCGCAGCCGATCACAAACGGGATGCGCCAACCCCACTCCCCCATGGTTTGCGGCGACAGGGTGGTGCTGAGCCAATAGCCAATCACGCCGGCAGCCACGATGGCCACCTGTTGGCTTGCGGACTGGAACGAGGTGTAGAAGCCCTTGTTGCCTGGCGTCGCGATCTCGAACAAATAGATCGACACGCCGCCCAGTTCGACACCGGCGGAAAAGCCCTGCAGCAGGCGGCCGATCAGGACGATGGCGGGTGCCAGGATGCCGATCTGCGCGTAGGTCGGCGTGGCCGCGATCAGCACCGTGCCTGCCGCCATGATGCCGAGCGTGACCAGCAACCCCTGCCGCCGCCCGACGCGATCCAGGTAGCTGCCCAGCACGATGGCGCCCACGGGCCGCATGAGCGCACCCAGCCAGAATGTCGTGAAGGTCAGCATCAGCGACGTGACTTCGTTGTCGGTCGGAAAGAATGCCCGGCTGATGGCGCTGGCGTAGAAGCCGAACAGGAAGAAGTCGAACTGTTCCAGGAAATTGCCGCTGGTCGAGCGCAGGATGGCGCCGAGGCGCGACCCCTTTAGCGAGGCTTCGGTCATGCGCCTGTTCCCTCCTGCGGTGTTGCCCACGATACCGGCCAAAATCGTCGAAGGAAAGGAAAGTTCTTTACGGTTTTTAAACTTTGACCTGGGTAACTCTGTTGTTGAAAGGAGAACGGCCATGTCGCTTTCTGTCAGCGCCGTCGCTACGCTATTTGGCTATACGGGAGGTACCTTCGGCGGCGCTGGGCCCACGTCGTTGCTGTCGCAATCACAAGGGCCGTCCGTCAGCCTGGCGCAGGTGGAGGCCGGGCGGACCAAGGGCATCGCGCAGGAGGCGAAGGACCCGGCCGTCGCGCGCGACGTGGCAGCCTTCCGCACCGCCGTGGCCTCTGCCAAGGACCTTAAGTCGCTGCTGGCCAACCCGCAGGCCCGAGCCGTGCTGCTAACGGCCAACGGCCTGGCCGACCAGACCGGCTACCCAGCCCTGGCCATCAAGGCGCTGCAATCGGACCCGGCCGACCCGAAGGGGCTTGCGAACCTGTTGACCGATAAACGGTTCCTGGCGGTTGCGAAGACCTACGCTTTCGCCAAGTCGGGCCTGGCCGTCTTGCGACAGCCCGCGGCACTGAATGCCATCGCCAATGGCTATGCCGAGGTGGCGTGGCGCAAATCGCTCGACGTGAATACGCCGGGGCTGTCGGCGGCGCTCGATTTCCACCAGCGTGCCGCCAGCATCACCTCAACCCTGCAAATCCTGGGGGACGCGACCTTGCGCAAGGTGGTCACGACCGCACTCGGCCTGCCGCTGCAAATCGCGATCCAGCCGCTGGAGGCGCAGCAGGCTGCCATTTCATCCCGGCTCGACATCACGAAGTTCAAGAGCCCGAAATTCGTCGAGAGCTTTACCCAGCGCTACCTGACAGCGGCAGCACAGAACGCCGCGATGGCCGGGCCCGCCGCACCCACGGGCGTGCTGGCGCTGTTTGCCTGACGCTCAGCGGTCCTCGGCCAAAAACTCCAGCTCCGCCAGGCCGAGCTTGCCGAGCCCCTTGCCGATCTGCACGCCGTACTTCGCGCGTCGTGTGGCCAGATACAGCCCACCATAAACGCCAGTTTGCGCCAGCCCGATCGCCATTGTGCCGGCACGCGTCAGCCAGGGGTGGGGACTGATCGCCCGCCGGACGGCCGCGGAATGCAGCGCGCTGCGGCGCAGGCGTCCGCTCATGTACCGGGGCGTGGTGCGGGCGGTTTCGTTGTACTCGTGCACGCGTGCGCCGGGGCACCAGACATAGCGGCGGCCCTGCTGCGCCAGGCCTAAAAACAGCCTTGTATCCTCACCGCCGCTGCGGCCGAACACCTCGTCGAACGGCGTGTCACCCACCAGGCACCGGGAACGGACCAGCATGGAGTTGCCCGTGCCCAGGCCCCGGCCGCGCGGCGGCCACCAATCGAGCGGTCGTATCTCCGCATCCGCTGGCAGGCCGAAATCGACTGTGTAGAAATAGCCGTGCGGGTCCCAGCCCGGCGGATCGCCCTCCCATACCGGAAACTTAGGCCCAAATGACGCGTCGGCTCCGGTGCGTGTCAGGCACGCCAGGTGTTGCGTGAGCCACGCCGGTTCCGGCGCTTCGTCGTCGTCCACGAAGGCGATCAGCCGCCCGGCACTGGCGGCCACGCCGCGGTTGCGGGCCTGCGCGATGTTGCGCTCACCGGCCGCCACATGCCGCAGCGGCACCGGCGATTGGGCAGCCAAGCGCTCCACCAACGGGTGGCACAGACGGTCCGGGTGGTTGTCGGCCGCCACGATCTCCCACGGGACACCCGGGTTATCCTGCGCAAAACAGCTCAGCAGCGTACGCTCCAGCAGTGCCAACCGGTCGAAGCAGGGAATGACGACGCTAATCTCAGCGCGGGGGGTTTCGGCCATTGGGCGCTCCGGGTCTGGGGCGTTATAGACACCTATGCAAGTACGCCAAACAGAGCGCTGGGTCGGGCAACTCGCAACGGGCGTGCTGGCACTGACCCTGGCCTACGCGATCATCGGCATTCCGGAGCTCGACCGGGACCGGGTGAACGCGACCGATTACGTAAACCCGCTCAACCGTTATATTTGGCTGGGACTGCTGGCATTGGCCACCCCGGTCGCGGTCGCGCGCTGGCGGCGGGTGGTGCGGTTGCTGGTGGCCAGCTGGCCGTTGCTGGTGCTGTACGCCTATTTTGCGGCCAGCACGTTTTGGGCGCTGGACCCGCCCGCCTCTACCCGGCGCATGCTGTTCACCGTTGTCCAACTGCTGTTGCTGGTCGTGCTGCACTCGGGCCTGCGCCGGTCTGTCACGGTCCATGTGCTGGTCGTAGGCGTGTGCGTGGCGGCGTCGGTGCTGGACGTAGCGGCGTACGTGGCGATGCCGGGCTATGCGATGACCGATGAGGGCTTTGCCGGGGTGCAACTGCAAAAGAACCAGACAGGCCTCATGATGATGTACGGCGCGATGGCCGCGGGGACCGCGTACTTCCTGCGCCGGGATGCGCTGTGGCGGTTGGCGCTGGCCGGGTCGCTCGGGCTGATGCTGCTGATTTTGGTAGCCACCCGCAGCACCACGAGCCAGGCCATCACCCTGCTGGCGCCGGTCGTGATGGTGGCCATGCTGGCCATCGCCACCCGGACACGCGCTGAGATTTGGGCCATCGTGCTGGCGATCGTGACCGCCATCCTGGCCGGCCTGTTCCTGTATGTCGCCTGGTGCGGCGTGCAGGGGGCCGATCCATGGCTGCCGGCGCGCGGGGCCACGTTCACGGGCCGCACCGATTTGTGGCAGTTCGTGGTGGACGAGTTCGTGAAGCGCCCCTGGCTTGGCTCCGGCTATGCGTCGTTCTGGTCGATCGATCCGTCGATCCAGCCCAGCCTCAAGACGGATATGTGGTTCGGCGTGTATGCGATCATCAACGAGGGGCATCAGGGCTACCTGGACCTACTGGCGACGGGTGGGATCATCGGGCTGGCCGGCGGGCTGTTCGTTGTGTTGCGCACGCTGGGCATCGGCGCACGCGCGATGGTTCAGGCGGACCCGGCAGCCCTCGCGTGGCAGCGCGGTACGCTGGCCCGGCCCACGGCGGTGTTTCACATGACGCTGTTGACCAGCCTGCTGGTACACAATTTGACCGAGAGCAACCTGTTTTCGAACAACTCCGTGCTCGCCGTCGCCTTCGTGCTGGCGGCGCTCGACCTGGAGCAATGGCGGCTCGACCGGCCGCACCGTGTGCCCGCGGTCAGGCGTGCTCCGGCCGCCGCCCCAGCCGCCGCCGCAGTTGCCGCCGGAGCAGCGCGGCCATGAGCACGATTTGCGCGGCTTGCCCCAGCAGCGTCGCGCCGATCGCCCAGGGGCTGCCGCGCGGCAGCAGGGTGGCCAACGCCACCACGACCACGACGGCCGCCACCAGGTCCAGCATGGCCAGGCGCCGGAACTCGCCCAGGCTCAGCATGGCTGTGTTCAGCGCCACAGCGATGCTGCCCAGCATGACATTGGCACCCCAGAGCACCACGAGCCAGCCGGGGTCGGCATAGCGGCCGTGGTATAGCGTGGCGCTGATCCAAGGCCACGCCGCCAGCACCACCAGGCTCCAGCTCAGGCTGGCGATGGTAGTCACCGCCGCCCCCGCCAGCATGGCCCGCAGCACGGCGCCCCGGTCGCGCCGGGCCCACGCCCCGGCCATGGCGGGAAATCCGATGGAGGTCCAGGCCGCCGACAGCATCCAGGCCGGGCGGATGACCACCTGCACCGCCGCCAGCGCCCCCAGCGCCTCCGACCCGTAGCGCGCCACGACGGCAAAGCTGTACAGCCGGCTGGTGACTTCGCCCGAGCCTGCGCCCAGGAGCAGCCAGCCCGACCCGGCCAGGATGTGCGCCTGACGCCGTAGTGCCGCGACGCCCAGCATCGGTCGCAGCCCGCGTAGTAATATCAGCAGCACCGCCAGGGCTGGCGCGGCATAGGCGAGCCCCACCAGGGTCAGTACCCTGCCGGCATTTGGCGCCCGCCCCAGCGCAAAGTCCGCCCCCAGGAGCAGGGCCGCGCCAGCCAGCACGGTGGCGGACAGCACCGCTGCCGCCGCCGGCCGCTGCCGGCTGAATGCAAAGGCCCGCACGTACTGGAACAGCAGAAAGGCCGGGATGAACAACGCCGCCCCTGGCTCTGCCAGGCTGGACCCGTGCGCGGCCAGCGCCGCGTTACCCGCCAGCACGGCCAGTGCCGCTAGCACGCACAGCGTCAGCATGACCGTCAGTAGAAAGCGCTCGGCCGGTGCCCGGGCCGCCAATCCATCCCGTGCGGCCGGCAGCTTGTACAAATGCGTGATCGCCAGCGTGCCCTGCAGCGTCCCCAGCATCCAGGCAACGGCGTACCAGAAGACATAGACGCCATACGACGCTTCCGCCCCGTTGCGGATCAGCCAGAGGTTTACGCCAAAGGTGAGGACCGAGCCGAGCCCCTGCTCGATCAGCGAAACGAGATACCGCATTAGCCCGTAAAGGCCGGTTTGTCCGCCCGTTGGCCGAGCGCCCAGCGGTATACCTCCATCATCTGTGCCGCCTTGGCGGGCCAGGTGAAGTGATCGCGCACCCGGGCAATACCGGCCGTCGCCATCGGCGAGAGGACGGCCGGGTCGGCGACCAACTCAGCGAAGCAGGTATGCAGCGCAGCCAGGATATCTGCCCGGAAGCCGAGTTTTAGGAGAAAGCCGGTTTCGGGCGTGATCAGCTCGGCCGGGCCGCCATAATCCAGCACGACTGGCACGACGCCGCAGGCCATAGCCTCCAGCACGACCCCGCCACCGAACTCCCGCACGCTGGGAAATGCCATGAAGTCGGCCTGCGCCAGGAGGGGGGCGATCGCCGGGTGGGGAATTTTGCCATGGAATGTGACGGTCACGCCGAGGGCGGCGGCCTGTGCCTCCAGTGCCTCCTGCTCGGGACCGAAGCCAATGACGGAAAGCGTCATGTCGCCCGTGCGCAGGAACGGGGCCGCAGCGTCGATGACCATGTCCGCGCCCTTGAACGGCACGAGCCGGCCCAGGAACACGCAGCGCAACGGGCGGCCATAGCTTTCGGGCAAGCGCGGGGCGGGGGCCGGAAAGCGGTCCGGCTCGATCCCGTTTTCCGGCAGCAACACCGCCTTGTCCCGCCACCGCGGCTCAAGATCGGCCATGGCGCCGCGCGAGCCGACGACGATCGCCGCCGCACTGTCGCGCATGCTGCGATAGCTCGGCACGTAGCGGTATGCGCCGCGCAGGCGGGACAGCGGCTCACGCTCCTGCCGGCGCAGATCCGGGAACTCGGGCGGCCAGGGTAGGCCACCGTTGATGGGCCCCAGCACGAACGGCACTCCGGCCCTGGCGCACCGGGCGGCCATCGGGCTGGGGGTGGCCGGGCTGACGGGGGTGATGCGATGCACCAGGTCGTAGGTGCGGGCGCGAATGGCGGGGCCGAATGTGCGCCAGGCCAGGTGTTCCAGCCACAAATAGGACGGCAGAGCGAGCGCCGTCAGCATGGCGTAGCCCTTGTTGGGGCCACTGACCCAGGTCACGAACTTCGAAACGGGGTCGAACAGCGCCTCCGTATCGATGCAGGTGAAGTCTTGCCCTTCCACCAGACCGGCCCCCACCAGGTTCTCGCGGTTCCAGCTGCGGGTCACGAGGTGCGTGTCCGCGATCTGCGAGATAGCGTGGTAGTGCGACCAGCCGACCAGCGGCACGCTCTCCCAGCCTGGGTTGCACGATTCCGCCAGGATCAGGACCTTCATGCCGCGTCCTGCAGCGGTAACGGCTTGCGGCGCAGCGTGGCGGCTGCGCGAAACGACAGCCGGGAGCGCAGTCCGGCGTGGACTTGAAAGCCGGACCCGGTGTCGATCGCCTCCGGCCGCCACCTGGTCTTGGCTACGTCGGACCCGGTCGACAGATTGACCCGCTCCAGACCCTGGCCGATCGCCCAGCGAATGGCCTCACCCAGCAGCGTCGTCATGACGCTGTATTGCGACCAGGCCGGGTCGAAGCCGGAATAGTATAGATAGAGCTGCCGGTCATAGAGGAAGCCAAGCCGCATCGCGACATGGGCCCCGCCGATGTCGAGCGCAAACAGGCGCGCAGTGCCGGACCGTTGCACGTACTCGGCGAGGAACGCGCGAGCCTGCGGTTGGGCGAAGATGTCGATGTGCGAGACGGTGCCCGCAAGCCGCGCCCGCATCGCATGCAGCGCATACAACCGTTTCAGCCCGTTACCCAAGGCCGCACCCTCCAGCACGTCCGTCCGGAACGCATGGCCGTCGCGCGCCAGCGAGTTATGGCCCTTGCGCAGCGACTGCTTCACGTTCCGGGGCAGGCGCGCGCGCAACGCGTCCCAGGCCGGCTCCAGCGTCAGCACAAAATCCGTGACCGTGCCGGAGGGATGAAAGCCGGGCCGCTGCAGGCCAGGTGGCAGGCCGTGCCACTGCACAAAATCGGCGACGCGCTCATTATCGAGATGGTCCATCAGCGCCTGGGCACACTCGTTTTCGCGACCGGGACGGGCGGTCATGCCGCGCAACTCGGTCACGTTGGTGTCGGCACCCAGAAACTGCAGCTCCCGCGTACAAAGGCGTGAACGTCCGGGGCGGTGCGTGACCATCATGGGTGCCACGGCGACCAGCGCGCCATCTGGGTCGCGCAGGGTGTACACGGCCAGCTCGTCGCGGGCGCGTAGGGTGTCACGCCGGAAGTGGGTCCACCAAAGCCTGGCCCATAACGGGCTGCTGAACGGCACACGCACGGGTCGCAACAGATCAAGGGCCTGCCATTCCAGCGTAATCGCCGCCCATGGCTCATCCGGCAGGCGGGTGACGGTCAGGGCCATCGCAGACCCCGGGCGACGATGCGTAAAGCGAGGTACTCGGCACGGCCCCAGCGCGCGCGATAGGCGGCATGGCCCATCGCCGCACTTTGCCGGATCAACCGGTCGGCCGCCGGCTGACGCATCAGGGACGGGCCGATCCGGTAGTGCAGCGTGGGCTGATCCAGGAACACGGCACCGGTTTGGCGCATGATGCGCGTGTACAAGTCCACATCCTCGCCCAGCAGCAACGCCTCGTTGAACCCAGTCCCGAGTGCGGAGCGGCGGATGATGGCGGCGCTGCACACCAGCAACGTCGCGTTGAACAGCATGTGGGCGACGAAGGCCCAGCGGCGGCCGAGGCGCCGGCACAGCCGTGACCGGCGGCGCGCCTTGTGAAAATAGGCGCGCTCGGTCGCGATGACGGCCGGGTCATCGCCAAAGGGCTCGATCACGCCATACACCAGCCCGGCCCGGCGGCGGGCGGTAAGGGCCGCGCGCGCGGCGGCATAGAAGCCCGGCGGCACGCGGTCGTCATCGTCCAGAAAGTGCAGCAGGGGCCCCGTTGTTTGTGTCGCGCCATAATTGCGGACGGCGGCGGGGCGTCCCGTGCTGGGCTGGGGGTTGGTAAAATAGCGCACCCGCGGGTCGGACAGCGCCGCGATCACTGGGCGGGCCGATCCGGTGGGGCCGTCGTCGACCACCACAACCTCGACCGGGCCGTCCTGCTCCAGTGCGCTGCGCACGGTGTCTGCTAGCAAGTGCGGCCGGTTATGCGTGGCGATGACGACAGAGACGAGCGCGGTCACAACACCGTGCCGGTGCCCAGATTGAAGAACAGGCCCTTTTGGAACGGCAGCGCCTGATTGAGGTACTGGTCGATGAACTGGTCGAACTCGGCAATGCCCGATTTCGGTACGAACACCACATCGCCCGAGCGTAGGGGAAAGTCGTCGTCTGGGGATACCTCCCCGGCATACCGCCGCAGGTTGACGGTGCGCAGCATGGGCACCCGGTCGTCGCGCCGGCGGATGACCACGACCTCGTCCGCGCGGGCCGTCGGCAGCAGGCCGCCCGCCATGGTTACGCCTTGCAGCACGTCGACGGGACCGGGCAGGGTGATTACCCCCGGCGTTTTCACCTCACCGCCCACAAAGATGCGGGACGATGCATAGGTTCGGACGACGACGTCTAGCACCGGGTTGCGCAGCTTGTTTACGTAGCGCAGGACCAGCGCGTCGCGAAACGCCTCGACGGGTAAGCCTTCCGCCATCACGGCTCCGACCAGCGGCGCGATCAGTCGCCCATCGGGGCCGACCGTCAGGCGTTCGTTCAGGTCGGCATTGAGCAGGAAGCGAAGCTCCACCTCATCGCCGCTCGCCAAGCGGTGCGGGGGCGGCACGTCGGACCAGGCGGCAAACTCCTGCACGCGCGTGGGCATGACGCTGGTATGCAGGTTGCACCCGCTGATCAGCAGCACACCGGTCAGCAGCATACACGCGACCAAAACGATTCGCACTTGGCGGTCCCCGGTTCGAGTTAAGGTGACTTACCGTGTTTTAGCGGCCAAGGAAACGTGGCGGAGCCGCTTCCGCCCCGCACCGATTCTTGCCATGGTACCGGTGTGCGGGAATCTAGAATGCAACTCGAGCCGGCAGAGACGAGCGGGGGGTCCGGCCCCGCGCCAGCCGGACGTGGGCTGCGCGGGCTGCTGCGCAGTATTCTGGCCGGGTTGTCGTTTCACAAGCGAGCGGTGCTGGTGGCGTTCCTGCTGCCGGTTTTGCTGGGTGTGGCCGCCGGGTTGCGGGCCAAACCGGCCTATGTGGCGCAGGCGCGGCTGCTGGTGCTGTACACAGGCGACTACGTATTCCACGCCGGCAACCGCGGCACCGGCAACGACATCGCGCTCGACCGCAACCAGGTTATCCAGGCCGAGCTTCAAATCTTGCAAAGCCCGGCGCTGGCCGGCCAAGTGCTCGCGGTCCTCGGCCCCGCGCGCGTCTACCCGGGTGCAGACGGTCCGGATGCGGTCCGCCAGGCGGTATCCCGGATGGCGTCGGACCTGAATGTCACCTCTATCCCGCAATCGAACGTCATCGACCTCACGCTGCGCAACGCCAGCCGCGATGTGGCGATCGAGACGCTGGGCGCGCTCATCAGCCGCTATGTGCCGTATCGTTCGGCCATTTTCGACAAGGTGCGCAGCCAGGGTCCGGATGCGGAACAGGCGCAATTCGCCGCCCGGCTGCAACAGGCGGAAGAGGCGCTGGCCCGGTTCGGCGTGCGCCATGGCATCAGCAACCTTGACGAACAAACCACCATGCTACTTCGGCAGCGCAACGACAATGGGAACGAGCAGAGCAACATCGCCCAACAACTGGCAGAGGCGCAGGCGCGGCTCGTCGCGGTGCAGAAGCAGCTGCCGACGGTGCCGCCCACCGTCCAGATTTATGCCGAAAGTACGCGCAGCCAGCAGGTGAGCGGGCTGACGGACAGCCTGGTAAAGCTGAACGCGCAACGCCGTGAGCTGCTGAGCCGCTATGCCGACGACTATCCGCTGGTGCGCGACAACGAGCGGCAGATCGCAACCGTGCGGTCGCAGATTTCGTCGAGCGCACCGCGCGACGACAGCAGCACGCGCACAGGCCGCAATCCCCTATACGATGACCTGCGCAACCAGGATACGAGCTTGACCGTGCAGTTGCGGGGGCTGCAGGCGCGGCAAACGACGCTGGTGGAACAGGCCGAACGGATCCAGGCCCGCAATAACGAGATGGTCGAACTTAGCCAGGAATACCGCGAGCTGAAACGCACGCGTGACGTGCTGGAACAAAGCCTGCGCACGATCGCCCAGAGCACGGAAGAAACGACGCTGGCCAACGCGCTGGAGCGGGCGTCCGGGGCCAACGTGCGCGTGGTGCAGCCACCCGATGCGTCACTGGCCGGCACGAGTCAGCGGAACGTGCTGTTCCTGGGTGGCGTGCTGCTAGGCTTGCTGGCTGCGGCGGCGACGCTTGCAGTGTTGCTGGCCTTAAGCCGTGTCGCGTTGAGTGCAGACGATGCGGAGCGGCAGCTGGGCCTGCCGGTGCTGCTGACCGCACCGTTCCGCTTGCCCGGCAAGGGCCAGCCAGGGTCGTCTCGCGCCGGGCTGGGCGCGGGCGTGCCGGCGATGACACGGTCCGAACCGGCGTGATCCCCCTACCGGTGGCGCGGTTCCTGCCGGTGCAGCCGACGGCGGAGCTGGTGTTCGGACTGGCCCGCCCCGACAAGAGCTGCGCCACCGTGCAGCTCGCCGCCGCCCGTAGTGGTGACGGCACGACGGCGCTGGCGCGAGACATGGCGTTGGTGGCGGCCGGGCCAGCCGGCCTGCGCGTTCTGCTGGTGTGTGTGGAGCCCATTAATAACTGGCCGGGCGGCCTGATGAACCCGGCCCGGCTGATGGACGTGGATGCGGCCGGGCTACGCCAAGTGGCGGGCAGCACGCTGCGTATCGCCGCACTGATGGGGGGTGAAGCGCCGCTCACCTGGCTCGGCCGCCTGCGGGACTGGCGTCCCTCGTTCGACTTGATCGTGATCGACAGCCCAGCCATCGACCGCTCCGCCGCCTGCGTGCTGCTGGCCCCGCACGTGGACGCGACGCTGCTGGTGGTCGGAGCCGAAACCACGCCGATGGAAGCCGTGATCGCGCTGCGCAACCGCCTGTGGCACGTGGGCGGCGCCGTGAAGGGCACGCTGTTCAACAAGCAACGCCGTTACCTGCCGCGCATGCTGGACGCTATGCTGTAGGAACCGAGCAGGTAGGATTGGGCTCTAGGTCGTGAGATTTGGCGAGCAATCTTTCCGCCCAGGCGAAGCTGCCTGGCCGGAAAGTGCCCTCAACCCGGCGTTCAGCGATACGCAACGGCCAGGGCGGCGGGTGGGTAGCGGTTACCAGCGGCGGCGCCGGGCGGAATAGCGGCGTTCAGGGCCGCAAGTTCCGTAATCGTCAGCTTGATATCGAGCGCCCCGAGATTTTCGTCCAAACGCGCCAGGTAGCGAGTGCCGGGGATGGTGACCACGTCGTCGCCCTGCGCCAGTACCCAGGCCAGCGCCACTTGGGATGGAGTGCATCCCTTGGCTGTGGCAAGCGCCTCGATATGCGCGACAAGGGCGCGGTTATGGACGAAGTTGTCGCCTTGGAACCGCGGGTGGACCGCACGGCGCTCGTCCAGCTCACCCGGCGATGTGATGGCGCCGGTCAGCAGCCCGCGGCCCAGCGGCGAATAGGCGACGAAGCTGATGCCAAGCGCCCGGGTCGTCGCCCGCGTCTCATCCGCTTCGACTTGGTAGAGCAGCGATAGCTCAGTCTGCACCGCCGTGATGGGGTGTACGGCGTGGGCGCGGCGAATGGTTTCGGGCCGGGCTTCCGATAAGCCGAGGTAGCGCACCTTTCCTTGGTCCACCAGGCGGGCCATGGCACCCACGGTATCCTCGACCGGGACGGACGGGTCCATGCGGTGCTGGTAATAGAGGTCGATCATCTCGACGCCCAGGCGCTGTAGGCTGGCGTCGCAGGCCTGCTGCACATACTCCGGCCGGCCATCGACCGCGGGCTCACCATTGCGGCGAATGTTGCCGAACTTCGTCGCGAGCACGACCTCATGCCGCCGGGTGCGGATGGCGCGGCCGATCAGGGTTTCATTGTGCCCCAAACCATACACGTCGGAGCTGTCGAGGTGATTGGCGCCGCGGTCGAGCGCGTGGTGAATCAGCGCCTCGGACAGCGCATCGTCCGCATCGCCATAAATGCCGGACAGCGACATGCAGCCCAGGCCGACCGGGCAGACCGCGAGGTCGCTATGGCCCAGCGTGCGCCGGGCGGTGATGCGGGTCGTGTCCATGGTCGCTCCTGTCGTTTGGGCTATCCTCTATCGTACGCGCGCGGCACGAGCCACCGCACTGCGGCGTCGGCCAGCGCGCTGCACACCGCGACCAGCACCGCGGCATAGATGGTGCAGGCCATGACCATCGCGAGATCAAGCGTCGTGAGCGCCGTGTAGGTGAGGCGACCGAGGCCCGGCAGGCCGAACACAACCTCCACCAAAATCGTGCCGCCGCCCAGCAGCGCGCCCAGATCGAGCCCGAGCAGCGCCACGGCGGGCACCAGCGCCGGGCGCAGCACGTGGCGGATTAGCACCGCGTAATTCGCCAGGCCCTTGGCGCGGGCCACGCGCACATGGGGGGCCTCGGCCGCCGCGCGGATGCTGGTGCGGAGCACACGGCCGTACACGCCGGCGAAGACGACGGCGAGCGTGGCACAGGGCAGCGCCATCTGCGCGAGGTAGCGGCCCACGGTGCCGGGCACGACGCCCAGCGGCGGCACCCAGCCAAACCAGTCCCGGTAGCGGCTTTGCGTAACGAGGTTCACAAGCTCGCCCAGCCAGAACACTGGAATGGAGGTTCCCACCAGCCCGGCGGCCAGCACCAGGCCATCCCAGCGCCGGCTGCGCGCCAGCCCAATCAGAAGGCCGGCCCCGCACCATAATAGCGCAGCGCCCCCCGCCAGGCCGAGCGTGACGGGGGCAGCGCGCAGCACGGCCGGGACCACCAATTGGCCGCGGTTGACGAAGGACGGCAGGTCACGCGTTACGAACAAGCGCCGCATCAGCACCGCGTATTGTACGGGCAGGGACCGATCCAGCCCGTATTCGGCGCGGACGGCAGCGATGGTTTCGGCCGGGGCGCCCCGCCCAGCGAGGCGGGCAGCCGGGTCGTTGCCGGGAATGGCGAAGAAGATAAGGAACACCAAAACACTCTGGCCCAGCACCACCAGCAATGGGCGCAGTAACGGGCGCAGTAACGGGCGCAGTAATGGGCGCACCAGCCTCACGCCCGGCGGCCAAGCGATTGCGCGAGCGTGTTGAGCGCCAGCACCGTCACCAGCACCGCCAGGCCGGGTGCGATCGCCACCAGCGGTCGCGTGTAGAGTAGCGCCTGGCCGTCGGCGATCAGCGTGCCCCAACTGGCGTGCGGCGCTTGCACCCCCACGGACAAGATCGACAGCGACGCCTCCGTCAGCAGCACCATGCCGGCGACTAGCGGCAGGAAGGCCAGCAGCGTGCCGCGCAACTGCGGCAGCACATGCCGCCACAGGATACGCCACGGCGAGGCGCCGGCGCTGCGAGCGGCGGTCACGAACTCGGCCGACCGGAGCGCGGCGACTTCGGCGCGGATCGGGCGGGCGACGTAGGGGACATAGACAATGGACAGGATGGCAGCCGGCAGGGCCAGGCTGTCGCCGCCGGACGAGCCGACCAGCACGGCGGACAGGCATATGGCGAGCAGGGTGACCGGAAACGCCCACAGCAGGTCAAGCCCGCCCGCAATGACCGCGTCGGCTGCCCCGGCCAGGTATCCGGCCAGCACGCCCAACGCGGTAGCCAGCAGCAGGCACGTGACCGTCGCCGCGGTGGCGATGCCGAGCGACACCCGCCCGCCATACAGCAGCCGCGCCGCCACATCCCGCCCGAGCGTGTCCGCGCCCAGCAGGTACGCGCCGCGCCAGGTGGGACCGGCAGGCTCGACCCCCAGCAGACCCGGTTGTTCGCCAAGCACGGGCGCGCCGCCCGGCAGGGTGCCGAGAATGTTGGTTCGAAACGGGTCGGTGCCCGCCACATGCGCGTACAACGGTGCCGCAAGGCAGGCTGCGACCAGCAACGCCAGAACGACGAGCGCTAGTTTACCCAAGCTTGCCCGATCAGCCAGCGGAACTCCTCGTGGAACACGAAATGGCCGACCCGGCGAGAGACGACGTCGATCGAGCGTGGGTTGAACAGTGCCACGGCCGGGGCGGCATCCGTCATTGCCCGGTCGACCGCTGCAATGCCATCCGCATCGCCGGCCGCGACGGCTACGGCAAGGGCCGCATCCAGCGCCGGGTCACAGAAGCCGGAAATGTTGGGCGACGCGCTGGAGTTGGGACGGAACGCGGCGCAGCCGAACACGCCACTCAGGAAGTTGGTGGGCGATGGATAGTCCGCATACCAGGTCGTGAGGCTGATCTGCACCTGGTTGGCGGAGTTCTGGATGTAGTTGAACTGCACCGCGCCCGACAGCGTCCGCAACCGCGCCACGAAGCCAAGATCGCCCAGCACGTCCAACAGATAGGTGCCGATGGCGCGGGCAGTGGGGCTGTCATCGGTTACGACCGTCACGCGCTGCCCGGCGGTGCCGCTGGCCGCCACCAGCGCCCGGGCCTGCGGCAGGTCTGGCGCATAGGGGCAGTACGGCACGTAGCCCAGCAAGCCCGGTGGTAGGATCTGGCAGGTGGGGGACGCCAGCTCCGCCCCGCCATACAGCTTGGCCGGCGCCCGGCGGTCGATGGCCAGGTTGAGCGCCCGGCGCACGCGTAGGTCGTCGAACGGCGCCACGTGGACGTTAAGCGGCGCGAACCAGAGGGCGAAGGTCGGGTTGATGTGAATGGCGGCGCGGCCGTCCGATAGCTCGCGCAGGCGGTCGGCGGGTGGGCTGTCGAACATCCAGTCGGCCTGACCGTTCTGGATTGCGGTCAGCTCGGCCTCGTCCTCCAGCCCGAATTGGTAGTCGATGCGGTCCGGATAGCCGTCCGGCTGCGCGTCGTGGCTCCATTCGCGAAAGTGCGGGTTGCGGGTCAGCACCAGGCGGTCGTTGGGATCGTAGCTTGCGATCTGGTATGGGCCGGTGCCGGGTAAGGGCGTGGTGCCGGTGTCGGTCTGCGGCGCGCTGGCGGGCAGGATCGCGGCGTGCGGCAACGCGAGCGTGGTCAGGAACTCCGCATCGGGCCGGGTGAGGGTAATGGTGACGATCTGCCCCTCCGCCTGCACGCCGGGCAGGGTGCAGGGGCCGGGGGTGGCGAGGCAGGCGGCGGCACCGTCTATGGCGCCGTAAAAGCTGCTGGCGGTGGGGCTACCGACGGCAAAGATGCGCTGAATGGAGGCCACGACGTCCTGTGGGGTAACAGGGCTGCCGTTGGAGAACCGGATGCCTTGGCGGAGAGTGAAGCGGTACTTCAGGCCGTCCTGCGTCACGCTTTCGGCCAGGTCCGGCACGATCTCTAGCCCCGCCTGGCCCGGCACCTTGCGGAAGGCAACGAGGCCGTCATGGGTGATGGTGAAGATCTGCCAGTATTGCTGCGTGTAGTTGAGATGCGGGTCGATACTGCCGGCCGGCGCGCGCGACAGCAGGCGCAGCGTGCCGCCGCGGTGATCGCCCGGAGTGTCTTGGGCCTCGGAAGGGCTGGCTAGTGTCAGGGCCAGCAAGGCCCCCGCCCCAACCCTCGCCCATGAGCGGGGGCTGCGATTCCCTGGCCTGCTTAGGAGGAAGATTAAGGTGGGGGTCTTCACGACCGTCGCAGGACAAACGCCGTCCCATCCCACAGCCGGAACGGCCGCGACCCGGCGATCTCCAGCGTGAAGCCATCGCTGCACCATGCCTGCGCATCGGCCAGATCCTGCGCGGCATCGTCCCGGTACGACAGGTTCAGGATCACCAGCGCTCCCCCCGGCCGCAACGCTCGCGCCGCGCCGCGCAGATGGCGCTCCACAGTAGCAGGACCGTTCTGCACAATGTACGGAAAGCTATCCACGGCCAGAACCAGGTCCAGCGACAGCGGGGCCAGCCCGTTCAGGTCCTGACCGCTCGTCTGCTGGAACCGCAAAGCCGGGTGCCGCCGCCGCGCCTCCGCCACCATGCCGGCCGATACGTCCAGCCCCAGCACGGACCGGCTACGCGGGGCCAGTGCGGCCGACAGGCGGCCGATGCCGCAGCCCAAGTCCAGCAGATCCGGCGGCGCCGCGGGCCAGGGCAGCCACTCCACAATCTCGGCCGTCGCGGCGTTCAGGATGGCCGGGTCACCGAGGGAATAGACCGCCACGCTCGCTTCGGGCGAATAGGCGACCGCGCCGTCGAAGAAGGCGGCGATGCGGGCCACGCCTTCGGCCGGCGTGTCACCGCGGGCCGAGTGGTTCCCGACCGTGCGCCGCACCTGCGCTGCCAGCGCGTCCAGCTGCGCCGCCCGGCCCTGTGCCAGGCCGCGCATGGCGTGCCAGGCGGGCGCGTCCGACGGGGTGCCGTCCAGCGCGGCCACGATCTCGCTCGCTGTCGCTGAGGCCAGCACCATGCGCGCCACTGCAACCTCCGGCGAAATCCGGCCCGCTAGGCAGTCGGCCACCGCGTCTATGACAGCCACCCGAGCCGCCGCAGCCGCTCCCCTTCACCCGCCAGGAAACGGTCGCCGATATCCGCCCGCCAGCGCAGCCCGGGAATGACCACCTGGCGTGCCCGGGCGAGGGCGGCGGCCTGTGCGTCCGGCACCGTTGCGCCGGTGCCGGTCACGCACAAGGCGTACCCGGTGCGGCGGCGCGCGAGCAGCTGGCCGGCCTCGCACCGCATGTCGGCATAGTGCGTATGCGCAGGATCGGGCTCGGATAAGAAGAATACGGGCGGATCCTCCGCCGGGTCGGCGTTGGGCGTTTCGGCGGGGAAGGACGGGATCGTGAGGCAGATGCCGACGCACCAGCCCGGCACGGTCGCAAACCGGGCGGCGCCGCCGGATGCCATACGGGACAGCAGGTCGCCCCAGCCACCGGGCTGCAACGGGGCCAGCACGGCAAAGCCCGGGTTGCCGAACCGGCAGGTAAACTCCAGCGGCCACAGCCCCTGTTCGTTGGCGATCAGGTTGACGTTCACGTACCCCACGTGCCGCCCGGCCGCGAGCCGCCTCTCTAGCGGACGCAACACGGTGTCCAGCAACCGGTCTGCCCCCTCATACGACAGCAGCGTGCCCATCTCGCCTGTCATCTCACCCAGTTCGCCAGGGAAGAAGCGCTTGTGTTCGAAGTCGATGCAGGCGGGCGCCAGGAAGCGCTGGCCGTCGAAATAGGCACCCACGCCCACCTCGACGCCCGCAAGCTTTTCCATCAGCAGTACCCGGCCCGGCGGCGTGCGACCCAGCTGAAACAGCACGTCCAACCCCTGGGGATGGTCGCCCACGAAAGTGGCGTGGGCGTTGTTGTCGTGCTTGAGCACATAGGCGCCGGGGTGGGCGCGCAGCCAGTCCGCGGCGTCCGCCGGGCCGGTGAAGCCCTGCACGCGGGCGTGCTTCAACCCGGCCTCGTGCAGCACCGCCTGGCCGAAGCTGCGATCGTATTCCAGCCGGTCGCCCAGCGCGCTGCCGCCTACGACGCGGTAGCCCTCGGCCCGCAGCGCGTCCTGCGTGGCACCCTGGCCGACCTTTTCGAACAGTACGATCCCGTCGCGGCCCACCCAGCCCAGTTCCGCCCGCCAGTCCGGCACCGGGTCCAGCAGTCCGGCAAAGCAGCCGGCGTAGGACGGGTCGTTCGCGTGAACCCGCACCTCATGCCCCTCCCGCTGCAGTGCCAGGTACATGTCGCCCAGGTCGATCCGTGCCCCGATGGCCAGTATGCGCACGCACCGTCCCCCTTCATCCCGCCTACACTGGCCAGGGTGAGCTCACAAGATGGCTGGCCAGCCCGGGGTTTCCTATGCGTAATAGGCTGCAATAAGGGCGGGGGAACGATGGCGGAAACTCCGCTGCTGGCAGTCGACGGTGTGACGCTGCGATACAAGACGCCGGACGCGCTGGTGACGGCCACGCACCGGGTCAGCTTCACCGTGCGTGCGGGCGACCGCTACGTCGTGCTTGGCCCATCTGGCTGCGGTAAAAGCACGTTGCTGAAGGCAGTCGGCGGCTATCTGCTGCCCGACGAAGGCACCATCACCATCAAGGGCCGTCCGGTAAAAGGGCCGGGTGCGGACCGCATGATGGTGTTCCAGGAGTTCGACCAGCTGATGCCGTGGAAGACGGTGCGCGCCAACGTGGCCTTCCCGTTGCTGGTTGCGCGCCACATGGGCCGGCGTGAGGCGGAGGCGCGAGCCGACGCGTACATCGACAAGGTGGGCCTGACCAAGTTCCGCGACAGCCTGCCGCATACACTGTCGGGCGGCATGAAGCAGCGTGTCGCTATCGCTCGTGGCATGGCGATGGAGCCGGACATATTGCTGATGGACGAGCCATTCGCCGCCCTCGACGCGCTCACCCGGCGGCGTATGCAGGACGAGCTGCTGCGCCTGTGGGATGACACGCAGTTCACGGTCATGTTCGTGACGCACAGCATCGCCGAGGCCATTCGCATCGGCAGCCGCATCCTGCTGCTGTCGCCCCACCCCGGCCGGGTGCGGGCGGAGGTGGACGGCGTGGCGGAGGTGCGGGCCGACGATGGTAGTACGAGCCGGCTGGAGGCGCGCATCCACGACCTGCTGTTCAGTGAGCGCGGCGCGGAAAGCGTCGACACGGAGACCGCCGATGCCTGATCCGCATATCCAGATCTACGGTGCCGGCACCATGGATGCGGGGCTAGGCGCGCCGGAAGTGATGCGCGTGCTGCCACCGCTTGAACGGCTGTTCAACGCCGGGTGGCTGCGTAAATCATTGTTCCTGTTGGTGCTGGGGCTGGTGTGGGAGGGCTATGCCCGCGTGCTGGACAACCCGCTGCTGTTCCCGACGCTGAGCGAAACGCTGGAGGCCGGGTGGGATGCGATCCTGAGCGGCGTGCTGCCCAACCGCGCCTGGACATCGGTGCGCGTGCTGCTAGTGGGCTACGCGATCGGCATCGTGCTGGCGTTTGCGTTGAGCGTGCTGGCTATCGGCACCCGGATTGGGACCGATATCCTCGAGACGTTGACCTCCATGTTCAACCCGCTGCCGGCCATCGCTTTACTGCCGCTGGCGCTGATCTGGTTTGGGCTGGGCACTGGCAGCATCGTGTTCGTGCTGGTGCACTCGGTCCTATGGGCGGTGGCGCTGAACACGCATGCCGGGTTCCTGGGTGTCAGCCAAACGCTGCGCATGGTGGGCCGTAATTACGAGCTGGGCGGCCTGCGCTACGTGTGGCTGGTGCTGATCCCGGCCGCGTTCCCGTCCATCCTGACCGGGTTGAAGGTCGGCTGGGCGTTCGCCTGGCGCACTCTGATTGCGGCCGAACTGGTGTTCGGCGTGTCGTCCGGGAAGGGGGGCTTGGGGTGGTTCATCTTTGAGAACCGCAACGTGCTGGAGATTCCGTCGGTGTTCGCAGGGTTGCTCACAGTGATCTTGATTGGGCTGGCGGTGGAGAACCTGGTGTTCCGGACGGTGGAGCGGCGGACCGTGCGGCGGTGGGG
>JANONC010000195.1:0-1840 GCA_031420655.1 Rhodospirillales bacterium | reverse complement strand
ATCAACTCGAGCGCCAGCTCCACCCCCGCCTGTCCCGCTGCGGCCAGGGGAAACAGGTAGTAACGCCCGACCCCCACCGCCTTGGCACCGAGCGACAGCGCCTTGAGCACATGCGTGCCGCGCTGCACGCCCCCGTCCATGAGCACGTCCAGCCGGTCGCCCGCCGCGTCCACCACCTCGGCCAGTTGGTCAAATGCGGAGCGCGAGCCGTCGAGCTGCCGCCCGCCATGGTTCGACACCACGACGCCAGTGCAGCCGATCTCCGCCGCCCGCCGGGCGTCGGCCGCCGACATCACGCCCTTGAGGCAGAACTGCCCGTCCCATTCCTGCACCATCGCGGCCACGTCGTCCCAGTCCAGCGACGGGTCAAGCATCTCGGTGAAGTAGTGGCTGATGGACATGGCGCCGCGCCCCATATCCACGTGGTTCTCCAGTTGCGGCAGCCGGAAAGGGCCACCGCGGAGGTAGTTCAGCGCCCAAGCCGGCTTGATCGCGAACTGCAACACGCCGGCCACGTTCAGCCGGAACGGGATGGCGAAACCGGTTCGCTTGTCACGTTCGCGGTTGCCGCCGGTGATGCTGTCCACCGTCAGCATCATCGCCTCGACGCCCGCCTGCTTGGCGCGCGCCATCATCTCTCGGTTCAGGCCACGGTCCTTGTGGAAGTAGAATTGGTACACCTGCGGCCCGTTGCTGATGCGCCGCGCCTCCTCCAGGCTCGTGGTGCCCAAGGACGACACGCCGAACATCGTACCGTATTTGGCCGCAGCCTTTGCAACGGCGCGTTCGCCATCACGGTGGAACAGGCGCTGCAGCGCGGTAGGGGAGCAGTAGATGGGCAGCGCCAGCTTCTGGCCCAGCACGGTGGTGGACAGGTCCACCTCCCGCACGCCTTGCAGCACGCTGGGCACGAGGTCGCACTCCTCGAAGGCGGTGGTGTTGCGTCGGTAGGTGACCTCGTCGTCCGCGGCGCCATCGATGTAGTTGAAGATCGGGCCGGGAAGCCGGCGCTGGGCCATGCGCCGGAAATCGTGGAAGTTGTGACAGTCCCCAAGCCGCATCGTTTTTCCTTTCCGAGCCGGAACCCTGCCGGATCGTGAGGGCCAAACAGTTGAACCCGACGGCCGGTTCCTTCGGTGGCGAGCATTTCGGAGTAGCACGCCCCAAGACCATGGCCGCAACCCAGCCGAGCGCTGGTTCCGCCAAAAGCCTACGCCGCCTTCTCGGTGTATTGCCCGCAATGGGCAAAGAACCGCCCCTCGCTTCCCGGCCGGACTATGCCCACCTATGGAGCATGGCTCGCAAAAACATTGCTAACTCCTTCGCCGCCTACGCCTGGTTCGCGGAAGCCGGTTGGGTCTTCGCGATGCACAGTGCCCAGCTTTGGGCCGATCCCGCCAGAGCCGGTGCCCGTTTGGCTGCCCTGGGAGTTGAAAAGCAAAAAGCTTTTGCTGAAGGCGCGATGAAGGCCACCGCCGCTGCCATGCGCGGAGCAGTTCCGGACACCATCGCAAGGGTCGCCATGGCACCCGCCCGCCGCAGAGTACGGGCGAATGCGAGGAAGATTCAGAAAGGGTAGTGGGAAGTGTCAACGGCGGTCGAATTCCAGGCCAGTGCCGTCGTGGTGCGCTGCTATGCAAAGGGCCCTGATCGGGGCCCTTTACTTAGCAGCGTGTCCGTGGTGGCCAGCCTGTGATGATCTCCCCGGTGTCGGGATTGACGATCTCATCGGTGGACTGGTTTTGCTCCGCCGTGGCGTTATTGGCAGGGTGGCGGCTGGTGGATTGGCGCAGCCGGTACAGCTGTCGCCGTTCATGGTCAGGATGCTGACGTGATGTGT
>JANONC010000194.1:0-7437 GCA_031420655.1 Rhodospirillales bacterium | reverse complement strand
GCCAAGCTGGAAACCGAGGATGCCAAAGCCCAATACAAAAAGCGCAAGCAAACCGTCGAGCCAGTGTTTGGCATCATCAAGAGCGCAATCGGATTTCGCCGCTTTTCGCTCCGCGGCATCGGCAAGGCCGCAACCGAATGGACCCTCGTCGCACTGGCCTACAACTGCAGGCGCATGGTCACGCTGCGAACTGCGTGACCCAAACCTACGGTCTCGGCCATGGTCCCAGGCAACAGCCAATATCCTATCTCAACCATGAATCCGACAGGCTGCTAGTGGCCCACCAGGAGTCGTCCGTGAGGTGTTTAACGACGATTTCGAACACGGAAAGGCCGGGCCAGGCCGCCCTGCGTCTGGCCCCCGTCGGTTAGGTAGACGCTTTATATCGCGAAGTAGAAATGTATGGTTGGCTAACCTTCGCGCGACGGGTCCTATCACACCCGGCTATCGGCCGATCGACGACCCGGATCAGTGAGGGCTCACGAGAGTATGCCGAACGACGACGATCACACGCCTGACGGAAAGACCGTGGGTCCGGCCAAAGCTTTGGCTTCCCCGGTTTCGCTCGCGGCTGACACCAGCGCCATCGTCGGCATTGGCGCATCGGCGGGTGGTATCGAGGCGCTGATTGCATTGTTCGAGGCGATGCCTGCCACGACCGGGGCGGTGTTCGTCGTCGTGCTGCACCTCGACCCGACCCGGGAGAGCCTTTTGGCTTCCGTGCTGGCGGCCCATACGAAGATGCCGGTTCACGAGATCGAGGACGGGATGACCGTGGCACCCGATCACATCTATGTGATTGCGCCCAACGCCTAACTCACGATCGACGGCAACGTGCTGCGCCTGACCGAGCCGGCGCAGCCCCGCAGCCAGCGCCATCCCGTCGATGTGCTGTTCAAGTCGATGGCCGAGCAGCGGCACGAGCGGACGGTCGCCATCATCCTGTCGGGAACCGGGACCAACGGCACCCAGGGCCTGCGCGAGATCAGGGCGGCCGGCGGGCTGATTTTGGTCCAAGACCCTTTATCTGCGCGCTTTGACGGGATGCCACGTAGCGCGATCGCGGCTGGTCTGGCCGACCACGTGCTGGCGGCGGGCGCCATGCCAGCGATCCTGCTGCGCTACTTGCAGCATGGCTACATCACCGCCCCGGGCGAGATTCTGGCCGCGGCCTCCGCCGAACGGCAAGAGATGGCGCAGCTGCTAAGCCTGGTACGGGCGCAAGCCGGCCTCGACTTTCGCAACTACAAGCAGGCAACGATCATGCGCCGCATCGGCCGGCGCATGAGCCTGATGGACGTGAACGACCTCGGCACCTATGTCGATTTGCTGCGCACCGAGCCCGACGAGATCCAGGCCCTGGCGAAAGATCTGTTGATCAACGTGACGAGCTTCTTCCGCGACGCCGAAGCGTGGGCCGTGCTCGATGAGATGGTGATCACGCAGATCGTCGCGGACAGGACGACCGGCGATCCCCTCCGTGTCTGGGTATCGGCCTGTGCCACCGGTGAGGAAGCCTACTCCATCGCCATGCTGTTGACCGAACGAGCCGAGGCCGCACACAAACATTTCGATCTGAAGATTTTCGCCTCCGATGTCCTGGCTGATAATCTGACTGTTGCGCGCGCCGGAGTATTTCCCGGCTCCAGCGTCGAGATGCTCGCGCCCGAACGGGTGCGTCGCTTTTTCGAAAAGCTGGACGGCTCGTACCAGGTCGTGAAAAGCCTCCGCGAACTCATCGTGTTTGCCAAGCACGACATCCTGCGCGATCCGCCGTTCTCGCGCATGGACCTGATCACCTGCCGCAACATGCTCATCTACATCGAGCCGGAAGCGCAGCGCCGGGCGATGACGCTGTTTCACTTCGCGTTGCGGGAGGACGGCTGCCTGTTCCTGGGCAGTGCGGAAACCCTCGGCCGGGCGGACGACCTATTCGAGACACTGTCGAAGAAATGGCGAATCTATCGGCGTCTTGGCGCCACACGCCACGACATTGTGGACTTTCCCTCGATCGGGAGTACCGAATCGACACCCCGGGAAGACCGCAGCGTCGTCTCAGATACGCCCCTACGCGTCACCGACCTGGCGAAACGTGCGCTGCTGGACCGTTACGCGCCTGCCTCCGTGCTGGTCGATGCGAAGGGCCGCGTGCTGTACTTCCACGGACCGACTTCGGACTACCTGCAGCTGCCCACGGGCGAGCCGACGCGCGACCTGCTGGCCATGGCGCGCGACGGGCTTCCCGCCAAGCTTCGTGGCGCATTGTACGAAGCCGCCGTGAACGCGCGCGACACGGAGTTCGAGGCTGAGCTCCGGCAGGGCCAAGTGCTGCGCCGGGTTCGCGTGACCGTGTTCCGCCTGCCGCCCTCGCAACAGGCGGTGGGCCTCGTCGTCGTCACCTTCGAGCCGAAGCCGGAATTGTACGAGGCCATAACCGCGGTCGCGCCGCTCGCGCAGGTCGACCAACTCGTGGCTCCGTCCAACCTTGAGGCAGAACTTCGCTCGACCCGGGCCGAGCTGCAAAGCGCGATCGAGCAACTCGAAAGGGCGAACGAGGAACTAAAGGCTTCGAACGAGGAAGCCACCTCGATGAACGAGGAGCTGCAATCTACCAACGAGGAGCTCGAGACATCGAAGGAGGAGCTGCAGTCCTTCAATGAGGAGCTGCACACCGTCAACAATCAGCTTCAGTTCAAGGTCCAGGAGTTGGAGGAAGCACGCGACGACCTGTCCAACCTTCTATCAGGCACCGGTATCGCCACCCTGTTCCTCGATACCCGGCTGCTTATCAAGTGGTTCTCCCCCGCAACCGAGCAGGTTCTGGACCTGCGGTCTTCGGACATTGGCCGGCCGTTCAGCCACTTTGCGCGGAAATTCGCCGACGATGCCCTCGTCGGTGACGCGGAGGCCGTCCTGGCGAAGCTGGCCCCGATCGAGGGCGAGGTCCGCGGCGATGACGACCGGTGGTTCCTGCGCCGCATGCTGCCGTATCGGACACGGGACAACCGGATCGCTGGTCTGGTGATTACCTTCACCGACATCACGGAGCGTAAGCGGTCGACGGACCGGATCGATGAGGCACGGATCTATTCCGAGGCGATCGTAGCCACCGCACGCCAGGCGTTCCTGGTCCTCGATGCCAACCTGCAGGTTCAATCAGCCAACGAGGCGTTCTACACGATGTTCTCGACGACGCCGGACAGGACGGGGGGGCGTCATATCTACGACCTCGGCGTTAACCAGGAGTGGAACACCGTGGGGCTCCGCACCCTGCTCGAGGCGGTGCTGCCCCGGGACGAGCAGTTCCAGGACGTCGAACTGGAGTTCGGCGGTAAGGATGGCGATAGCCGCTCGATGGTGCTCAACGGCCGCCGCCTGCTGCGCGGAGACGGACGGGAGAGCCTGATCCTGCTGGCGATCGAGGAGAACACCGAGCGCAAGCGTGCCGAAGCGGCGTTGATCCAGTCCGAAAAGGAATTCCGGACACTGGGCGAGGAACAGCCGAACCTGTGCTGGATGGCAGCAGCCGATGGCGGCGTCTACTGGTACAATAAGCGCTGGTACGACTACACCGGCACGCAGTTTGACGAGATGAAGGGCTGGGGCTGGCAGGCCGTACACGACCCGGCGCTGCTGCCGGACGTGATGAAAAGCTGGACCGCCGCCGTCGCCGCGGGGACACCGCTCGAGCTGACCTTTCCCTTGCGCGGCGCCGACGGCATTTTCCATCCCTTCCTAACGCGTATCCTGCCCATCCGCGACGAAACCGGCGCAATCACCCGCTGGCTCGGCAGCAACGTCAACATCAGCGAACAAAGAGCGACGGAAGACGCGTTGCGCACAAGCGAGGAGGCGCTCCGCTTGCTGAACGAGACCCTCGGGGCGCGTGTCGCAGAGGCCATTGCAGCGCGTGAGCAGGCCCAGGAGAGGCTTGCCCAGGCGCAGCGACTGGAAGCGCTTGGCCAACTTGCAGGCGGCATCGCGCACGATTTCAACAACGTCTTGCAGGTCGTCTCTAGCGCACTCGACCTTATCGAGCGGCGGGCCGACGATGGAAACTCGGTCCGCAACATCGCGCGGATGGGGAGCGACGCGGCCCGGCGCGGCACCAGCGTGACGGCCCGCCTGCTGGCTTTTGCCAGAAAAGGCGAGTTGCAGGCGGCGTCCGTCGCTGTCGGACCGCTGCTGGAAAGCCTCAAGGAAATCTTATCGTCCACCTTGGAAGCCGGCATCAGGCTCGAACTTCGCGTCCCGCCGGACATCGTACCGCTGATGGCCGACAAGGCGCAGCTGGAAACCGTGCTGGTCAACCTTGCCGTAAACGCGCGGGATGCGATGCCGGGCGGTGGTGTCCTCAGCTTGTCGGCGACACCTTGCGCCGTGACTGGCACCGAACACCGGGCTGGGCTGAAACCTGGCCGGTATGTGCAGCTGGAGGTGAAGGATAACGGGATCGGCATGGACGCCGCGACGCTCGCCCGCGTGTCGGAGCCGTTTTTCACGACGAAACCAATCGGGCACGGCACGGGCCTCGGCGTTGCGATGTCACGGGGGTTCGCGGAGCAGTCGGGCGGCGGCTTTGCCGTACAAAGTGAGCCCGGCCGCGGTACCACGATCACGCTGTGGTTCCCGGAAGCGCGGGAGCCGTCCGCGAGCGACACAGTTCCGCAAATCGCGATACCTGGCGGGATTTCGGCCAAGGTAATGATCGTGGATGACGACGATTCCGTGCGGGAGATGATCCGGTGGCAGTTGGACGATTTAGGATACGAAACCGCCGTCGCATCCGATGGTCTGATTGCCTTGGCCCGCATGGATGCGGGTGAGGCGCTGGACGTCCTCGTGACCGACCTGTCGATGCCTGGAATGAATGGGCTAGCGCTGATCGAAGAAGCCCGGAAACGCCACCCTGGCCTGCCGGCTCTCCTGCTGACCGGTTACGCCGATACAAGCAGCAGCATCGATATCAACGGCCTTGGCGACGGCACCCGGTTTTTGCAGAAGCCGATCTCGGTCCAGCAACTGGCCGAGAACGTCGCAACCCTCCTGGTGAAGGAAAGTTGATCTGCATTTGAGCCTGGCTGGCGTCTCTGGCACAGATTAGGGTATTGACGGTTTGGCGTCCTCTATCCACGAGCTCGAACTTTAATCCCGTGCGTGTCGTCGAGATGTATCCAGTCACGCTGCAAAATCCCCCGTAGCAAAAACGTCTGCTCCTTCGCCTCCTTTGCTGCCGCCTCCCAGTCCTGCACATCAGGCGAGCCGGGTTTAGCTTCGATCAGGTCGGCCATCTGCCGGCAAAGCTCGGCCCGCTCGCTCAACGAGCGCATCGCCATTTCCAGGGACTTTTCCAGTGCAGCAAGCTGAGCCTGCATGATGAATTCGGCCGTATAGACATGGCCGATATGACACCTGAACTGGGCCAAGGTCCCAATTTTACTCTGGCGAAGCGCTCCGCCACAATCCGGACAGGTGACCGCAATGGGGCGGGCGAATGTGTAATCTGCCGTCATCTCCTGCCCCTGTTCACTGGCAGGCGCCCGCGTTTCCTGGACAAGTTCCGCCCCGTGCGCCATCTTTTCAACCAGCCGGACGAGTAGCTGGGGAAGCTGCTGTAGAGGGACGCAGTAGTCGATGCGAACATGAGTCAACGCACTGCGGGGCATACTTGGATTTTCTGCATCTTCCGGATCCTGAACGATCGTGGTCCCGCCCAGTTCTTTTAATTCGAATAGCCCGGCAGTGCCGTCATTGAGCCCGCCGGTCAGGATTACCCCGATCACATTTGTCCCATAAGCCTGGGCAGCGCTACGAAACAGCGGATCGATGGCAGGCCGGGCCCAGTTCTCCTTCGGGCCTTTTATGAGCCGCATTCGGCCTCGCTCGACAACCAGATGGTAGTCCGGTGGCGCGACATAGATGTGCCCTGCCTGGATCTGCGCCCCATTTTCGGCATGGGTGGCCGAAAGTGGACCTGCATGGCTCAGCAGCTGTGGCAGTTCGCTTTTATGCGCTCCCGTGTGCAGCACGATAAACACTGCCGCCGCGAGATCGGCAGGCAACGCAGCCACTAGAAGCTGAAGGGCGGCAACCCCCCCTTGCGACGTACCAATAACGATGATGACTGGCGACTTCTGCATAGGCCAACAACGAATGGCTGGACCGTCCGTTCCAACGCTCTGTGTCGTGGCCCGCTTACTTCCGAATTTAGCCTTTCAACGCCGGTGAAAACAGCCTTCAAGCCCTGTCGTCAAGCCGCTCCAACTGCCATCGTACATCCGCATTTTGAGGCAAGCTACGGGACGCTTGTTAACCTAACATGAAGTCGAGAGCCGCCACCAAACAAGCATGTGGCAGGTCTGCTTCGTGCTCGCCCCTAAGTCCATGGCAGCAAAGCCGCTTTCTATCCCCTGCTACCGGTGCGTCGCTAATCGCGGCGGGCGGCACCGAACCTGCAGGCTGTTCAAGGCGGTACCGATCGAAATCGGTCCAGCCGGAGATCAGCGATAAATACGATTATGTTCCCTGTCCCGGCCACAGAATTAAGCAGGGTACCGACGCTCGGCACGTGGTTTAAGCCGCATAGCCGCCCGTCGTGGGAGGCATCGCGAGTAGGTCCTCCTGCGCTTCGACCCTGCGACCGCTGCCCACCAGATCGGAGGCCGCTACCTGTCCGAGGTGTGGGTCGATATTCTCGACCACATAAAGTTTACTTCCAAAAGACTGACGGGCGAAGGCCGCTCTGGAAAACTGCCCGTTAGAACGGCCCCGGGAGGCCGCTCAAACTGCGGCGAAGCCCCATCTCAGCGTTATGCGGGCCGCCTACATGTTACTCGCCACCCAGGCCTTCAGCTCGCTTTTCGGCGCAGCGCCCACTTTGGTCGCGACCGGCTTGCCGCCCTTGAACAGGATCATCGTCGGGATGCCGCGCACGCCATAGGTGTTGGGAGACATCGGGTTTTCATCGATGTTGACCTTGGCCACGACAAGCTTGCCCTTCAGGTCAGAGGCGATCTCGTCCAGCACCGGGCCGATCATCTTGCAGGGGCCGCACCACTCGGCCCAAAAATCCACCAGCACCGGGCCCTTGCTGTCCAGAACGTCGGCCTTGAACGTCTCGTCGCTGACCGCCACCGTGTTCTCGCTCAAAGATCGTCTCCTGTTGCGTCTAGCTTCAGTTGGGCACAATCGACGGCCGGATCAAGCGCGTCCAGCAGATGTTGCGGAATGTCCACGACGCTCGCGGAGTCGGTCCAGACAAGCACCGCCCGTACCGGCAGGTGTGGGTACACGCCGCGCAGCACCGCCCGGTAGGCGGCCAGCTGGCGCAAGTACCGCACGGGCGTGTCCGCCACGTCCGCCGGTGCGGCGCGTCCCGTCTTGTAGTCCACGACCCAGACGCCCGCTTGCGTCACCGCCAGCCGGTCCACGACGCCC
>JANONC010000193.1:0-3744 GCA_031420655.1 Rhodospirillales bacterium | reverse complement strand
GTGCCCGGGTCGAAGCCACCATGAACAGGTGGAAGCAGGTGATCGGCGACGAGTTGCGCGCACACACGGACGAGCGCCGAGCGACCGAGGTGGCGGTCGCTGTCCACGCGCTCAACCGCATGCTCGAGCTGGGACGCCCGACCTACGTCAGCGTCGCCTAACCCCAAACGGGATTGGAATCAATGCACCCGCATCCCTGATCTATGCACCACGCTCCCCCTGGTGGCAGGTGCAGCCCTATGCGCAGTACGTGTTCAACCTGAATGGCGGCGTGGTGAACCCGGTACGTCCGGACCGGCGACTAGGCGACGCGGCGGTGCTGGCATTGCGAACGACGGTTACGTTCTGACAAATGGGATGGACACGCCCAGAGCCCAATCCGACTAAAATGGGTCGGCTTTAGCTCTAGGTTTTGAGGTCTGGTGAGCACGACTTCCGCCCAGGAAAAGCAGCCTGGTCGGAACGTGTTCTAGTCACCATTCACGGACCCGAACCTGAAACGCCCTAACCCCGCAAAGCGGAGAGGGAGCTAAGCGGCCATTGCCGGGTAGTCCGTGTAGCCATGCGCACCGCCGCTGTAGAAGGTGGCCTTGTCGGGCGCATTGAGCGGCACCGGGTCGTGGTGGAAGCGCTCCACCAGGTCGGGGTTGGCGACGTAGGGTGCGCCGAACGAGACGAGGTCGGCCAGGCCGTCAGCGACCGCTGCCGTGGCGCGGGCCTTGTCATAGCCGCCATTGCTGATGACGGCGCCGCGCAGCATGGGGCGGAACAGCCGGGTGACGTGCTCGATCTGCACCGTGCCGGTTGCGAGGTCCGCGAGGCTTGGCTCCACCAAATGGACGTAGCCGACCGAGCGGTGGTCGAGCGCTTGGACCAAATAGCCGAACGTGTCTGCGGCATGGGCATCGTGCATACCGTTCACGCGGTTGCTGGGGCTGAGCTTGATACCGACGCGGGTGGCGCCCCAAACGTCGATCAGGTTGTCCACCGCCTCCAGCATGAAACGGGCGCGGTTTTCCAGGCTACCGCCATAGCCGTCCATGCGCTGGTTGCTGCTGGATTGTAGGAACTGATCCGGCAGGTAGCCGAACGCGCCGTGCAGCTCCACCCCGTCGAACCCGGCGTCTTCCGCCCGCTCCGCCGCCGTACCGAAATCGGCCAGAATGCCGGCGATCTCGTCCGGTTCCAGCGCGCGGGGCGTCTCGTAGGGGTGGCGTCCTTCGGGGGTGAAGATAGCGCCCGCGGCAGGTAGGGCGGAGGGCGCGATGGGCGTTGCACCACCGAGCAACGTGCTGTGCGTGACCCGGCCGCAATGCCAGAGCTGCGCGTAGATGCGCCCACCCGCATCGTGCACGGCTTGGGTCACCAACCGCCAGCCCTCGACCTGGTCGTCGTTCATCAGGCCGGGCTGGTTGATGCCGCCGTGGCTGGTGGCGCTGACTTGCGTAGACTCCGTCACGATCAGCCCGGCGCTGGCGCGCTGGCGGTAATACTCGGCGTTCAGCGGGCCTTGCACGCCGTCCGCACTGGCGCGGGCGCGGGTCATGGGCGCCATGACGATGCGGTTGGGTAGCGTAAGCGAGCCGATGGCGTAGGGCGTGAACAGGTCGGTCATGGGCGCTGCGTCCTTCGGCGTACGGCGACGATGGCCAATAGCCCAACCAGCGACAGGATCGCAAACGGCAGGAACAGCCAGCGCGCCAGGCCAAGGGCCAGGTACAGCGGCCACAGCGTGACGTGCAGCCAGGTCGCGATGCGCAACGGCCAGGGGACGCCATGGAACAGGATCTGGGAGGCCAGCCCGACGGCCAAATAGTAGCCGGTTAGGATGCGGGTGAGGGTCAAGCCGCCTCCCGCGCAGGCACTTTCACATCGGATGCATGCAGCAAAAACCCCTCGAACGTCAGCAACAACCATATCGGCCCCGCGTGGTCGGACGTGCCGGCCGCGTGCTGGTTTAGCAGGCGGGCGATCGCGGCGGCGTCGAACAGGCCGCTGTCCAGCATCGCCGGGCCCAGCAGGCGGGCGCGCACCTCGGTCATCTGCGCACGGAACAGCGCCGTGAGTGGCATCGCGAAGCCCTGTTTCGGCCGGTACAGCAGATCGTGCGGCAGCAGCGGCTCCATCGCCTTTTTCAGCACCCACTTGCCTTCCTGCCCACGCAGCTTCAGCGTTGCGGGCAGCTTCATGCCCCATTCGACCAGCTGGTAATCCAGGAACGGGGCCCGTGCTTCAAGCGAGTGGGCCATGCTGGTGCGATCGACCTTGGTCAGGATGTCGCCCACCAGATAGGTTTGCACATCCGTGTACTGTGCCTGCAGCAGGCTATCGCCGTCGTCGCACTGGTCCATCAGCGCCACAATACGATCGGCCGGGTCATGTCCGTCCAGCGCCACCCGCAACGGGGCCGAGAACAGCGCCCGGCGTTGCGAGTGGTGCAGCTTGGCGACGGTGCGGTAGTAGCCCCGCGCACTATCGAGGCTGATTTCCGTCAGCGTCGTCTTGGCCCGCAACGCGCGCGGCGCCCAGTCCATCTTGGGATAGACCCGCGCGAGCCCGCCCAGCACCGTCCGCCGCAAGCCGGCCGGGATGTGGGCGCGCACGCCCTCTGCCATTTGATGCCAGCGGTAGCGGCGGTAGCCGGCGAACACCTCATCCCCGCCATCGCCGGACAGCGCCACCGTCACGTGCCGCCGGGCGAGCGCGCAGACGGCTTCGGTCGGCACGGCGGAGCTATCGCCGAACGGCTCGCCGAACACCGCGGCCTGCCGCCGGGCGGCGTCGAGGTAATCGGGCGTAGCCGCCTCGTTATACTGGGCCGTGCCGTAGCGGGCTGCGACTTGCGCGGCCAGCGCCGTTTCGTCCTGCGGTCCGGGCATGGCGATGGTAAAGGTACTCAGCGGCTCGTCCTGGAGTCCGGCGGCAGTCGCGACGACGGCACCGCTATCCACGCCGCCGGACAGAAATGCGCCGAGCGGCACGTCCGACATCAAGCGCGCCTGCGTCGCCGCGGCCAGGTGCGCGCGCAGCCCGGCAATGGCGTCGGCCTCCTCCATCGGGGCCGAAACGGTGGGAGGCGACCAGTAGCGGACCGGCGCGTCGTGCCCAGCGCCGAGCAGCATGTAATGCGCGGCAGGCAGCTTATGGATGGCGCGGTAGATCGTGCCCGGGTCCGGCACGTAGCCGAGCGCAAAAAAGTCATCGACGGCGGTGGGGTCGATCGTGCGGTCCAGCGACGGCACGGCCAGCAGCGCCGCCAGTTCCGAACCGAACACCAGCGCGCCGGCCGGGGTGTGTGCGTAGTGAAGCGGCTTCTTGCCCAGCCGGTCGCGCGCCAGGAACAGCACGCCCTGCCGCCGGTCCCATAGGGCAAAGGCAAACATGCCGTTCAGGTGCTGCAGGCACTTTGGCCCCCAGCTTTCCCAGGCATGGATGACCGCCTCCGTATCGGAGTGGTTGCGGAACACATGGCCCATGCCCTCCAATTCGGGGCGCAAGACCGGGAAATTGTAAATCTCGCCGTTAAAGACGATGACGACGCTCTCGTCCTCGTTCCACATCGGCTGCGCGCCGCCCGCGACATCGACGATACTTAGCCGCCGGTGGCCCAGGCCGATGCCGGATTCGACATGGAAGCCGTCGCCGTCCGGGCCGCGATGGGCGATGGCATCGTTCATGCGGGCCAGCAGGGCGCGGTCGATCGGCGCGTTGGGGTGGTAGATGCCCGTCAGTCCGCACATTGGT
>JANONC010000192.1:0-5777 GCA_031420655.1 Rhodospirillales bacterium | reverse complement strand
GGTTGTTCACTTGGCACGCTACGGCATCTAGGCCGTGTCTCGCCATTCGGAGGTGCGATCGACGCTTGTGGACTGGCAGTCGTTCAGCTCTGCATCCGGCGTCGGCCTGGCTGACTTCAAAAAGGAACCACCCTGGCGATTACCAAGCCTGGTGCTGGAAACCGATCCGCCCTTCCACGACAAAACACGCGCCGTCCTCAACACCGTTCTATCCGCCAGCTCGATCAAAGTCTTGCGTGAGCGCTTCGCGGCCTAAGCCGACGCATTAGTGGACCGCCTGATCGAGCAGGGCGCGTTCGACGCCATTCCAGACTTGGCCGAAGCCTATCCGTTGACCGTCTTCCCCGACGCGATCGGCATGTCACCCGATCACCGCCGGTACCTGTTGCCGTACGGTAACATGGTGTTCAACTCCTTCGGTCCTCGCAACGCTCTATTTGCCGACTCGGTACGCGACGCGGCGGAGGTCATGGCGTGGGTCCAGGCGCAAAGCCAGCGCGAAAGCCTGTCCGGTACCGGTTTTGGCGCAGAGATCCATTCCGCGGCCGACCGCGGTGAGCTAACGGCGGAAGAAGCGCCGCAACTTGTGCGCTCACTGCTAACGGCCGGCGTGGACACCACGGTCGCTGGGCTCAGCGCTGCACTCGACTGCCTGGCGCGCCACCCGGACCAGTTCGCCCAATTGCGCGCCAACCCCGCTTTGGCCCGCAACGCGTTCGAGGAGGCGATTCGGATCGAGACGCCCGTGCAGACTTTCTTTCGCACCACGACGCGCGCCGTTCCCATCGGCCCGCATACCGTGCCCGGCGGTGAAAAGGTGCTGATGTTCCTCGGTTCCGCCAACCGCGACCCGCGCCGATGGGACCGCCCGGACGACTACGACATTACCCGCAGTACCGTGGGCCATGTCGGCTATGGCGCCGGGGTACATGTTTGCGTCGGTATGTTGCTGGCCCGGATGGAGGGTGAGTGCGTGCTGTCCGCCCTGGCGAGAAAAGTAAGCGCGATTGAACCCACTGGTCCAGCCGTTCGCCGCCATAACAACACGTTGCGCTCCCTTTCCAGCCTGCCTTTACGTCTGCTAAGCTCCTAACTCTTACGGAGACGCTCAATGACCATTTCGCGCCGGACTGCTGGAACCACTTTGGCAGCTGCAGCTTTTATAGGCGGCTTACCCCGCCTGGTGCAGGCCGCGCAGCCCATGGCCACGGCACAAGCACCCAGCTTTTTCCGGTACCGGGTGGGCGATATACAGGTCACCGCCATTCATGACGGCATCTTCTCACGCAGCAGCGAAGGGTTGGTGCCCAACGCGCCACCCGGTGCTTTGCAGGAAGCGTTGACTGACCTGTTCCAAACGCCAGACCGCCTGACGGTCACCTTCACGGCCCTGGTGGTGAATACCGGCGGCAAGCTGCTGCTGATCGACACGGGCAACGGCGATCTGGGTACGTCAACCAATGGGATGTTGATGGCGAACTTCCGGGCCGCCGGGTTTGACCCCGCCAATGTCGACACGGTCATCTTCAGCCACTTCCATGGCGATCACATAAACGGCTTCCGCCGCAAAGACGGTACGGCCGTGTTCCCCAATGCCGAGATCAAGGTGCCTGCGGCCGAGTGGGCGTTCTGGACCAGCGACGACAAGCGCGCCTCCGCTCCGGACGGCATCAAGCCCACGTTCGATAACGTGCGCCGCGTATTTGGCCCGGTGATGAACCAGGTTACGGTGTACAACTGGGATCAGGAGGTCGCACCGGGTATCGTGGCATTGAAAGCCGCCGGGCACACGCCGGGCCATACGTGCTTTGCCATCACGTCGGGCACCGGGCGGCTGCTGGTGCTGTCGGACACGACGAACGATCCGCGCCTGTTTGCGCGAAACCCGGGCTGGTCGGCCATCTTCGACCAGGATGCCGAGGCCGCGCGCAATACGCGACGCCGCATGTTGGATATTGCAGCGACCGAACGAATGCAGGTCAGCTTCTACCACGCGCCCTTTCCCGCCACCGGCCACATCCGCCGGGCCGGCGACGGGTTTGACCTGGTGCCGCTATTGTGGACGCCAACGACGTAAGCCCGGCTATGTGTGGCGGAGCGGCCTGAAAAACGCGCGTATCTCCGCCGCTAGAGCCTCCGGCTGTTCCAGCGCCGCAAAATGGCCACCGCGGGGCATGACACTCCAGCGCTGGATGTCAGTGTAGGTGCGCGCGGCCAGCGAGCGGGGCGGGCGTAGCATCTCATGCGGGAATTCGACGTAGCCCATCGGTACGTCCACAGTCCCGGGGATGGGCCACGAACCATGCAACCGGCCGTAATACGGCCAGAACGAAGAACCGATCGCGCCCGTAAACCAGTAGAGCGCGATATTCGCTAGCATCCGGTCGCGCGGGATGGCATTGGCCGGGTCGCCATCGCAATCAGACCAAGCGCGAAACTTTTCGACAATCCAAGCCGCCAGCCCGGCCGGTGAGTCGGTTAGCGCGAACGCGAGCGTTTGCGGCTTGGTGCCCTGGATGGCCTGGTATGCCGACTCTTCTCGTAACCACGCCTTGAGTTGCTGGTCATAAACAACCTCGTCCGGCGTCGTCCCACCCGACGGGTCGCGCCGGATCGCAAGCATATTGAGGTGAATGCCCACCAGCCGGTCCGCATGGACCGCGCCCAGGCGTGAGGTGACGAAGCCGCCCCAATCCCCACCTTGCGCGCCAAACCGGTCATAGCCGAGCGCCGTCATGAGGCTGGCAAAGCAGTCTGCGATATCTTCGACGTTGAACCGCTCTTGGCCTGGCTGGAACGACAGGCCGTATCCCGGCAGGGACGGTGCCACGACTGTAAAGGCGTCGGCCGGATCCCCGCCAAAACGCGCCGGGTCGGTCAGACGCGGAATCAGCTCCAAAAACTCGAAAACCGAGCCGGGCCAGCCATGGGACAGCAGCAGCGGCTGCGGGGCCGGACCAGTGCCAAGCACATGCAAGTAGTGCAGGCCGATCCCGTGCAGCGGCAACTTGAATTGCGGGAAGGCATTCAATCCAGCCTCGGCCGCGCGCCAATCAAAGCCAGTCCGCCAGTGCTCGACCAACGCTTGCACGTAGGCCAGGTCCGCACCCGTTTCCCAGGCCGGGCCGGGCGGCTGGTCCGGGAAGCGGGTGGCGGCGAGGCGCTGCTGCAGGTCCGTGATGGCCGCTTCTGGTACGTGCAGCGTAAAGGGTGTGGGCGTCATCTATCCCTCGAACGGATCGCGCATCAGAATCGTGTCGTCCCGGTCCGGGCTGGTGCTGACCAGGGTGACCGGCGCCTCCACCAGCTCCTCGATCCGCTTGATATACTTGATTGCCTGCGCCGGCAGAGCCGCAAACGTGCGAGCACCGCGGGTACTGTCCGTCCAGCCCTCGATCGTTTCGTACACCGGGCGCGCCCGGGCCTGCGCACCTTGTCCGGCAGGCAGATGGGCCATGTGCTGGCCGTCGATGTCATAGCCGGTGCAGATGCGCAGCTCCGCCATACCGTCCAGCACGTCCAGCTTCGTCAGCGCCAGGCCGTTGATGCCGCCCACCTTCACCGCCTGCCGCACCAGCGCCGCATCGAACCAGCCGCAACGCCGTGGCCGTCCGGTGACGGTGCCGAACTCCCGCCCCCGCTCACCCAGCCCCTGCCCGGTCGCGTCCTGCAACTCGGTCGGAAACGGGCCGGACCCGACGCGGGTCGCATACGCCTTCGCAATTCCCAGCACGAACCCGACCGCGCCAGGCCCGACGCCAGAGCCGCCCGCCGCCGTCGCGGCAATCGTGTTGCTGCTGGTGACGAAGGGGTACGTGCCGTGGTCCACGTCCAGCATCACGGCCTGTGCACCCTCGAATAAAATGCGCGTCCCGGCCCGGCGTGCCTGGTCCAGCCGCTCCCACACCGGCTCAATATACGGCAGCAGCTGCGGGGCTAATGAAAGCAGCTGGTCGAGCAACACCTGCTTTTCGAACGGCATAGCACCCAACCCGGTCAGCAGCGTATTGTGGTGCAGCAGTAGGTCATCGAGTTTGGTGGACAGCGTCTCCGGCTCCGCCAGGTCGCACATGCGGATCGCGCGGCGGCCAACCTTATCCTCGTACGCCGGGCCGATGCCGCGGCCGGTGGTGCCGATCTTACGGTCACCCTTCGCAGCCTCCCGCGCGCGGTCGAGCGCCGCATGGACGGGCAGGATCAGAGTCGCGTTCTCCGCAATGCGTAGCGTTTCGGGTGAGACGTGCAGCCCCTGCTCCCGCACGCGCGCGATCTCGGCCAGCAGCGCCACTGGATCGACCACCACGCCGTTGCCGATAATGCCGAGCTTGCCGCGCACGAGGCCGCTGGGTAGCAGCGACAGCTTGTACGTCTGGTTGCCCACCACCAAAGTGTGGCCGGCATTGTGCCCACCCTGGAACCGCACCACGATCTCCGCCCGGCTAGCCAGCCAGTCGACGACCTTACCCTTACCCTCATCGCCCCACTGGGCGCCGATTACCGCGACGTTGGCCATCAATCCTCCAGCGGAACGGCCTGACCGTCCCGGAATACATGCGTGCAGCGTAGATGCGCCGGACTTTCGCCACCCAGGCTTGCGACCGTTGCAAACCCCTGCGCGCGCAAATTAGCTCCAGCCACAAGTGTCGTGCCGGCAGGCATGAACACCCGGCGGCGGCCCGGCCCTGGCGCACAGGCGCGCAGCACCGCATCTGGAAACAGCGTAACACCCGTCGCAGGCTCGTCACCCGAGCGGTACGCCCCGCCCCGGCCCAGCGCCTCGTGCCAGCCCAGCGCATAAACCGTCACGCACACGCCGGTATGGTAGCCGAAGCCACGAAACTCGATGGGGTCGAGCGTTAGGCGCAGCGTAGGGGCTTGCGCCTGCACGGCATCCACTACTGCACGCAGCCGGTCGATCAGCACCGCCGCCGGGCCGGGTAATGTTAGGCCGGCCAGCGCCGCGAGTGCCGCCGCGGCCGGGCCCGCCACGGCCAGCAGCGCACCGAGCAACGGGGCCAGCGCCCCACCCTGGTCCCGCACGGCAGCCGCGTCCTTACGATCCAGCGCCCGCACCAGCGCCGCCCGCGCCGCACCGCTCACGCCCGTGCCGTCCAGCAACGACGGGGCCAGCATCGGCAATGTCAGGTCCATGCTGATTTGGCTCAGCCCTAGCGCACCTAGCGCCTCTGCCGCCACCAGCACCGTTTCGGCATCGGCGGCCGGGCTATCGACGCCAATCAGCTCGATCCCGGCCTGCGCTACCTGGCGGTCCGGTGCCGGGGCCTGCGCACTCAGCCGTAGGCACTGCCCGGCGTAGGACAGCCGGAGTGGACGCGGTGCGTGCGCCATGCGGGTCGCGGCAATGCGCGCCACCTGCGGCGTCATGTCCGCCCGCACGCCCAGCATGCGGTGCGATTCTGGGTCCATCACGCGATAGATCTGATCTGCAACCGCCGCCCCGGCTCCGGCCAGCAAGCTATCCTCATATTCCAGCAACGGCGGCTTAACCCGTTCATAGCCGTGCGAGGCGAACACACCCAACAACGTGGCGACAGACGCCGCCTCCATTTCCGCATCCGGCGGCAACAGGTCGGTTAGGCCCGCGGGCAGCAGCGCCGGGTGCGATAGTTCATTCATGACCCGGCGGTTCTAACCCGATTGCAGGGCGGCGCAATCAGGTAAGGGCGATTGCGACCACGCTGGTAATAAATACACCAACGGTCAGCATCATGCCTGTCACACGAAACTCCAACACTTCGTCCGCCTGACTGACGCCA
>JANONC010000191.1:0-7270 GCA_031420655.1 Rhodospirillales bacterium | reverse complement strand
CTGCTCGATGTATGCCTGGAACGCGACGCGGTTCATCGGCCCGTCGAGCACCATGGGTGCGGTCATGCCATCCAACCGAAGTGCGCCGGTGAAGGTGGTCGTCTTCCAGTGTCCGTGCGGCACCGCGGCGCGGCACCTTTCTCCTTTCAGGGCACGGCCTCGCAGCCGGGCCATCTTGGTCGAGGCGCCGGTTTCGTCGATGAACACCAGGCGCTGCGGGTCGAGGTCAGGCTGTGCTGCAAACCATGCGCGGCGCCGGGCGGCAACGTCGGGCCGCTCCTGCTCGGCTGCGTGCGCTGTTTTTTTTGAAGGTCATGCCGTGACGGTCAAGGCAGCGCCAGACGGTGCTGGCCGCGAACGAAGCGCCATGCTCGGCACGCAGCAGCTCGGCCAACTCGACCAGGCTGATGTCCTTCCGCGCTGCCACGGCCGCCAGGATCACCGTGCTGAACGCCTCGATGCGGTGCGAGCGTGTGTCCCCGCCCTGCGGCTTGGCCTCGACACTGCCTGTCATGTTGATGGCTGCCACCCAGCGGACGGCACTTGCGGCAGAGACACCGAACCGCTCGGCCGCGCGACGGCGGGACATGCCCCCTGAAACGGCCGCAACCAGTCGAGAACGAAGGTCCAGAGACAGTGGCTTCCCCATGCAGGCTGGCCTCCTGCCCAGCCAGCCTGGGGAATCACATTTCACCCGCGTCGGGGAATCCCCAATGATTCAGGTCGGAAGGTTTCCGCTCTAGACCTATTTCTGGCCAGTGCCTATTCACCATCATCAGTCATTCGATGCAGGTCGTCATAGGCCTTAGTGCTTCCGTTTGACCCCTTGTCGCTAGTACGCAGGATCCGGTACACGCGTGCAAATCCACGGTCAGAAAGCAGTTCCAGCCCAGGAATCGATGCCTCATCCTCAGCATCTGGCACCTGAGCGTTGAGGACTAAAATGTAATCAAACCGCTCACGCCAGCGCGCCATATAGCCTATCATGTAGGAGATGTAGGGAGACGGCACAAAAGCGCGCAGATAATGAACCGGAGCCGGCGGGCCTTCGAGCACCGAGATTTCAGCCCAGGGCGATAGTACGCGCAAAGGTTGCTTACCCGGTGCCGTGAACAACGTTGGTACAAAAGCATGGCGAAGCGGCACCGCCAGCGAGGGGAGGTGTGAATAAAACGGCAACCCGAGGGCTAGCACACGACCGCGAGGCAACTTGGTGTCGCCCATTCCGGTGTGCTCCACCGGCAAAACTGCGGCTCCCGCAGGCACGAAGGCCAGCACGTCCTCGACCGCAGCCACGTCGGCCTGGCGCTCCTGCCAGATGCCAGCAACCCAACCGGTGCGCGCCAGGGCAAGTAGCATCAGGGCCACGGCCATAACCTGGCCCGCGCGTGTGGACTGCAGACTCGGTCGAAGGGCGGCCGCTGCCGTCAGGATGGCCATGATCGGAAACCGCCAGTCAACATACGCTGTGCCACCCAGCGTGGACGGGACCAGGACCGTCAAAACGAGAAGAGCAAGCGTACAGAACATCAGGCCGGCGTGGCAACGCAGCATAGGGCCAGATGCTGCAAGCCGGACTGCCGCCCAAAGCAGTAGGACAGCGCCGAGATCCAGCCAGATGTTGTAGGTCGCGATTGCAGATAGAAGAACCGTGGCCTTGTTGGCAGCCGTGAAGCCCGCCCATGGTTCGTAAATACCTTCGGGTGCGTGCCCACCTGGAAGCGTTGGTGCCAGCAACACGAAACAAACTACTGGAGCACCGACGCCCAGTCCAGCCGTTACCGCCGCCCGCCAGAGCCGGCGTCTAAGCGGCGGTTTCTCCCCGGATGGTTCATCCCCGGCCCCGAACGCAAGGCCGGCCAGTAACACGCCGTATAGTCCAGCCGCGAAGGGATGGAATACCAGCAATGCAGCCCCTTGCCCTATTCGGACCGGCACTACGCCAAATGGCCCAGCCCGGCGGCTGATCGCTGGGTCCATGGAGGCGGCAAGGAGAGCCAAGCCTAGTCCAATTTGAAAATTTAGGAACCCCGCTAGGAGCGTGCTGTTCCAGGCTAGGACTGCAAACCCAGCTTGCCACCAATGCCAGCCACCAAACACTGCCCGATTGAGTAACACTGCCCCAAGTGGTGGCAGCAGCACTGCGGCCCCGAGCAGCAGTGGCGCCAGCGTCCACCCCCCGATTAGCCGCCCCAAAGTCGCCGCCAGCAGATCGATGCCGATGTTGGTTGATGCGCTCGACCAGTCTACGCCATAGATGCTGCTAAGTGGCGCTTGGTCGGCCCCGCCCGCTAACAGCCAAATTCGTGCCAAGTGGTTCGGATAATCCACTAGCGGCGGCATGTGCGTCAGTGCCACAGGCAGCACCAGCGTTCCCAACGCCAGAGTTATGCACGCCAGTTGCAGCGTGTGTAGGTGCCAGGCTGCCGCACGACGGCAGGCCAAGTCCGGCCGGCACGCGAGAGGGTCGGCGTGTGCAACGGGAAGCAGAGCATCAGCTGGGGACGAGGAATCTGCCGACATCGCGCGGGCAGTTAGGCTAGAACTGAGGCGGTGGCATCCACAGCTAAGTTTTGGTCCAAATCAAAATACAGTCGCTCCGCCGTATCGGTGGGCATAAGCGTCTCCGCGATGTGGTAGCGCGGCCGGCGCTTGGTCTCCAGATAGATCTTACCGACATACTCGCCGATTACGCCCATACTCAGCAGCTGCACGCCGCAGACGAGGTAGATCGGGATGACAGTGGAAGCCCATCCCGGCACGGTTGACGTAAATACCAGCCAGGCCAGCAACGCCCATGCTGTCAGGCCTAGCGAGAACAACGACATGGCACAGCCCAGCGCGGTGATGATCCGCAAAGGCCGGGTCGAGAAAGAGGTGACCCCCTCCAATGCAAGTGCAAGCATCTTACCCAGCGGATACTTGGACGTGCCCGCAAACCGCCCGGCACGTTCGTAGGTCACAATCTGGGCGTCAAATCCTAGTTGCGGGATCAGGGCGCGCAGGAACAAGTTAGATTCGTCGTATTGGCGCAAGGCCTCGATCACGCGCCGGGTCATTAGGCGGAAGTCAGCGTGGTCGAACACAATCTCCACCTTTAGCCATCGCAGCAGGCGATAATACAAACGGGCGCTGATGCGCTTGGCTGCGGTGTCGGTCGTTCGAGTAGCGCGGACGCCGTAAACGACGTCGGCGCCGCGCGCCTGTGCGTGTAGCATTGCCTGGATGGCATCCAGATCATCCTGTAGATCAGCGTCCACCGACACCACTATATCGCCCTGAGCCTCCAGCAGCCCGGCCATCAGCGCTGTCTGGTGCCCGCGGTTGCGGGATAGCTTGAGGCCGCTGAACCGGCAGGAGGAGGCTCGCAGCTTCCGAATTACCGCCCAGGTCCGATCGGTTGATCCGTCGTCTACGAAACAAGCGCAGCTACCTGGTGCCACGTGCCTGTCCTTGACAAGCCCGTCCAGTAGCAATCCGAGTCGTCGTGCCGTTTCCGGCAGCACCTCTGCTTCATTGAAGCAGGGGACGACGACCGTGAGCAAGGGGAGATGCTTGGTCATATCGTCCTGGTGTCCATTAAGACCCGACCCGACGCACGGAACGCGAAGAAGCGCCCGCCCGTGAACGCGGCACCGGTGTAGGTAACAACGCCGCCAAGCTGCGCCGCGTAGGCGTCCACGCCCAAACCGTCATGCAACAGGACTACCGCTACCACATTCAAGCCCCAGCAGGCGACGACGACTCCGAGCCATCGCGCTAGGCTGCCCCGCCATGGGCCTCGATCGCCGAACACCCAGGTCCTGTTAAGTACGAAGCCCAGCACGCACCCCGCCGCGTAACCCACCGCGTTGGCCAGTCGGTAATCCATCGCCAGCCACCGCATCGCGGCAACGATGCATGCCAGGCCGATCGTCGTGTTCAGCGCCCCGACAAACAGGAAGCGCACAACCTGCATTTAGCCGTCCCGCATTGCGGTCACAGAGTACTGAGCGCCGAGTGGAATCTGGGATAACCAGCGCTCCATCGGGCGAAGCGCGGCTAAGGCGCGGGGGAAGAACAGGTGGAATCGCACCTGCGGCCGCGCCCACCCAGCCGCCCGGCACCGCAACGCCACCTGTCCGGCCCGGATTAGCCTGGCGTTGGCGTCGAACGGACAGGTGTTGACGGCGTGCAGCGTTAGGGGGTTGAGCGGGTTGTGCTCGAACACTGACAGCAGCCCGCCAGGCCGTGTCACACGATGGAGTTCGCGCAGCCAGTTCACATGCTCCTCATGTGGAATGTGGTGGAACACGCAGGCGGAGAACGCCAGGTCAAACGCTTGATCCCCGATGGGTAGCCGGTCGCTATCGATCCGCAGGCTGCTTACCAGGCCTGGGAAGCGCAGCGCCGCCAAATCTAGGCTACGTTGCGACACATCCGCACACGTCAACTTGGCCGTTGGAAAGCTGCGGCTAAACTCTGGAATAGAGTTGCCGATGCCCGAGCCGAAATCTAGGATTTGCCGTACCTGCACGCCGTGGTCGGCCGCAATGGCATAGAGCGTCATAACTTTGTATTTGGCAAAATACTCCGGTGCTTCCCCGGTAATGGCCACATTAGCCTGATGCAGGCTGCGGTATTCGGCGGCGAAGCGATCGAACTCGGCGGTGTCCAAGATGCTATCCTTGAGAAAGCCCTGCCCTCGCCGGGGTCCGAGCAAATCTGAGACTTCCGGATGAAATTACTTTTAGCGGAAGCGGAGTGACAAGATAGGAATTGTCACCAGTGCCAAAGCGCCTCTGACGTGACTCCTTGGGTTTCCCTGACGCGACGCACATGTGATTCGATGGCGTGGCCCCGAGGAGGTCAGCCATGCCGATCGCGCTTTCAGCCGGCTACGAAGCCGCTCGACTGCGTGCCGCGGCCCGCGGCAGCACGGATGCGAATCAGACCCGGCGGCTGCTCACCCTGGCCGCGATCTATGACGGCGCGACCCGCACGGAGGCGGCCGCGATCGGCGGTGTCACCGTCCAAATCGTACGCGACTGAGTGGTGAAGCTGAGCACGGATGGCCGACGGGCCTGATCGATCGCAGGGGCGGTGGCACGCCCTTGCTCCTGACTGACGAACACCATCGGGCGCTTGCTGTGGCCATCGAGGACGGACCGATCCCAGCCGTTCACGGCGTGGTGCGCTGGCGCGTGATCGACCTGTGCCAGTGGCTGTGGGATGGCTACGCAGTGAGGAACGCCAAGCAGACGCTCAGTCGCGAACTGCGTCGCATGGGCTATCGCCGGCTCTCGGCCCGGCCGCGCCATCATGCCCAGGCTGCGGGCAGCACCGTCAACTTGGCTGCTGGCCGGCTTGCGATATGAGACCGAGCCAGTGAGGTGGGCGGGATGACGACACCTGCCTGCTCGAGCTACGCCGGCTACCGGTTCCCGGCCCAGATCATCAGCCACGCGGTCTGGCTCTACTTTCGCTTTCCGCTCAGCTTGCGCATGGTGGATGAGTGGCCCGCTGCACGCGGCATCATCGTCAGCCACGAGACCGTGCGCCAATGGGTGCTGAAGTTCGGCCAGGGCTTCGCGAACCATATCCTGCGCAGGCTGCCCGCGGCCGGAGACAAATGGCACCGCGACGAGGTCGTGCTGACGATCGCGGGCGTGAAGCACTGGCTGTGGCGCGCGGTGGACCAGAACGGGATGGTGCTGGACATCCTGGTCCAGAGCCGACGCGACACGCAGTCCGCCAGGCGCCTGCTGTGCAAGCTGATGAAGCGGTTCAAGTCGGCCGGCCAGGCACAACGCTTCCTCTCCGCCCATGACTCCATCAACACCCTCCTCCTGCTCCGCCGCCATCAAGTTCCAGCCAACCAGTATCGGGCCACCCGGACCCAAGCCTTTCAGGTTTGGGCCGAGGTCACCGGCTTCACCGCTCCGTCGTAGCTGCGAGTCCGCCGCCCTTATCGCGTGCCATCGTAACGTCAGCCCAACAAGTTGACAGCGCCCCCACGATGCAGCTAGGCGGAAGTAAGTCTTAGAACGCTCAAGCTGCTGGACTTCGCCGGATTGGCGCCGCACCTGGGCCAGCTTGTGCACGGGGCCGGCGTTACGGCTGTCGTGTCGCTGACAGCCATCCTCATCGGTGCGCCGCTCGGGATGGGTATCTGCGCGCTACGGCGGCTGGGTGGCGTACCGGGCCGGCTTGCCAGAGGATACATCAGCTTATTCCGCGGCACGCCGCTGTTGGTCCAGTTGCTGGTGCTGCTCTACGTGCCCGGCGCCCTGGAGGTCAGCATTACGCCCCTTTCGGCGGCGCTGCTTGGCTTGGCGCTCAATACGGCTGTGTTCCAGGCGGAAATCTACCGGGCCGGCTTCGAAGCGCTGCCACCTGGCCAGGTGGAGGCGGCCCGGGCACTGGGTCTGCATACCTGGCAGCGAAACCTGCTGGTGCTGCTACCGCAGGTGGTCCGCCTTGCGCTGCCCAACCTGAGCAGCGAAGCGGTGGACACCCTCAAGAACTCGGCGCTCATATCCGTCATTGCCGTCACCGACCTACTGCGCATCGGCCAGCAAATAACGGCTGTCACCTACAGGCCGCTCGCGGCTTATCTTGCCGTCGCCGCCCTTTACTGGGTCCTGACGTCGGCACTTGGTTACGCGGCCGAGCGACGCCTGGCGATTGCGTCGCGGTGACGTTCGACCCGGCCCTTGTGGCTGCCTACGCGCCCCGGCTGCTGGCAGGGCTTGGGTGGACGGCGGCGCTGTGCCCGGCTGCCCTGGCGATTGCGGTGCCATAGGGCTTCGCGCTTGCCTTGCTGCGCCAGGCGCATTGGAGCCCTATACCACAACCGTCAGAGCGGCTGGTCGTGCCCGCCAACATCACCATCGTGAAGCTGCCGCCCAAGTGCCCGGAGCCTTGACCAGCTTCGCTGCTCAAGCCGGTCGAGAACGTCTGGTAGTTTCTGCGCAACAACAGGCTCTCGAACCGGGTGTTCGCGTCCTACGACGCCATCGTCCATCACTGCTGCGACGCCTGGGACCGCCTCGGAGAGCAGCCCTGGCGCGTCATGTCCATCGGGCTACGCGATTGGGCCAGCGGTCAGGCCGGGTGAGTCCTGGTATTATGAGACCTGTGCGCGGGAGGTTGAACCGGCGCGGCCTTCTGTGATTCGATGTGCTTGCAGGCATGTTGGAGCGATCATGGCACGGCGTCGGATCGGACAAGAGAAGCTTTGGGGCGAGCGGAAGGCACGATCCGGCGGCATTTCACTGGATGAGGTCGC
>JANONC010000190.1:0-33054 GCA_031420655.1 Rhodospirillales bacterium | reverse complement strand
CGCCCGCCAGGTCACTGAAACTGAATGTGCAATATCTCGTACGTCCGGTCTCCGCCCGGCGCCGGAACCGAGACCGTGTCGCCCACCTTTTTATTGATCAACGCCCGCGCCAGCGGTGACGACACGCTGAGCCGGCCGTATTTTAAATCCGCCTCGTGTACGCCCACGATCTGGTAAGTCGCCTCTTTCTCCGTTTCCTCATCCACCAAACGCACGTGCGCGCCAAACTTGATCGTGTCACCGGACAGCGTCGACAGGTCGATCACTTCGGCGGCCGAGACGACCTCTTCTAGCTGCTCTACCCGGCCTTCGATGAACGATTGCCGCTCCCGGGCGGCGTGGTACTCCGCATTCTCGCTTAGATCGCCATGGCTGCGCGCCTCGGCGATGGCGCGAATGACCGCGGGACGTTCGACGGACTTCAGGTGCCGCAACTCTTCTTCCAGCCGTAGCAGGCCGGGCGCGGTCATGGGGAATTTCTGCAACGGGCGGTCCTCAAATAAACGCGGCGGCTGTTCGGCCTAAAACGGACCGCGGAAGTAAGACTGCAACGGGGCGACTTCAAGCGTGCCCGCTTTCATCGCCGCCATGGCATGCACGGCCGCCCGTGCACCCGCAATGGTGGTATAATGCGGCACGCCGTGCAACAGCGCACTGCGCCGGATATCGAAACTGTCCGCGACCGACTGCACCGACCCGGCCGTGTTGATCACCAGCTGCACTTCGCCCGAGCGGATAGCGTCCACGCAGTGCGGCCGTCCCTCCAGCACTTTATTGACCTGGCCCACCGCGATGCCTGCCGCGCGAATGCGGGCGGCCGTGCCGCGGGTGGCCAGGATCTTGAATCCCATGTCGGTCAACCGCCGTGCCATCGGCACCAGGCCAATCTTGTCGCCGTCCCGCACGGACAGGAACACAGTGCCCGTCAGCGGTAGTTTCACTCCGGCGCCGAGCTGCGCCTTGGCGAATGCGCGCTCGAAACTTGCGTCCAGGCCCATGACCTCGCCGGTGCTCTTCATTTCCGGGCCAAGGATCGTATCGACACCCACGAACCGGGCGAACGGAAACACCGCCTCCTTCACCGCCACGTGGGGAGCGACCGCCTCATCGTCTAGCTTGAACTCACTCAGGCGGGCACCAGCCATCACGCGGGCACCGATCTTGGCTACCGCCACCCCCGTCGCCTTGGCCACGAACGGCACGGTCCGGCTGGCGCGGGGGTTCACCTCCAGCACATAGACCTGGTCGTCCTTGATCGCGAACTGCACGTTCATCAGCCCGACCACGCCCAGCGCCCGGGCCATCTCCTCGGTCTGCGCCTTCAGCTCCGTAATCGTGCTGGGGCTGAGTGAGTAAGGCGGCAACGAGCACGCGCTGTCACCCGAATGGATGCCCGCTTCCTCGATATGCTCCATCACGCCGGCGACATAGACCGTCTCGCCATCCGAAATGCAGTCGACGTCAACCTCGATCGCGTCGTTTAGATAACGGTCCAGCAGCACGGGGCCGCTGCGCAACGCGACTTCCCCCGCATTCTTCATGTACCGCAGCAGCCCGGCGCGATCGTGCACGATCTCCATCGCGCGGCCGCCCAGCACGAAAGAGGGGCGCATCACGACTGGGTAGCCCACGGTCTCGGCCACGGCTTCCGCCTCCGCGGTAGAGCGGGCAATGCCGTTCTCCGGCTGGCGCAGGCCGAGTTTGTGCAGCAGCGCCTGGAACCGCTCGCGGTCTTCGGCCAGACCGATCGAGTCGGCGCTGGTACCCAGGATCGGGATGCCCGCATCCGTCAGCGCCTGGCTGAGATTGAGCGGCGTCTGGCCGCCATATTGCACGATGCAGCCCAGCACGGTGCCGGCCGATTGTTCCCGCCGCACCAGCGCGATCACGTCTTCGGCCGTCAGCGGCTCGAAATACAGCCGGTCGGACGTGTCGTAGTCGGTGCTGACCGTTTCCGGATTGCAGTTGACCATGACGGTTTCGAACCCGGCGTCGCGCAGGGCATAGGCGGCGTGGACGCAGCAATAGTCGAATTCGATTCCCTGGCCGATCCGGTTGGGACCGCCGCCGAGGATAATGATCTTTTGCCGGTCCGTGGGCTCGCTTTCGCAGACCGGCGTGCCGAACCCGCCTTCGTAGGTCGAATACATGTACGGCGTGGCGGACGCGAACTCCCCGGCGCAGGTGTCGATCCGTTTATAGACCGGGTGCACGCCCAGCCGGTCGCGCAGCGCGGCCACGTCCGGCTCGGTCCGCCCCGTGTGGTGCGCAAGCTGCCGGTCGCTGAAGCCCAGCGCCTTTATCGCCCGCATGCCGTGGGCGTCACCGGGCAAGCCATCCTGCGTCAGGGTGCGCTCGGCATCCACGATCCGCTCCAGCTCGCGGATGAACCAGGGGTCGAATTTGCACGCCTCATGAATGTCGTCGACAGACAGCCCGGCGCGCAGGGCTTGCGCGGCCATCAGCAGCCGGTCGGGGCTTGGCCGGGACAGGGCGGCGCGGAAAGCGTCATGCCCGCCATCGCCCGGTGGCTCCACCGGATCAAGGCCGGACAGGCCCGTTTCGGTGCTGCGCAGGCCCTTTTGCAGCGCCTCGGCAAAGCTGCGCCCGATCGCCATCGCCTCGCCCACAGACTTCATGCTGGTGCTGAGCAGCGCCGGGGTACCGGGGAACTTTTCGAAGGTGAAGCGCGGGATTTTAACGACCACGTAGTCGATCGACGGCTCGAACGCCGCGGGCGTCGTGCGGGTGATGTCGTTGGCCAGCTCGTCCAGCGTGTAGCCAACGGCGAGCTTGGCGGCGATCTTGGCGATCGGGAAGCCGGTCGCCTTTGACGCCAGCGCCGAGCTGCGGCTGACGCGCGGATTCATCTCGATCACCAGGAGCCGCCCATCGGCCGGGTTGACGGCAAACTGCACGTTGCTGCCCCCGGTTTCGACCCCGATGCGGCGCAGGCAGGCGATGCTGGCGTTGCGCATGATCTGATATTCTTTGTCGGTCAGCGTGAACGTCGGCGCCACCGTCACGCTGTCGCCGGTGTGGATGCCCATCGGGTCCACATTCTCAATCGCGCAGACGATGATGCAGTTATCGGCGGCGTCGCGCACGACCTCCATCTCGTACTCTTTCCAGCCGAGGACGCTTTCCTCGACCAGCACTTCGGTCGTGGGGCTGGCATCCAGGCCGCCCGCCACGATCTGCTCGAACTCTTCCCGGTTATAGGCGATGCCGCCGCCGGTGCCACCCAACGTAAAACTGGGGCGGATGACAGCGGGCAGACCGACAAGGGCCAGCGCCTCCCGTGCCTCTGCCATCGTGTGCGCGATCGCGCTACGGGGGCTTTCGATGCCGATCTCGGCCATCGCGTCACGGAACTTGAGCCGGTCTTCTGCCCGGTCGATCACGTCCGCCTTGGCACCGATCAGCTCCACGCCGTAGCGGGCCAGCACGCCAGATGCGTCCAGCTTCAGCGCCGTGTTCAGCGCCGTCTGCCCGCCCATGGTCGGCAGCAACGCGTCGGGCCGTTCGCGGGCGATGATCTTCTCCACGATCTCGGGCGTGATCGGCTCGATATACGTGGCGTCCGCCAGGCCCGGGTCGGTCATGATCGTGGCGGGATTGGAGTTGACGAGGATGACCCGGTACCCCTCCGCCCGCAGCGCCTTGCAGGCTTGCGCGCCGGAATAGTCGAACTCGCACGCCTGGCCGATGACGATCGGGCCTGCGCCAATAATAAGGATGGACCGGATGTCGGTACGGCGGGGCATCAGGCGGCCATCACGGCGGTAAAGCGGTGAAACAGATGCTGGCTATCGGCCGGGCCGGGGCTGGCCTCCGGGTGGTATTGCACGCTGAACGCGCGGTGCGCGTCGCTGGCGATACCCTCGTTGCTACCGTCGAACAGGCTGGTATGGGTGATGCGCACGCCGGGCGGCAGGGACTGATCGTCCACCGCAAACCCGTGGTTCTGGCTCGTGATTTCCACCTTGCCGGTCGCCAGTTCTTTCACCGGCTGATTGGCACCGTGGTGACCGCGGACAAGTTTGTAGGTGCGTGCGCCCAGCGCGAGCGCCAGCAGTTGGTGGCCGAGGCAGATGCCGAACACGGGCACCTTGGCGGCCAGCACGCCCTGGATGGCCGGCACGGCATAGACGCCGGTAGCGGCCGGGTCACCCGGGCCGTTGGACAGGAATACGCCGTCCGGCTGGTGGCGCAGGATGTCCTCGGCGGTCGATTGCGCGGGCACGACTGTCACCCGGCAGCCCGCGGCCACCAGGCTGCGCAAAATGTTGCGCTTGGCCCCGAAATCGACGGCCACGACGTGGTGGCGGGGCGCGGGCGCGTCGTAGATGCCGGGCCAGGCCCAGACGCCTTCGGTCCAGACGTAACTCTGTGTGCAACTCACCTCGCGCGCCAGGTCCATGCCATCCAGGCCGGGCCATCCGGCGGCCATGGCCTGCAGGGCGGGTAGGTTGAACCGTCCATCGGCCGGGAAGCTCAGCACCCCCGTGGGGGGTAGCCCGTCACGGATGCGACGGGTAAGTGCGCGTGTGTCCACGCCCGAAAGGCCCGGCACGCCCTGTGTCCGCAACCATTGGTCAAGCGGAGCAGTGCTACGCCAATTGGAGGGTGGGGTGATCACCTGCTTCACCACTACACCCCGGGCTGCGATTGTGGATGCCTCCAGATCCTGCGGGGTCGTGCCGGTGTTGCCGATATGCGGAAAGGTGAAGTTTATGATTTGCCCGGCATAGGACGGGTCGGTCAGTGTTTCCTGATAGCCGCTCATGCCAGTGTTGAAGCAGAGCTCGGCCGGTTGTCCGGCGTGATGTGCGCCAAAACCCATCCCCCACAGCGCCGTGCCGTCCGCCAGCATCAGTAGCGCCGTTGCACCGTTTGGTACGTCCGCATTGTCCATGGGGGGGCTTTCGGCTGAGAGGTCGGTCACGGTCATTCCGGTCGCGGCCATGATGGCCTGCCAATGCTTGCTGGGCACAGCGCGAGCCTGCCGCCACTTCCGCACTGCTTCGACGCCTACGCCGGTTAGGCGGGCGGCGGCATCCGGTCCGCCCAGTTGTGCTAGGATGTGTTCGACACTGGCCATACCGTTGGTGTATGGGAAGAAAGTTCCGGCTGCAAGCTGGACATTGAATGGCTGGGAAAAAAGTTACATGGCATTGCGCGAGACGTTGACCGCAGAACTGGTCAAATCCATGAAGGCTGGCACCAGCACGCGTACGGCAACACTCCGCATGGTCTCGGCCAAGCTGAAGGACGCCGATATCGCTGCCCGCCCCGGCCCGCCGCTAGATGATGACGCGGCAATCGGCACGTTGCGCGGCATGATCAAAAGCCGGCGTGAATCCGTGTTGCTTTATATCCAAGGCAACCGCCCGGAGCTGGCGGCCAAGGAAGAGGCCGAGATCGCAATGATCGAGTTCTTTCTGCCACAGGCGATGGACGACGCCGCACTGGCGACAGCGGTCGACGCGGCCGTGACGGAGACGGGGGCGAGCGCTATAAAGGACATGGGAAAAGTAATGGCGGCGCTAAAGACAACGCACGGCGCGGCGCTCGACATGGCGCGGGCCAACCCGCTGGTGCGCGCGCGCCTGATATAAAATGCCGCTGCCGCCTGCCTTTCTGGACGAGCTACGGGCGCGCACGCCGCTGATGTCGCTGGTCGGCCGCCGGGTGAAGCTGGCCAAGTCCGGGCGGAATTGGACAGGTTGCTGCCCGTTTCATACCGAAAAGACTCCCAGCTTTTACGTGTACGATGATGGCTTCCATTGTTTCGGGTGCGGCGCCCATGGAGACGCCATCACCTTTGTTATGCAGACGGAAGGCGCGTCGTTCCCCGAAGCAGTCGAGCGCTTGGCCGGGGAGGTCGGGCTGGCGGTGCCCAAGCCGTCCCTCCGTGTGCAAGCGGTTGAGCGGGAGCGGCTAGACCTGTCGGGCGTGCTGGATTTGGCGCAGGCGCGCTTCACCCGGCTGCTGCATGAGCCGGAGGGTGCGCCAGCACTGGCCTACCTGCGCGGACGCGGCCTGACGGATACAACGATTGAACAATTCGGCCTGGGCTGGAGCGGGGAGGGACGCGGCGGTTTGCCCAGCGAACTGGCCCGGCACGCCGTGGAGCCCGCCCGGTTGCTGGAAGCCGGGCTGATGCGTGAGACCGAGCAGGGCTTGCGGGAGGCGTACTGGAACCGCGTCACTTTTCCCATTCGCGATCGTCGCGGGCGCCTGGTGAGCTTTGGCGGGCGCACGCTAGGCGACGCCAAGCCCAAGTATATCAATGGGCCGGAGACGCCGTTATTCAGCAAGCGGGAGACGCTCTACGCGCTCGATCTGGCACGGGCCGGGGTGCGTGCCGGGGCCGCCCTGGTCGTGGCCGAGGGTTACATGGACGTGATTGCGCTGCACCAGGCGGGGTTTACCGGCGCGGTGGCCCCGCTCGGCACCGCGCTGACGGAGCAGCAGCTGGAGGCGTTGTGGCGGCTGTCCCCTGCGCCCGTTATCTGCTTTGACGGCGATGCGGCCGGGGGCCGGGCAGCGGCGCGTGTGGCGCAGACCTGCCTGCCCACGCTTACGCCCGAGCGCACCCTGCGCTTTTTAGCACTCCCCGCCGGGGAGGACCCGGACACGCTACTCCGCGCCGGCGGCCCAGGCGCCATGCACGCGGCGCTGGCCCGCTCGGCACCGTTGGTCGAGGTGCTGTATGGCGTGGTTCGCGGCGAGGCACCGGGCGAGGGGCCCGAGCAACGGGCGGCTTTGCGCGCCCGGCTGATCGCCGCCGCAACCAGCATCGCCGACCGCAATTTGGCTGCCGAGTACCGCCGGGCGCTGCTGGACCGCTTTTACGAAAGCCGGCCCCGCAAAGGCGCACTCCGCCCGGCAACAGCGCGGCCCGCCCGCACGCCGGCCGCTGATAACGCCACATTCGCCGAACAAGCTCGGATCCTGTGCGCGATTGTGCTGCGCCACCCCGAGCTGTTGCACGATACGGAGGAGGCGTGGATGGGCCTCGACCTGCCGCTGCCGCTGGCCCGGCTGCGTGAGGCCATGTTGTTTGCTGTGCATCATGCGGCAGAACCGCTTGATTCCGCGGCTCTGGTGGCCCATTTGGGGCAAACAGACTCGGCGGACACGGCCGCGATCGTGCTATTGGGCCGCCCAATGCCGCTGCCTGCGTACGCGCGGACCGTTGCAATGCCGGCGGAGGCGGAGGCGGGGTTTTGGGAGATTTTCGGCCTGATGCACCAAGCCAGCCTCCAAGCGGATATTGCCGCGGCGGGCCAGGCCTTTACCCAGAACCCGAATGCCGAGACACAAGCCCGGCTGATCGCGCTGACCGAGGCGCTGGACCAACTGACTGAAACCCAGTCCACGGACTGATTTAATGACCCGGAGTGCACCGACCCATGGCGACCAAGACAGCCGCGACCGCCGAAGCAGCGCCCGCCGATACGGATGGTGATACGACGCTGCTCGATACCAACGCAGTCGCCGTCAAGCGGCTGATCTCGAAGGGGAAGGAGCGCGGCTACATCACGTTCGATGAGTTGAACGCGGTCCTGCCGGCCGAGCATAACAGCTCCGAGCAGATCGAAGATGTGATGGCGATGCTGAGCGAGATGGGTATTCAGGTCGTTGAAGGCGAAGAGGCCGAGGAGACGGCCGAAGCCGCGCCAAAGGCTGAGAAGGCCGAGGGCGAGGAAGAAGAAAAAGAAGAGGCAACCGGCAACGTCGACGAGGCCAACCTCGGCCGGACTGACGACCCGGTCCGCATGTACCTGCGTGAGATGGGCAGCGTGGAGTTGCTGTCGCGCGAGGGTGAGATTGCCATTGCCAAGCGGATCGAGGCTGGGCGGGAGATGATGATCGGCGGTCTGTGCGAAAGCCCGCTGACTTTCCGCGCCATCATTACGTGGCACGACAGCCTGAAGGCTGGGCGCATGCTGCTGCGCGACATCATCGACCTTGAAGCGACCCAGGGCGGCCCGAAGGAGGCAGCCGGTGAGCCGGCGGACACGGCGGCCGAGGCATTCGAGCCGGCCGAGGATTTGGGCGACGACGAGGAGGGCGAGGGCCCCGGCATGTCATTGTCGGCGCTGGAAGAGAAGCTGAAGCCGGAAGTGCTCGCCAACTTCGAAGATATCGAGGCGCTGTATAAGAAGCTGCACAAGGTGCAGGCCCGGCGCTTGGACTCCCATCTGCTGGGCGACACGATCGCGACCCGGAGCGAGCGTGCGTACGAGAAGCAGCGCGAAGAACTGGTCGGCAAGGTCGAGCAGGTGCGGCTGCACAACAACCGGATCGAGGAGCTGGTTATCCAGCTCAAGCAGATCAGCCAGCGGCTGAATGGGCTGGAGGGGCAATTGTTGCGCCTGGCCGAAACGGCAAAGGTGCCGCGGGACGATTTCCTGCGCGAGTACCGTGGCCACGAGCTGGACCCGAACTGGATGGAGCGGGTCGCAATCCTGCCCGGCAAGGCGTGGAAGAATTTCGGTGCCAAACAGGCGGAACCGGTGGCCGACGTGCGCGCCAAGATCGCCGCCGTGGCGCAGGATGCGGGCTTACCGATCGCCGAGTTCCGCCGGGTCTATGCGGTGGTGAGCCGTGGCGAGCGGGATAGTGCGCGCGCCAAAAAGGAGATGATCGAGGCGAACCTGCGGCTCGTGATCTCGATTGCCAAGAAGTACACCAATCGCGGGCTGCAGTTCCTGGACCTGATTCAGGAGGGCAACATCGGCCTGATGAAGGCGGTCGATAAGTTCGAGTATCGCCGGGGCTACAAGTTCAGCACCTATGCCACGTGGTGGATCCGTCAGGCCATCACCCGCAGCATTGCCGACCAGGCGCGTACGATCCGTATTCCCGTCCACATGATCGAGACGATCAACAAGCTGGTGCGCACCAGCCGGCAGATGCTGCACGAGATCGGGCGGGAGCCGGCACCGGAGGAACTGGCCGAAAAGCTCGGTATGCCGCTGGAGAAAGTGCGGAAGGTGCTCAAGATTGCCAAGGAGCCGATTAGCCTGGAGACGCCGATCGGCGACGAGGAAGACAGCCATCTGGGCGACTTTATCGAAGATAAGATGGCGGTCATCCCGTTGGATGCGGCGATCCAGGCCAACCTGCGGGAGGCAACCACGCGGGTGCTGAGTTCGCTGACCCCGCGGGAGGAGCGGGTGCTGCGGATGCGCTTCGGCATTGGCATGAACACCGACCACACGCTGGAAGAAGTGGGCCAGCAGTTCAACGTGACGCGCGAACGCATCCGGCAGATCGAGGCCAAAGCGCTGCGTAAGCTGAAGCACCCGAGCCGGAGCCGGAAGCTGCGCAGCTTCTTGGACGATAACTAGAGCCGGTGCGCCCAAGTAGCGGACTGGAGGACGCCATAACCCGGGTTGCGGTGACGGTCACGTTCTTGCGGCTGGACCGCTTCGATTGGGTCACCCGGTCCCTGCCTGATAGCACGGGGCTACTGGCGCCTGAGCAGTGCACGGTGCCGTTTTACCGGTTTTTGTACGCAACGGTGGGGGAGCCGTATCTGTGGTGGCTGCGCCGCTCATTGGACGACGCCGCCATTGCCGCCGTGCTGGCAGAGCCGGCCGTGTCGGTCCATGTGCTTTACACCGGGGGGCAGCCGGCCGGGTTTTTCGAGCTGGACCGGCGGGCGTTCCCCAGTGTCAACCTATCCTATTTCGGGCTAATGCCGCACGTAACGGGGCACCGGCTGGGTACTGCCTTTTTGCATACGGCAGTGCGGACGGCGCAGGCGATGGGGGCTCGGGCGGTTACGGTCAACACCTGCACGGCGGACCATCCGCGGGCGCTGCCGGGCTATGTGGCGGCGGGCTTCAAGGAGGTGCGGTCCGTGCGGGAGGTGTGGAGTGTGCCCCTCCGGCTGGGCCTGTCCATCCCGGCGCACCTGTTGGTATGATTAGGCCAAAATAGGGGATTGCGCATGTTGGTTCGGGTTATGGCCGCTTTGGCCTTGGCGGCGGGCGTGGCGCATGCAGAGCTGCCGGCCTCCATCAAGATTGGCGTGCTGAACGACCAATCCGGCCCGTTCGCCGACCAATCCGGCCGCGGCAGCGTGGTCGCAGCACAGATGGCTGCCGACGACTTTGCGCGCGAGGCACCCGGCGTTAAGGTCGAGATCGTCTATGGCGACCACCAAAACAAGCCGGACATCGGCAGCCAGATCGTGCGCGGCTGGGTCGACCGCGACGGCGTGGTTGCGGTGGCGGACGCGGTGAACTCCGCCGTCGGCCTGGCGGTGAACGACATTATGCGTGAGCGGCATCTGACGTTCGTGGCCAGCAACGTCGGCACGTCGGACCTCACGGGTAAGTTCTGTGCGCCAACCACGGTGCAGTGGACGTTCGACACTTGGGCGTTCGGCAACTCGGCCGCGCGAGCGCTCAAGGATGTGGGGCCGTTCTACTTCATATCGTTCGACTATGCGCTGGGTGCGGCGCTGGAGCGGGACACGGTGGCGGCGTTGCAGAAAATGGGCGGGTCGGTCGCCGGGTCGATCAAGCATCCGCTAGGTACGACAGACTTTTCGTCCTACTTGCTGCAAGCGCAAGCGTCTGGGGCGAAGGTGATCGCGTTCGCCAGCACCGGCACGGACTTCATCAACGCGGTTAAGCAGGCGGCGGAGTTTGGCGTGACCAAGACCGCGACGCTGACCGGCCTGTTCACGCAGATCGTGGATGTGGAGGCGCTGGGCCTGCCGGCGGCGCAAGGGCTGATTGCGACAGAGGCGTTTTACTGGGATCTGAACGACCAGACCCGCGCCTTCACCAAGCGATATGCCGAAAAGATGCCCGGCCGCGTGCCAACCGAAAACCAGGCCGGTGTTTATTCCAGTGTGCTGGCGTATTTGCGCGCGGCGAAAGCGGCCAACAGCGTGGTGGGCGAGCAGGTGATGGCGGCGATGCGCGCGGCCCCGATCGACGATCCGCTGTTCGGCCCCGTGACGGTGCGGGTGGACGGCCGGGCGGTGCATGCGATGCACGTGTTTCGTGTGAAGACACCGGCGCAGTCCACGTCGCGCTGGGATGTGTATACGCTGGTCTCGACCATTCCGCCGGCCGAGGCGTTCCGGCCGCTGGCCGACGGTGGGTGCAAGCTGGTCAGCAACTAACCCCGGCGAGGGCCGTTGCTGCGGCGGAGGCCCCCGAATGCTATCGATGATCTGGACCGTTTTGAAGGAGACGGTGAGCGACTACTGGGACGACGACGCGCTCAGTAAGGGCGCGGCCATCGCGTTCTATACTATCCTATCGCTAGGGCCGGTGCTGCTGATCTGCATCGCGATTGCCGGACTGGTGTTTGGACAAGACGCGGCACAAGGCGCCATCGTCGGCCAGCTGCAGGGCTTGATGGGGGAGGATGCCGCCAAGGCGATCCAGACCATGATCGCCAGCGCGGGCGATCGTCAAAGCGGGATTTGGGCAACGGTGATCGGCGTGGGCACGTTGCTGCTCACGGCCAGCGGCGTGTTTGGGGAGATGCAGTCGGCGCTGAACGCTATCTGGAAGGCGCAGCCGAAGGGCGGCCTGTCGCGCATGGTGCGTGCCCGGGCCGCGAGCCTGGGACTGGTGGCGACAATGGGGTTTTTGCTGCTGGTATCACTGGTCGTGGCCGCCGCGCTGAGTGCTCTGGGTAAGATGCTGAATGACATGGTGCCCGGCGCAGAGCTGGTGCTGCAGGTGGTCAACTTCATCATTTCGTTCATGATCGTGTCGGCCTTATTTGCGGCTATCTACAAGATCTTGCCCGACCGGCGGCTGCAATGGCGGGACATGACCGTGGGCGCGGTGGGCACGGCGCTCCTGTTCACGGTAGGCAAGACACTGATCGGGCTGTACCTGGGCAAGTCCTCGGTCGCGAGTTCCTATGGCGCCGCCGGCGCGCTGGTGATCGTGTTGCTGTGGATCTATTACTCCGCGCAGATTTTCCTGCTTGGGGCGGAGTTCACCAAGGTGTGGGCGAGCCACCACGGCAGCGCTGAAGCATTCGCCGCCCGGCAAGAGGGTGCGCCAGTGCTGACCCCGGTGCAGAGTGTGCTGGCCGGGCATGTGGGACGGAAGACGCCGTGGGGGGCGTATGAGGTGGTGGCGCTGGCCACGCTGGCGTTTGCCGCGTTTCGGGATACGCGGCGGTAATACAGCGCTCACCCGATAGAGAGCATGCGAAGGACGTACTGCAGCCAACTCCAAACATGACCAGCCGAGAAGGCTCATCCAGATGTCGTGAGTAGAACTATTCGATTTGACTGTATAAAGGCGTGGTCGCGACTGTGGAGACAGTCAAGCCGACCACAAATATTTTCGACGCACCTATCGGGCGTGCAATCGTTCAGACCCGGGCAGGAATGATCATGCGGCTTCGGCACGACCGCAACCCTGCGCCACCACTTCCGCAACAGCCTTGGCATCAGCCCCGCCGAAGGGCCTGCGCCCAGCCCCTGTATCGGGGTAGGGCCGCGCTTCAGCACCCGCCGCCGTTCACTAGGCCGATGCCGGCGTTGAAGTAGCTGTGCAACACATCCGCGACGAGGTTGCCCAGCGCGGACTCCCCGGTCTTGACGCTCACGGTCCGGCTATCGAGCGGCGCGTCCAGGCGGGCCATCCGGATGTCGGCATCCAGATCCTGGTGTGTCATCGCGACCACGATGTCCGCCCCACCCTGGCCAAGCGTGCCGAGCAGACCGGCTCCTACCGCACTCACAACCGCCACACGCGACCGCGCCATGCTGGAAAGCATCTTCACCCGCGACCACCTGCCACAACGGATTCCGACGTCGTGAGGGCGTTCGCGGAGAAGGAGGTCGTCAACGGCGACACCGTGCCCACCGGCAACGACCTCGACATGACGGCCAACCTTCCGCTCGTGGAGCCTGCCCGTGTCACCTGCCCAGCTCGCCGAGGGCGAGTTCGACAGCATCTCGACGCTTGAGGACCTGCACGTCTTTTTTACCAAGCTGCCGAACGGCGACCGGCAGTGGTCGGTGCTTGTGAGGACGGCCCACTCGGTGATCGTCAGCCGCAGCCAGAAGGTGCTGTAACACGGCGTCCAGGCGTTCCTATCCGTTCCCGGTGTCCCGACGGCAGGATGAGTCAGAATCGTCGTCTATCGGCACCCGTTTACTCTCGCACCGGACCGCCCTAGCGTGACCGGAACGGCGGCAAACGCCGGTCTCGAGGAGGGTCGTCCGTTCATGTCAACTATCGCCCGACTGCTGCCTGCTCTTGCCCTGGCCGCCGCCCTTCCCGTGGCGGCGCTGGCCGCCGACCCGATCCGTATCGGCGTGATCGCCGAGAACTCCGCCATCAGCGGGATCGCCATACCGAATGCCGCCATGATCGCGGCCGACGAGATCAACGCCAAAGGCGGCGTGGACGGCCGCATGATCGAGATCGTTGCCTACGACGACCACAACTCCGCCGCCGACGCGGTCCGCGCCTTCCAGCGCGCGGCGAACCAGGACAAGGTGCACGCGGTCATCGCCACCTACACCAGCGAGGTCGCCCTTGCGCTGGAACCCTGGGCCGGGCGCCTGCGCATCCCCACCATCACGCCTGGTGCCGCCAGCGACGATATTAGCAAACGCATCCACAGCGACTACGAGCACCTGAAGTACAACTTCCACGGCTACCTGGCTTCGGCCTTCCTGGCCCAATCGGTCTGTGATGCCGCCAAGGACCTGCTGGTGGACAGCAACCTGCACATGAAGACAGCCGTCATCATGAGCGAGGACGCCGCCTGGACCGGCCCGCTGGACGCCGGCTACGAGGCGTGCCTGCCAAAAATCGGCCTCAAAGTCCTGGACCACATCCGCATGTCGCCGGACACGACCGACTTCACACCAATCTTCAACGGGATCGAGGCCAAGAAGCCCGACGTGATCATCACCGGCATCAGCCATGTGGGCGTGCAGCCGACGGTGCAATGGACCAACCAGCAAGTACCGATCCCGATGTTCGGCATCTCGTCGCAGGCCACGTCGAGCACGTTCTGGAAGGACACGAATGGCGCGACCGAGGGCGTCGTGCTGCAGCTCGTCGCAGTGGACACGGTGGCCAGCACCGCGAAAACGATGCCGTTCGCCGCGGCCTACACCAAGCGTTACGGCATCACCCCGGCCTACTCCGGATACGGCGCCTATGACGACGTTTACATCCTTGCCGACGCCATCCACCGGGCCGGTGGGACCGACCCCGACAAGATGGTGACGGCGCTTGAGGCAACGGATTGGGTCGGGACCGTGGGCCGGGTCCAGTTCTTCGGCAAGGACGACCAGTTCACCCACGCCCTGAAGTATGGCCCGGACAACGTCAGTGGTCTGGTCGTGCAATGGCAGGGCGGCAAACAGGTTGCGGTCTGGCCGCCTGCCGTGGCGACGGGGACGCTCCGCTTCCCAAGCTTCGTCAAGGTGTCGAACTAGCCGGGCTCGGCGGACTCGCGGATGCTTGCGCTTCAGATACTCATCGACGGCTTTGCGGTCAGCGCACTGTACGGGCTGGGGGCGGTCGGTTTCACGCTGATGTTCGGGGTGTCCGGCGTGCTGAACCTGGCGCATGGCGGCATCATGCTGGTGTCGGCCGTGGTCGCCTGGCTGGTGGCTGACAGTTTCGGCGCGTATGGCGGTGCCTTGGCGGGATTGTTGGCCGGCATTGCCACGGCGTTCGCAACCTATGGGCTGGTCGTGCGGCCCATCCAGCGGTCGCGGTCGATCCCCGAGGAGGAGAAGGAGATTTTCGTCCTGACCGGGACGCTGCTGTGGGGCATCATGATCCAGGAGGCCGTCGCTTACTTCACGACGACCAGCCCCCACACTGTTCGTCCGTTGATTGCGGGGGTCACGGTGATTGCCGGGGTGCGCACGCCAACCAACGAGATCCTGACCGCCGTGCTGTGTTGGATGGCGATCGGGCTGTTGTGGCTGTTGGTCAATCGCACCCGGGCCGGCAAGGCTTTGCTGGCGGCATCCATCAACCCGCGCGGGTTAACGCTGCTGGGGTTTGAGTTGCAGCGTATCTACCTGCTGGTCTGGGCGATCTACGGCGTGCTGGCCGGGACTGCAGGCGTCCTACTGGGTGCATTCCTGGGCGTGTCGTCGGAGAATGCGGGAATGCTGACCGCGTCCGCCTTCTCGATCGTGGTGCTTGGCGGCTTGGGCAGCGTGGCCGGGTCGTTGGTGGCGGCCTATGCGGTCGGCTACCTCGAAACATTGACCGCCTACCTTATCTCCCCCTCGCTCCGCACCATCCCGGCGCTGCTGCTGCTGGTGATCGTGGTCTATTTGCGGCCGCAAGGCCTGCTGGGACGGCGCTGATGCAGGCCGCGTTGAGGGCACCGCTGCTTTGGGTGGGCGTCCTGGGGCTTCTGGTCGCCTTGGTGCTCCCGCTCGGTGTGTCCAGCTACATCCTCGGCATCCTGACGGTCGGCTACTACTTCGGCGTGTTCGCCATGTCGTGGGACCTGCTGTTCGGCTTTGCCGGGGAGGTTAATTTCGGGCCAACGTTCCTCGTGGGGCTGGGCGCTTACGGTGCGGGCATCCTGAGCAGCGAGACCGGGCTGCCGATTCCGGTCTGCGTCCTATTCGGCACCGCCCTGGCCGTCGCGGGCGGCCTGTTGCTGGCAGTGCCGGCGTTGCGGCTGAGCGGGCCGTACTTCGGGCTGACCACGCTAGTCGCGGTGCTTCTGCTGCAGCAGATGGTGACGGTCTTCGCCAAGCAGACCGGCGGGGAGATCGGGCTGACGATCCCGGATGTCATGTCCATCGACGATGCCACCAATTACTACATTGCGCTCGGCCTCATGGCGGTCAGCGGCGCCGTGCTGTTCGGACTTTCACGCTCGGCGGCCGGGTTGATCCTGCAGGCATGCGGGCAAGACCCGGTGGAGGCGCAGGCACTGGGCTTCAACGTCGCCAAGCATAAGCTGGCGGCATTCTGCGTCAGCGCCTTCTTCAGCGGCCTGGCAGGGGCGATGCTGGTGTTCTACTTCGGGACGGCCTCGCCGGGCACAGTCATCGACATCGCCGTGGGCGTGCAGGTCATTATCGCCGCGGTGCTGGGCGGACGCCGGACCATCCTTGGCGCTGCCGTCGGCGCGGTCGTGCTGATCCTGGCCGGGGAGGCGCTGCGGCCGCTTGGGCAGCTCAGCACCTTCGTCGTGTCCGCGGCGGCGTTGCTAACGATCCTGTTCATGCCATCCGGGCTGCTGGGCGTGTTGGCGCGGGACCGGAAGTGACGGGTTTGCTCGAAGTCCAGGGCCTCGTGAAACGGTTTGGCGGCTTGGTGGCGGTGGGCGGCATGTCGTTCAGCGTGGCGCCGGGCGAGATACTCGGGCTGATCGGACCCAACGGGTCCGGCAAGTCCACGGTGATGAAGCTCATCATGGGCATCGAGCGTCCGAATGCCGGCACCGTCCATATCGACGGCACCGACGTTGCGGGCTGGCCCAGCCACCGGGTTGCGCGGCAGGGCGTAGGCCTGGTCTTCCAGCATTCCCGCCCGCTGCACCGGCAGACCGTGCTGGAGAACATCAAGCTCGCCCTGCTGCCGGACTCCCTGCTGCGGCTGTTCGCCGACCCCGGCGTGGACCGCCGCGCCCGCGCCATCGCGGAGCGCGTCGGCCTGGGTGCGGTGCTGGACCGGCGCCCGGCCACGTTGCCGTTCGCCGATTTGCGCCGGCTGGAGCTGGCCAAGGCCATTGGGCGTGATCCCAAGGTGGTTCTGGTGGACGAGCCGTTCGCCGGGCTGACGAGCGGAGAGGTGGGTGCCTTCTCCGACCTGATTGCCAGCTTCCGCGCGGAAGGCAAGGCGGTGCTGCTAGTGGATCACAACGTGAAGGGCGTGGCGGCGCTGGTGGACCGTGTGCTGGCGATGTATCTTGGCGAACCGATCGCCGAAGGGTCGGCCGAGCAGGTGATGCGGGACCCGCAGGTACGTCGGGTCTATCTCGGGGGTGCCATGGAGGTTGCGGCGCGCCAGGCGCCCCGGTCCAAGTCCGGCCCCCCGTTGCTGGAGGTGTCCGGCATAGATGTCCTTTATGGCAAGGCGCAGGCGCTGGAGGGGGTGTCGATCCATGTGCGAGAGGGCGAGTTCGTCTCTGTCGTTGGGCTGAACGGTGCCGGAAAGACCACTTTGTTCAACGCCATCTCGGGCCTTGTGCCTTACACCGGGCGGATCGCGTGGGCCGGCACGCCGCTGGCTGGGCAAAGCGCGGCCGCCATCGCGCGCGGCGGAATCGTGCAATGCCCGGAAAGCCGGGAGCTGTTCGGCAGCATGAGCGTGCGGGAGAACTTGGACCTTGGCGGTTCACGGCTGCCGCGGGCAGAACGGGACCGATTGCTGGACTGGCTGTTCGGCCTGTTCCCGATCCTACGGGACCGCCACGGGCAACGTGCCGCAACCCTGTCGGGTGGGGAGCAGCAGATGTTAGCCATTGCCCGCGCGTTGATGATGCAACCCCGCCTGCTGATTCTGGACGAGCCGACGCTGGGTCTGGCCCCGGTGATCCTGGAGCAACTCAGCCGCGCGCTGGAGGTCTTGCGCAACACGACCCCGATCACGGTGCTGTTGGGCGAGCAGAATGTGACCTTTGCCCTGCCGCACGCCGACCGGGTCTATGTGCTCGAGCATGCCCAGATCGTGTGGGAGGGAGACCCGGTTCGTTTCGCGCAGGAGGCCGGAGCGGCTTACCTTTGAGGGTGCACCTGTTGGCCGACGGTTCGCTGCAGTGTGGGGCGGCCTTGCGCCAGCCCCTCCACCTGCCGGAGCATATCGAAGGTCTGATGCTCCGCCGCTTCGGGCGTGAGGCCACCGATATGCGCGTTGCGATCACGTCGGGGTGGCCAACCATCGCGAAGGTTGCCCGTTGGTTCCCGGCGCGGCCTGCACCAGGTGCCGGTGGCGGCGCAACGGGGCATCGCGCCTTTGCACGACGGGGTGGTGCTGGTGATCGGGCATCGGCCTGTTCGCGCCACCACTGGGGCTGGATGGCGCCTTCCGCTCTGCTGTAGTGCTCGGCCGGGCCGCGTTTCGTCCCGACGCCCGGCGTTGACCGGTTCTGCCCGCAGCCAGTAGCGTCGTGGCCAACAAACAAGGGTGGGGACGCAACGATGAAAATGGCCGGGCTGGCGCTTATGGTGGCGCTCCTGATTTCCCACGTTCCTGCCCACGCCCAACCAGCGGCCGAGCCGGGCCTGGAGACTTACCGCATTGGCGACCTGCCGCTGGAAAGCGGGGAGGTGATCCGCGACTTCAGCATCGCCTACATGACCGCCGGCACGCTGAACGCCGCCAAGTCCAACGCCGTGCTGATGGTGACCGCCATTGGCGGCAACCACCACCGGATCGACTACCTGATCGGGCCGGGTAAGGGGCTGGACACCGACCACCTGTTCGTCATCCGCACCAACGCCATCGGCAACGGTATCACCACGTCGCCGAGCACCAGCACGGCGCAGCACGGCACGGCATTCCCGCACTTCACCCTGCGCGACATGGTGGAAAGCCAGCGCCGCCTGCTGGACCACCTCGGCGTGAAGCACCTGGTGGCCGTCGCAGGCGCCTCGATGGGCGGGATGCAAGCACTGCAATGGGGCGTGAGCCACCCGGACATGATGGATAGCCTGGTGGCGCTGACGCCCATGGCGCGCACCTCCGCCTGGTCTATTGCTGTCAACCACGCCACCCGGCGCAGCCTGATGCTTGACCCGGCGTTCAACGACGGTAATTACACCGCGCAGCCTGCCGGCGGCTGGCGGATGCGCGCCGATGTGCTGCAGGTGCTCGCCACCCGCACGCCGGAGGCGATGCGCCAGCAATTCGCCACACCCATGGACGTGCTGCCCTGGATCGAGGCGCAGGAGGCCGCAGTGGTCCGGTCCGGCTTCGACGCCAACGACTGGATCGCCCAGACCTGGGCCTATGACCGGCACAACGTTGGCGACACCCCCGTGGACGGCAAGCCCGCATTTGGCGGCGACCCGATGCGGGCGCTGGCGGCCGTCAAAGCCAAGGCGCTTCTGATGACCGGCAAGCTGGACCTGTATAACCCGGTCGAGGAAGCCATTGAGGCCGCCGCCGCCATCTCCGCCGGGCGCTACGTCGCCATCCCCTCGGTGCAGGGCCATGTCGCGGCCTCTTCCGGCTTTAAGGCCGAGGACGTGGAGTTCATCAACGTCACCGTCCGCGACTTTATGCGTGAGGTCACGGACGGATGGAAACGGACCCAGTAGCGGGTCCCACGGTGCCCGGCGTGCTCACGCCCATCGCATCGGCTCCACGCCTGCCGGCATGCAAGGCCTGGTTTCGAACTCCACCAAGTCCATAACCAGGCCAGGGTCCGGGTCATAGACCACGAAGGACTACCCAGGCAGAACCGCGCCCGGGAACCCGCGCAGGGGCGAGAGGCGTTTCTCGCTCGCTGGCAGGTGGTTACCGTCCAGCATCCGCAGCCGCGCCAGCCAGGCAAGCTGACAGAGCGACCCAACGTCGCCAGCACCGGTGCAAGCCGCCCGGCGCTGCCGCACCCCAGCGCGCGCAGGACCGCTGGCTCGGTGTGGTTGACCTTGTCATACTGCCGTCGCCGGTTCGCCTCGAACACCTCGTCCACCCAGCCCGGCGGCAGCGCGTGCTCCAGCGCCAGCCGAGCCATCACGCTGTCCAGCGGATGCCGGTACAGGGCAAGCGCAGTGCTACGTTATACAACTATGCAACGCGCGGGCGGTGCCGCTGCGGGCAGGAGGGAACAGGCCATGGACGACGAAGACGAGGACGAGGTCGGCCCGCCGCGCTTGCCAAGCGGCAAGTTCTACATGACGCCCGAAGGGAATGCGCGCTTGCGGACGGAACTGGCTGAACGCCGGACGGAGCGGCACCGGGTCGTCGAGATCGTGTCCTGGGCCGCTGGCAATGGCGACCGGAGCGAGAACGCCGACTACAAGGAAGGCAAGCGCCGCTTGCGCGAAATCGATCGGCGGCTGCGCTTCCTCGACCGCCGCCTCGCTTATGCCGAGGTGGTCGACCCCGCTGTGCAGACCCGGCGGGACCAGGTATTTTTCGGCGCTACAGTCACGTACCTGACCGAGCGCGATGAAAGAGTAAGCGTGACCCTTGTCGGCGTGGACGAGGCGGACATGGCCGAGGGCAAGGTCGGTATCGGTGCGCCCGTTGCACTCGCGCTGCTGGGTGCACGCGTGGGCAGTGAGGTACGGGTGCGCACGCCACGGGGGCCAGAGGTGATCGAGGTCGCCGCAATCAGCTACCCGGAGAGGCTTTCAACACGTTGATCTCCTTAAAACCCGCGCGTAGGACAAACCGGGCCGGGATGGTCCATGTCGGACACATCAAGAACAGCCCGAAGTTGTAGATGTCGCAGCTCGTCATTACCGAGAAGACCAGCCAGGCGCGCGACGTGCGCGCCGCCGTTGGCAGCCGCTACGGCCAGGTACTGCCGGCGGAGGGCCATCTGTTCGATCTGATGGAGCCGGAGGATGTCGTGCCGGCCTGGAAACGCTGGTCGGCCGTGCTGCTGCGCCCCGAAGGTCTATACGCCACCAAACCTGCCCTGAGCGGCAACAAGCCCGCCAAGTTACGTGCCATCCGGGACGCGCTGCGTGGGGCCAGGCAGGTCTGGCTTGCCACGGACTGCGACCGGGAGGGCCAACTGATCGGCCAGGAGATCCTGGAGCACGTGGGCTACCGCGGCGAAGTGCGGCGGGTGGTGTTCACGGCCCAGGACCCACAAACCATCCGCGACGCCTTTGCTAACGCTAGGCCCAACGCCGAGTATGCCTGGCTCTACGCGGCTGCTGTCGCGCGCCGCCAAGCCGACCAGATTTACAACCTGTCGCTAACCCGGACAGCCACGGTCACCCTGACGCGGGGCGAACGGATGGTGATCGGCGTCGGCCGGGTGAAGACGCCCACGCTTGCTATTGTCTGCAAGCGCGAGCTTGAGATCCGGCAGTTCCTTTCGCAGGCCTACTTCGAGGTGGTTGCGACCGCACAAATGGCGGCGGGCGGGTTCCGGATGCGGCACGCCCCCAAGCAGCGCCTGCTGAAGCGGGAAGACGCCGAAGCCATCGCCGCCTTGGCACAAGGCTTCACCGGTCCGCTTACGGTGGAGGTGGAGGACAAGCGCCAGGGGCCGCCGCGGTTGCATGACCTGCCGTCGTTGCAAAAGCTGTGCGGCTCTCGGTTTGGCTGGTCGGCGGCCAGGACGCTCGAGGTGGCGCAGGAACTGTATGACGGCCAGGGAAAGAAGGTGATCACCTACCCCCGCGCCGAAACCCGCTATCTGCCCGAAAGCCTCATCCCCGATGTGCCGGGCATCGTGGCGGGCCTGCGGGCGGGGCGGGCGTTCGGCGCCATACCTGTGCCCGAGCCGCCGCTGATCCGCCGCGGCGCGAGCGGCACGTTCCACGACAAGGGCCTGGTCGGGGCGAGCCACCACGCCGTTATCCCCAACGTCAATACGGTGGCGTCGCTGGCCGACGTGTGGCCGCGCCTTTCAGCGGAGGAGCGTCGGCTGTTCGATGTGATCGCGCGTTCATACCTGGCGGCGATGATGCCGGATTTCCGATACCGCCAGACCACGGCGGTGCTGGACGTGGCGGGCCACCAGTTCTGCGCTGTGGGGCGGCAGCCCGTCGAGCTTGGTTGGCGGGCGGCGTTCCCGGACTGGCAGCCGGCCGAGGAGAAGGGTGAGGACGCCCAACTCCTGCCGGGCTTGCGCGACGGCGAGGCGGCATCGCTGCAGGACGCTGCCGTGGAGAGCAAGGAAACCCGGCCGCCGCCGCACTATAACGAGGGCACGCTGGTCGACGCGATGCAGCACGCCTGGCGCTTCGTCGAGGACGGGGCGTTGCGGGACCGGTTGCGCGAGGCCAAAGGTATTGGCACGCCGGCGACCCGGGCCGAGGTCATACGCGGCCTAAAGGCACAGGAGTTCCTGATGGCAAGCGGCAAGCACATCGTGCCGACCGAGCGAGGGCTGGCGCTGTTCGGCATCCTGGAGCGTGCAGACCCGGCGCTGGTCGATCCTGGCGTGACGGCCCAACTCGAGTGCCTGCTGGACGAAATCCTGGTGGGCCGGCAGGACATGATGGGCGCCATCGATGCCGTATGCGCGCAGGCACAGCGCATTATCGGCCGGCTGATTGCGGGCGCTGACGCCGGGGACGGCGCATGCGCGACGGCGCTCCTGGGCGGAAAGAATGGAGTGGGTCAGGTGCGCCCGCCAACGCCGGCGATGCTGCGCTACGTGGACAGCCTGGCCCGGCAGAACGGGGTTACGCCGCCGGCCGGCTATGCCCAGTCGGGCGCTATGTGCCGGGCCTTCCTGGACCAGCATTCGCCCAAGACGGGCCAGACAAGTCCTGAGATGACCGCCGCCAGCCCTACTCGCCCTCAACAGGCGGTGGCCGCGGGGAAGAGAGCCGACGAGGACCCAATGGCGGAGCGGCGCAAGGCTGCTGTAAGCGATATGCCCACTGACCTCAGTGCTATTCCCGTCACGACCGGTGAACACCGGACTGGTGAACACCGGGGCAAACCGCCAAAGCGCGCGCCACGACGGACGACCAACCGAACGGCCGAGCCGGACTCCAAGCCGCGGACGGCCGGCAAAAGGAAAAAGGCCTCCGCCGCAACGCCACCGCCGCAGCAGGAAGTCAGTCCGGGCGAAACGTCACTACGCATTCCGTTCGGCAACAAGGACGCGGCCCAGCGGTTTGGTGCGCGCTACCGCGCCGGGGGCTGGTACGCGCCGCCCGGCACCGACCTCCGTCCGTTTCGGGAACGTGGGTGGCTATGACCACACGCATCAGGCTCGTTCACAGGCGGCTGTGACAAACGGCAGCGGGATAGCCGCAGAAAGCTATTCCGACAACCGCCGCAATCCAACCTATCCCGGTGGACAGGCAGAGGGCGACGAACCTCGGGTAATCAGCCGGCGGCACGACAAAAGCGCCGGCCGAAATCTTATCCGGCCTGATCGAGCACATTGAGGTCGAGAGTTTAGAAACACCTTTTGACTGAATAATGTATTAAGCATCGTAGGTAAGGCTGTCGTGAATCGCTTTTGCTATTGCAAGGCTTTCGACTGAAGAGCTGATGAATAGTCTTGGCTTCAATCCCCTACTCTCCCCAGAAGGTTCAAGACTTCCGTCAATCGCCCAGAATTTTTCATTCAGTTATCAGAATCAACCGGTAACAACTCCTCCGCCAGCGCAGCCCACCACGCCGCGCCGACCGGCAGCAGCGCATCATTGAAATCGTACATCGGGTGATGCACTCCCGCGTCGTTTGGTGTGCGCTGGCCGCCCAGCATCAGGTAGGCGCCCTGGGTGCGGTTCAGCATGAAGCTGAAATCCTCGCCGCCCATGCTTGGTTGGGCCATCTCGCGTACCCGCGCAACGCCCTGCACCGACTCCGCTGCGTGACGGGCGCGTTGGGTGGCTTCGGGTTCGTTGACCGTGGCCGGATAGGTGCGAACGAACTTGACCTCGGCCTTGGCGCCGAACCCCTCGGCGATCGACCCGGCCAGGCGGCGCACGCCCTGTTCCAGCTGGTCGCCCACGGCTGGGTTAAACCAGCGGGCGGTGCCGCGCATGGTGACGCGCTCGGGGATGATATTGAACGCGGAGCCGCCTTGGATGGAGCCGATTGTCAGGACGGCCTGGTCGATGGCAGCCACATTGCGTGCCACGATGGATTGGAGGGCTTGCACGATGGCGGCGCTGACGACCACCGGGTCTATGCCGTCCTGTGGGTAGGCCCCGTGCGCTCCGCGGCCGGTAATGCCGATGGTGACGTCGGCGACAGCGGCCATCACCGGGCCTTCGCGCCAGTAGAACTCACCCTCCGGCAGGCTTGGCCAGTTATGCAGGCCGTAGACTTGCGACATGGGAAAGCGCTCGAACAGGCCTTCTTCGACCATGATGCGGCCGCCGCCGCGGTTCTCCTCGGCGGGTTGGAAGATGACATAGACGGTGCCGGCAAACCGCCGGGTTTCGGCCAAATAGCGCGCGGCACCCAGCAGCATGGTGGTGTGCCCGTCATGGCCGCAGGCGTGCATCACGCCGGGCGTCTGGCTGGCGTAGGGCTTGCCGGTTTCCTCAAGGATCGGAAGCGCGTCCATGTCCGCGCGCAGACCGATTGCCGCATTGGGCGCATTACCGGGGGCCGAGCCGCGGATGACACCGACCACGCCCGTCCCGGCCATGACATGCACCTCATCCACGCCGAATTCGCGCAGCTTTGCCTGCACGATGGCCGACGTGCGGTGCTCCTCCAGCCCCAGCTCCGGATGCTGGTGGAAGTCCTGCCGCCAGGCGGTCATGTCAGCGTGGAATTCGGCGATGCGGTTAGGGACGGGCAATGGCGTGCTCCTGAAACGTCAGTGCCAGCCCGGCGTCGAGCGGCATAGGATCGATCCCCAACATGCGCCGCATGGGGCCGATCGAAAAGGCCTTGTCTTCCAACAAGCGGCGCACTTCGCTGGCGCCGATGCGCGGCAGGCCGGGCAGGCGGGTGAGGGGGGTGGCCAGGCGCAGCAAGGCGCCGGGTACCGGGATGATGCGCGGCGGTGGTAGCCCGGCGGCATGGGCGACGGCACGGACGAACGCGGCATACGTTACGGCCACCGGCCCCGCCACCACCAGGCTGTGTGGCCCGGCCCAGGCTACATCTAGCGCGGCCAGGATGCAGCGTGTCAGGTCCGACTGATGGATCGGCTGCACCAGAGCCTGCCCGCCGCCGGGTAGGGGTACCACGGGCAGCCGCCGCAGTAGGGCGGCCAGGCGTTGCACGTTGTCCTCACCCTGCGCGCCGTAAATCATCGTGGGGTGCAGCATGACGCCCGGGCGTCCGCTGGCGACGAAGGCGGCGTTGCCCGCGCATACCCCGTCGCCATGGGCGTCCGGCCAGCGGGAGAACATGCGTGTGCTGCCCAGCAACACGTGGATACGCGCCGGGCTGGCCCGCAACAGCGCGGCCGTGTGCCGGGCATGGGCGCAGCTCACCACCCACTCCGCCCCCACCAGCGGCACCGGCGTCAGCAAATCCAGTACCACCGGCGTGCCCGGCAAGCCCGTCGCCGCCCAGCGGCCGACATCGCGAACCACCGGCACAAACGGCCGCCCCGCCGCAAGCAGCGCGCGACACAGTGCCGCCCCGGACCGGCCGCTGGCGCCCACCACGTAAACGGGTGGTATCATGATACCACCACGCAAAAACCATTGACCGCACGGGCATTGCGGAGCATATCGGCCGCTCTTTCGCAGTTGGGACCCGTCATGTTCAACACCACCATCTCGCTCAAGCCCGCGGAGGTCGACAAGCATTGGACGCTGATCGACGCCGAGGGGCTGGTGCTGGGGCGCCTTGCCTCCATCATCGCTGCCCGCCTGCGCGGCAAGCATAAGCCGCAGTTCACGCCGCATGTCGATTGCGGCGACCACATCGTGGTGGTGAATGCGGAGAAGGTGAAGCTGACCGGCAACAAGGCCGTGCAGGATATCTTCTACAAGCACACCGGCTTCCCCGGTGGCATCAAGGGGCGCAGCAAGGGTCAGATTTTGGCCGGCGCGCACCCAGAGCGGGTGGTCGAAAAGGCGGTCGAACGCATGATCACGCGCGGCCCGCTGCAGCGGGAGCAGATGCGGCACCTCTACGTCTATGCCGGTCCCACCCATCCGCATGACGGCCAGCAGCCCAAGACGCTCGATGTGGCCGCGATGAACCCCAAGAACCGTAGGGTCGCTTAAATGTCGGCATCCGAGATCACCCCAGCCGCCCCCGCTGCGAGCGAGGGCGCGACCCGTACGCTGGCCGATCTGCGCGACCTGGCCGTCAGCTCCGCCATCGCGGCGCCGGACGTGCCCAAGCGTGAATCCAAGCGTGACGCGCAAGGCCGCAGCTATGCGACCGGCCGGCGGAAGAACGCCATTGCGCGCGTCTGGATCAAGCCCGGCAAGGGCGACATCACCATCAACGGCAAGAAGGTCACGCAATATTTCGCGCGCCCGGTGCTGCGGATGCTGCTTGGCCAGCCGTTCTTGGTGACCGACCGGTACAACTCGTTCGACGTGGTCGCGACCTGCAACGGTGGCGGGCTGTCCGGCCAGGCGGGCGCGGTCCGGCACGGCATCAGCCGGGCACTCACGTACTTTGAGCCGGAGCTGCGCCCCGTCCTGAAGCTGGCCGGGTTCCTGACCCGTGACAGCCGCGTGGTGGAGCGCAAGAAGTACGGCCGTGCAAAGGCCCGCCGCAGCTTCCAGTTCAGCAAGCGGTAACGCCGCCCCACCAATTCGTGCCACCAAGGGGCGGTCCGGCAACGGGCCGCCCTTTCTTTTTATGCGGAGTGCGCCATGGCCCACAACATCTTCATCGACGGCGAGGCCGGCACGACCGGTCTGGGAATTCGGGAGCGTTTGGCCATCGTGCCCGGCGTCGTCGTGCACAGCATCGACCCGGCGCGTCGCAAGGACCCGGACGCACGGCGCGACATGATGGCCGCGTCCGACCTCGTCGTGCTGTGCCTGCCGGATGCGGCGGCGCGGGAGACGGTGGCGCTAGCCGCGGCTTTGGGCAACCGCGCGCCCAAGATGCTGGACGCCAGCACCGCCTTCCGGTGTGACGCTGCGTGGGCGTATGGCTTCCCCGAACTGGCGCCGGACCAGCCCGCCGCCATCGCGCGCGCAACGCATGTCAGCAACCCCGGCTGTTACCCCACTGGCGCCATCGCCCTGCTGCGTCCGCTGGTCGACGCCGGGCTGCTGCCACCCGACCATCCCATAAGCGTCAATGCCGTCAGTGGCTTTGCGGGCGGTGGCCGCGCGATGATCGAAGCGCATGAGGCCGCACACGGCCCAGCCTTCGAGCTGTACGGCCTGGCACTCGAACACAAGCATGTCCCGGAGCTACAGTGCTACGCCCGCCTGACCCGGCGTCCCATCTTTGTGCCGTCCGTGGCCCACATCAGGCAGGGTATGTTGGTGTCGATCCCGCTGCATCTCGACACGCTGCCGGGTCGCCCGGATGCGGCGGCGCTGCATGACGCCCTGGCGGCTTATTACGAGGGCAGCGCCGTTGATGTTGTGGCGGCCGCGGGCGGGTCGCTCACGCTCGGCGCCCTCAACGACTGTGACCGTATGGTGCTGCGCGTGTATGGCCATCCGGCCGGGCATGCGCTGCTGGTGGCCGAGCTGGATAACCTCGGCAAGGGTGCATCCGGTGCCGCGGTGCAAAATATCCGGCTGATGCTGGGCCTCCATGCTTCTTAGTTTCGAGGGGATCGTCCCCCGCATCGACCCGGCGGCCTGGATCGCGCCCGGTGCCATCGTGATCGGCGACGTGTGGATCGGTCCAGGCAGCAGCGTCTGGTTTGGCTGCATCCTACGCGGCGACAGCAACCACATCCGCATCGGCGCACGCAGCAACATCCAGGACGGCACGATCCTGCATGTGGCGGCGCTGAATTACCCGTGCCTGGTGGGGGATGACGTGACGATCGGGCATGGTGCCATCGTCCACGCCTGCACGCTCATGGACCGCTCGTTCGTCGGCATGGGTGCGACGGTGCTGGATGGCGCAGTCATCGAGCCGGGCGGCATGCTCGCAGCCGGGTCCGTGCTGACACCCGGCAAGCGGTTGCCGTCGCGCGAACTGTGGGCTGGCGCGCCCGCCCGCAAGCTGCGCGACCGTGGCGAGGCGGAGATCGCCGAGGCCGATCAAATCGCGGTGCACTATACGGAGTTGGCGGCGCGCTACCGTGTAGGCGCGCACGCACTGCCCATGTCTGGGACATGAAAAACGTCCTACTCGCGGCTTGTATCGCCCTCTCCGCCTGCGTCGCACCTGTGGTGCCCGACCAAGCTCGTCTGGTGCCGGGCCAGCTTGGGTCAAACCAAGACCCAGACGTGAGCGCCATGAACATGGCGCAGTACGCGTTTGCCGACCCAAGCCGGACGTATGGCCGGCCAATCGATGCAGCACGGGCGGCGGCGTCGATGGAGTATGTGGCTGGTCAGTTCTACACGAGCCCTCGCTGGTCCAATATCTCGGCCCTGACGAAAGAGCAGTTGCTGCAAGGCCGGGCCGAGGTGCGGGCGGCGTTGGGCGTCGCCCCGGGTACGTCGTCGCAGGCGCTAGTCGACCGCCTGACGGCTGCAGCGGACGCTATGCAGGCACAGGACCGGGCGGCCGCGGTCGGGCTGCTGGGCGCGCCAGTGTTCATGCAGCCGGGTGAGGCAGTGATCGCCCGGCTATCCAACATGCCTTATCTCCAGATGGCCAATGTCTCCACTATGAAAGCGGCGGGACAATTGTTCGAACCGGACGGCAATGACCGTTTCTGAAGCTCTTACTCGTGCTGGCAGGCAGCGGGCCCCAGGTAGTTGGCCCGCTGCGGTTAGCGTCTGATCTAGTCACTCGCCTTTAATTTGACGTAGCTGCCCGGTGCCTCCTCAAGCGCCGGCAGCTTACCTTCGCCCGGTGTACGGGCGGGCACGTGTTCGTTGTTCAGCGCCGTAATCCAGCGCTGCCAGTCGGGCCACCAGCTACCGGCCATCTCGGTCGCACCCTCCAGCCATAGTTCCGCCGTTTCGGGCAGCGCGTCGTTGATCCAGTGGCCATACTTGCCGCCCTCGGGCGGGTTTACGACACCGGCGATGTGACCGCTGGCCGCCAGCACGAAGCGAACCGGACCCGATAGCAATTGCGTACCGCGATACGTGCTGCGCCAGGGCGCGATGTGATCCTCCCGGGTCGAGATAAAGTAGGCCGGCACGGTGATTAGTCCCAAATCGATTTTCTGACCCGCCAGCGTGATACCGCCAGGTTCAGCAAGCAGGTTGGACTGATACATGTTGCGAAGGTAAAATGAATGCATGGCCGCAGGCATGCGGGTGCTGTCGCTGTTCCAATATAGCAAGTCAAACGGGAACGGGTCGTTGCCCATAAGGTAGTTGTTGACCACAAACGACCAGATAAGGTCATTGGAGCGCAGCATATTGAACGTGGTGGACATTTCAGCACCGTCCAAATATCCGCGCTTGGCCATCTTATCTTCGAGCGCGCTCAACTGCTCCTCGTCGATGAACACGCCCAGCTCACCCGCTTCGGCGAAGTCGGTCATAGTCACGAAGAACGTGGCGCTTTTGATGCGGTCGTCCTTGGTCGCTGCACTCCAGGCGAGCGTGGTGGCCAGCAACGTGCCGCCCAGGCAATAGCCGATCGCGTTCACGTCTCGCTCGCCCGTCGCTTGCTCGATCGCGTCAAGCGCATCCAGGAAGCCGCGTTTCATGTAGTCGTCAAAGCCCATATTCGCCAGATGCTCATCCGGGTTCACCCAACTGATCATGAACACAGTATGGCCCTGCGACACAGCCCAGCGGACAAAGCTGTTCTTTGGCCGTAGATCGAGAATGTAGAATTTGTTGATCCAGGGTGGTGCAATCAGCAACGGCCGCTTCAGCACCGTTTCCGTGCTGGGCGAATACTGCACCAGCTGCATCAAGGCATTTTGGTAAACAACCTTCCCTGGTGAGACAGCGATGTTCTCACCCAGCTTGAAAGCGTCCATGTCGGTCATCTTGATCGACAGCTTACCCTTGCCGCGTTCAAGATCACTCAGCATGTTGCTCAAGCCGCGCAGCAGGTTCTCGCCGCCCGTCTCGGCCGTGCGGCGAAGGACCTCGGGGTTGGTCAGCACGAAATTGCTGGGGCTCATGGCGTCCATGAACTGGCGGGCATAGAAGTCGACTTTCTGCGCCGTTTTGGGGTCGAGCCCGTCGACACGGGTCACAACATCCTGCACGTACCGGGCGCTGAGCAGGTAGGATTGTTTGACGAAATCGAAGACCTCGCTCTCGTTCCACGCTCCATCCTTGAACCGTTTATCCTTGGAGTCGGCTGCAATCACGGGCGGCTCCGGTGCCAGGCCCATCATGCGCTTGGTCGTGTTCTGCCAAAGCGTCATGTAGTCCTGCCAGAAGCCGATCTGCGCCTGCACCAGCTTAGCCGGATCGCGCATCAGTTGCGCGGTCATGTCGGCGAATGCCTGGCCGACATGCATTGGATCGAACTCTGGCGTTTCCGCGGTCTGGCGGCCCAGCCAGTCCGTCACGATCCGCTGCGAGCGCTCGGCAATGTCGGCCATGGAACGCCCGAGGACGGCCGGATCGGCCATCTTGAACGGGTCGGCCGGTGGGGCCGGGGGCGTGGCGGCGACTTGAGCCATAGGTGTGTCCTTCCCGTAGTCTTCTGAGCCGCGCTACACTAACGATGTAAGTCAGTCAGGGGCGGCGGTTGTCAGGTAGAGGTAAGCGCCGGGCGAAGGTGAAGCAAGCGGCATGGGCACTCATGCTGTCGGTGGGCGGCTGCGGGTCGATTGCTGATTTGAGCGGCGCACGCATCGCGGACGCGAACCCGGTCGACTGGTGGCACGGTTTGGAGGGCGGCGCGATTGCGGAGCAGCGCCCGGACCCACCGGGTGCGCAGGACCCGTTCCCGAACCTATCCATCGTGCCGGCCCGGCCGGTGCCGACGCCGGCGGCGCAACGCCTGGCACTGACGGCGCAGCTGACGGCGGAGCGGGACGGCGCACGTCGCGATGGTGCGCGTGACCCGCTGGCTGCAACACCCGCCCCTGCCGCGCTTAAAACCAACCGCGCGACGGATCTGACCAGCACGTCCCCGACTAACGCGTCCCCGGCCAGCACGTTGCCGGCTAATACGTTGCCGGCCAGCACGCCTCCGCCGATGGCCACGCTCGACGCGGCGTCCGCACCGCCCGCCCCGGCCGGGCCGCGCGAACCTCTGCCGGCGCGCGTGCCAGTGCCAACCAGGGCGCGTCCGCCCGCGCGCGGCGTGCTGCCATCCGGACCGGTGCCCGATCTGCCCGCGGCACCACCGCCGACGCCGATGTTGTCGGGCATGCCCGCTGCCACGTTCGTGCCCGCGACGCGCCGGCCCACCCCCAGCCTGATGGTCGCGTTCGCCCCCAATGACGACGCGTTGCCGCCCGGCACGCAACTGGCGGTGCAGGCGCTGGCGGACCGGCGGTTCGGCGGCGCTATCCTCGTGTTCTCCGGCGGCGATGCGATGCCGTCGGCCGCCGGGCAGCAGGGTCCTGCGCTGGCATTAGCGCTGCGCCGGGCCCAGGTCCTCGGTCGCGCCGTTGCCGCAGCCGGCGTGCCGCCCGCACAAACACGCACGCGTGCCGAGGCGTCGGGTCGCGAAAGCGGTATACGTCTGGTAGAGTGATCGTTGACTGCTTCTGCACGGACACAATCATGACCCAGCCCGAGTTCCACCGCATCCGCCGCATGCCGCCCTACGTGTTCGCCGAAGTGAACCAGGCTAAGGCAACCGCGCGGACCCGGGGCGAGGACATCATCGACCTCGGGATGGGCAACCCCGATACGGCGACGCCGCCGCATATCGTGGCCAAGCTGGTGGAAGCCGTGCAGGATCCGCGCACGCACCGCTATTCGCAATCCAAGGGCATTCCCGGCCTCCGCCGTGCTTTGGCGACCTATTACGACCGTCGATTTGGCGTAAAGCTCGATCCGGAGACGGAAGTGGTGGCGACGCTCGGTTCGAAAGAGGGCCTGGCCAACCTGGCTGCTGCCATTACCAGCCCAGGCGACACGATCCTGGTGCCGAACCCGAGTTACCCGATCCACCAGTTCGGCTTCATCATCGCCGGCGCCAGCGTGCGCAGCATTCCGGCGACGCCCGACGAGACGATGCTTCGCGCCCTCGACATGGCCGTGCGCCATAGCGTGCCGAAGCCGACGGCGCTGATCGTAAACTTTCCCAGCAACCCGACCGCTTATCTCGCCGACCTCGGTTTCTATACCGAGATCGTCGCGTTTTGCCGGAAGCATGAAATCTACATCATGTCGGACTTGGCGTATGCCGAGATTTACTTCAACGACGAACCGCCGCCGTCGCTGTTGCAGGTGCCGGGGGCGAAGGACATAGCGGTCGAGTTCACGAGCCTGTCCAAAACCTATTCCATGCCCGGCTGGCGCATGGGATTTGCCGCGGGCAACGCCCGGCTGATCGGAGCGTTGGCGCGGATCAAATCCTATTTGGACTATGGCGCGTTCACCCCCATCCAGATCGCGGCAACGGCGGCGCTGACCGGCCCGCAGGATTGCGTGGCGGAGATGCGGGCGCTGTACAAAGAACGGCGTGACGTGCTGGTGCGCGGCCTGAACCAGGCCGGGTGGGACGTGCCGAGCCCGGATGGCTCCATGTTTGCCTGGGCACCCATCCCGCCACGCTATGCGCATCTGGGCAGCGTGGAGTTCAGCAAGCTGCTGCTGGCGCGGGCAAAGGTTGCGGTAGCGCCGGGCATCGGCTTTGGCGAGCATGGTGACACGCATGTGCGGATCGCCCTGGTCGAGAACACGCAGCGGCTGCGCCAAGCCGTGCGCAGCATCCGGACGTTCCTGGCAGCGGATAGCAACGTAGCCCCTTCGTCAGCTGGCCCCGCCGCAAGCGCCGCTGCCGAATGACGGACCACAAGGGGCCGCTGCGCATTGGCGTGGCAGGGCTGGGGACGGTGGGCGGCGGCGTACTGCGCCTGCTGGCAACGAATGCCGGACTGATTGAAGCGCGGGCAGGGCGTCCGGTGCAGGTCGTGGCGGTGTCCGCCCGTGATCCGGCCCGCGATCGTGGGATCAACCTGTCTGGCCTGCGGTGGCATGCCGACCCTGCGGCGCTTGCGGCCGATACGGCGGTCGACGTGGTGGTAGAGTTGATCGGTGGCGCCAATGGCCCTGCCCACGCGCTGGTTTCGGCCGCGTTGCTAGCAGGAAAGCCGGTCGTGACGGCCAACAAGGCGCTGATCGCCCATCACGGTGCCACGCTTGCATCCATCGCCGCCCAGACTGGTGCGCCGTTGCTGTTCGAGGCGGCAGTTGCCGGCGGCATCCCGGTGCTGAAGGTGCTGCGGGAAGGCTTGGCCGCCAACCACATCCAGCGTGTGGCCGGCATTCTGAAC
>JANONC010000189.1:0-5455 GCA_031420655.1 Rhodospirillales bacterium | reverse complement strand
ATCCGCGGCGTTGGACTAGCGCGAAACAGCCCGTTTGGGGGGCGAATCCAGACCGGCTCCCTTGCTAGGCGAGGCTTCTTCCCCATGGTATCTGGGGTGCCAGCATGCGTGCCGGTTTGGGAGAGGCTTAATGGAAGATCTAGGCTTAACGACGAAGGCCTCGATGGCGTTTTTGATCGTAGGCATCGCGTATCTCGGGTCTGGGTTGCTGGCCAATGGCCTGGTGAAGCCGAAAGAGTATGAGCATCTGGCTATTGCGCTGCCCGGCCCGGCCGCTGCCACGGCGGTCGTTGCATCAGCCGTGGTGCCAGAGCCGCCGGTGGCGCTGCTGCTCGCCTCGGCCGATGTTGGCCGCGGTGAAGGCACGTTTAAGCAACAGGGCTGCGTTGCCTGCCACAGCGTGAACGAGGGCGGCAAGAACGGCGTTGGTCCGAACCTGTACGGCGTCCTGGGTGGGCCCAAGGCTGCGCATGAGGGCTACACTTATTCTAGCGCGCTGAAGGCCAAGGGTGGCAACTGGGGCTACGATGAGTTGACCAGCTGGTTGTTGAAGCCCGCCGCCTACGTGCCCGGCACCAAGATGAGCTATGCCGGTCTGGCTGACGCGGCCAAGCGGGCGGATGTGATCCTGTATCTGCGCTCACTGAACGCCACGCCCGTCGCATTACCCGAAGTGCCGGCGCAGACTGCAGCAGTCGTAAAACCGCCGAGCGTTGCGGTGCCGGCCTCGGCCGTGGCCGGCGCGCCGATGCCGGCCGGTGCCGCTGCGGTGGCGCCGATTGCGGCACGGCTGGTTTCCGCCGATGCAGGGGCCGGACAGGCCAGTACGTCAAAGCTGGGCTGCGTCGCCTGCCATTCGTTTAACGAGGCCGGTAAGAATGGCGTTGGCCCCAACCTGTACGGCGTGGTGGGCCAGCCGATTGCGGCCCATGCGGCCGGGTATGCGTATTCAAGCGCGTTGAAGGCGAAATCGGGCGCGCAGTGGAACTATGAGGAGCTCGACAAATGGCTGCTCAAGCCCGCCGCCTACGCGCCAGGGACCAAGATGTCGTACGCGGGCATTAGCGACCCGCAGCAGCGGGCGAACGTGATCGCGTATCTGCGCACCCTGTCGGGCACGCCGGAGCCGCTGCCAACGCCGTAAGCGACCGCGTGACGTCCGCCCAGGCGGGTGCATGCTTGCTTGCAACCGCCTTGGCCGCGGACGGTGCTATCGAAGCCGGTGTCATTCACAGGCAGGCTGGGACTGATCAGCGAGCGGTCGATGCGCCAGTCGGCGTCTGGTTAGCCGTGGCGTCGGTCCAGCCTGGGCCTCCAGTTCTGAGTACAGTGCGCGCGGCCCTGGTGATCCATTTTCAGGATCGGCTCCACGGCGTAGAACTTGGTCGTGAAGCGTATCTGCATTCTTAAGTCGTGCCCTCACTAGCCCGAACGCCGCCGAGGTAACGGCGCCACAGTCGAGTGCCGGTTTCAGCGTGGCCAGGATTTCCGCTAAATTGGCGTAGGCACGCACGACCGGCGGAGCGGCGAGGCCAGCCCACCAGTTGGCGCTGGGCGGGATGGGTTCCAGCCGGCGGTGGCGCGGTAATAACGGCCCGCGTAGTTTTAGCGTCCCGGTACGTGTCCGGCAGGCCGGAGAGGCGGTTGGATTTCAGCCGCACGACCTCACACCCCAGCGTCTCCGCCCGCGCCACCATGGCCGCGCCGTGTGCCCAGCCCAACGCGGCGGGGGTGACGAGGGCTCGTTTAGGGGTCAGGGGCGCGTGGGGCTGGAACGGGGTGTGGCCACCCCAGCTTCCCGGGTCTTGAGTCCGGCTATGCGCTCTGAAGGTTACGTTGTCTGATCATTAATCTGCACGCGCCTGTATAAGGGCGAGCACTCGTTCGATCGGAGCCGGGGTGGTCGACACGGTTCCTCTGTGCGGCTTGTCGACCGCGAATGTCAGCGCCAGCAACACGCCAATCGCTATGGCATGACCACCCAAGGCCACCAGGCGCGACGGGGCATCGTTCAGCGCTGCAAGTACGATCAAGACCGTACATAGGATGAATGTCGTCTCCCATAGGACGGTCGGCAGGCCCGCGTCGACAGAGTCCATCCGTGCCTGTCGTGCATCGTTAATCGCATCCAGGTATTTAATGATCTCTGGATAAAACTGAGCTTTCGCTCCGAGGTCCGCAGGCGTGAGGCTCATCACCGCGCGGTTGAGGTCGCCCAGCACGAATTGTGCCTCGCTGGTATCCAGCCCCTGGCGCATTGCCGGCCAATCCTGCTTCAAAACAGCCTGCATGTACGACTGCAGCCTGGGCCGGACCGCGTCGGTCGTTGTCGTGTGGGACCGGACTAGGAACCGGTCGAGTTGGTTCATTGCGCCCGCCTCGGCGCTGATCGCCACGTCGGCTGCGCGGAGCAGGGCGTTGGCTTGGACGAGCGAGAACGACAGTAATATCGCCAGAAAGGAGACGATCACTTTGTAAGCGTCCAGTGCCGCAGCGGACCGCGCCGGTTGCGGGGGCAACTGCCGCGCGACGAGGCCCGTCAGTAGAACCAGAGCCAGAGCCGTGCCCGACGCGAAAAACATGAGTGCGCTGGCAGGAAAATCATATAGCCAGCTCACCATCGTTAGCTTCATCCCTCTACGTTGCCGTAACCAATACCAAGCCTGCCGGCGAGCGCCAATTTGATGCGTCAGGATGGGTGGAGTCCAAGCACGCATTGGGGGTGGGAGCGGGTGGCGCGGGCGGAGTATACTAAAACTTGCAATCAGGTTTGAACGATCGCACCACGACCGTAGAGCCCGATGTAATACCAAAGCTGACCGGGTCTGACCTGTGGCCCAGTCTCATAATCCAATGCTCATGACGCGCCATGGCTGGTCGGCAGGCCGGTTCCACGCGTCGCAGCAGTGATCGGCGACGGCGTTGTACGGGGCGAATACCCGGTTTGAGATCAAGGTTCGGGCTCATTGCCTCGATGGTGCACCAGGGCAGCCAACCCGCTTCTCGTCTTTTTACCGTGAAGACGAATTCCGGCCACTGCCTTCCCAAGCCGCGCTGGACAAAAGGCGCCTTAGGTTCTTCGCCGAAAACCTAATTCTCTCGCAGGTCGGTAATCGTCCGGTGGGGAAGGATTTCCCCCGAAACGCTCCCAGCCGCGTAACAGAAGCCCGGCTTGTCGTGGTGCGGGGATTGCTTGAGATAGAGCAGCTGCCCTTCTGATTAATGTTTCCTCAAGCGCACTTCGGCTCCATCCCCTCCCTCAGCAGCTCCAGCGCTAGCCAGCGCTCCTCATCGCTCGCCAGCCGGGCTTGCGCTTCGGCCAGGGCCTCGCCAATGCGGCGGAATTTGGTGGGGTCTTTCTTGTACAGGTTGGGGTCGGAGAGAATGCGTTGCAGGCGGGCGATGTCGGCTTGGGTGGAGGTGATGGTGGCGGGTAGGGCGTCTAGGGCTTGCTTGTCCTTAAAACTCAGCTTGGCTGGGCGGCCTAGCTCCTTCGCCGCGGCTTTCTTGCCCGGCTTGCTGCGCACCTCTTGCGATAGCGGGGTGCCGCGCTGGATCAGCATGTCGCTGTAGCCGCCGGCGTATTCCACCCAGCGCCCGGCACCCTCGGCCGCCAGGGTGGACGTGACGACGCGGTCCAGAAAGTCGCGGTCGTGGCTGACGAGCATGACGGTGCCTTGGTAGTCGGCCAGCAGTTCCTGCAGCAGGTCCAGCGTCTCCAGGTCCAGATCGTTGGTCGGCTCGTCCAGCACCAGCAGGTTGCTCGGGCGCGCCAGCGCGATGGCCAGGGTCAGGCGCCCACGCTCGCCGCCCGACAGTACGCCCACCGGAGTGCGGGCCTGCTCGGGCTTGAACAGGAAGTCCTTCATGTAGCCGATCACGTGGCGCTTCTCGCCGCCGACCTCCACCTGGTCGCCCTGGCCGCCCGTCAGCGCCGCTTGCAACGTGCTGGCGGGGTCGAGCGAGGCGCGTTGCTGGTCCAGCGTTTCGATGTGCAGGTTGGTGCCAACCTTCACCTCGCCGGACGTGGGTTGGTCGATGCCGGTCAGTAGCTTCAGCAGCGTCGTCTTGCCCGCGCCGTTGGGGCCGATGATGCCCAGCCGGTCGCCGCGCAGCACGCGTAGCGTCAGGTCCTGCACGACCGGGGCCTCGCCGTCATAGGCGCGGGTCACATGCTTGGCCACGGCCACCAGCTTGCCGGACACATCCGCCTCCGCCGCCGCCATGCGTAGGCCCGTCTGCGCCCCGCCCTGCTCCCGCCGTTTCTGACGAAGGGCTCCCAACTCACCCAGGCGGCGCACGTTGCGCTTGCGCCGGGCGGTGACGCCATAGCGGAGCCAGTCCTCCTCACGCTCGATCTGCCGGCCCAGCTTGTGCTGGTCGCGCTCGGCCTGGGCCTCCACCTCGTCTCGCCATTGCTCGAAATGGGCAAAGCCGCGGTCGATCCGCCGTGTGGTGCCACCATCGAGCCACACGAGGCTGCGGGACAGGTTTTCCAGCAGGCGGCGGTCGTGGCTGATCAGTACGATGCCGGCGCGGAGCGATTTCAGCTCCGCCTCCAGCCACTCGATGGCGGGCAGGTCGAGGTGGTTGGTCGGCTCGTCCAGCAGGAGCAAGTCGGGCGAGGGTGCCAGCGTGCGCGCCAGGGCGGCGCGGCGCATCTGGCCGCCGGAGAGGTGGGCCGGGTCCTCGGTGCCATTCAGGCCGAGCTGGTCCAGCAGGGTGGCGGCGCGGTGATGGTCGTCGTTGGGGCCCATGCCGGCCTCCACATAGGCGAGCGTGGTAGGGTACCCGGCCAAATCCGGCTCCTGCGGCAAATAGCGCACCGTGGTGCCGGGCTGCAGGAAGCGGGTGCCGCCGTCCTGTTTCAGCAGTCCGGCCGCAATTTTCAGCAGCGTGGATTTGCCGGACCCGTTGCGGCCCACCAGGCACAGTCGCTCGCCGGCGCTGACAGCCAGCTCCGCCCCCCGCAGGAGCGGCGCGGAGCCGAGCGAAAGGTGAACGTCTTGCAGCAGCAGCAGGGGCGGGGCCATGCCGCAGGGTATGGGCGGGCGGCCCGGGCTGTGCAACCTATGCGCCCAACAAAAAAGGGGCGGCGAATGCGGCGGCGAATGGTGATTGGTGCGGGCCTGGCCCTGGCGGTCCCTGCACGTGCCGCGCCCATTCCGCTTCGCATCGGCCTGCTGCACACGCTGTCGCCGGCCCCGCTCTACATTGCCATGGAGCGTGGCTACTTTGCCGACGAAGGCCTGGCGGCCGAGTTCAAGTTCTTTGAAGCCGCGCAGCCGATCGCGGCCGCAGCCGTGTCACGTGACATCGACATCGGCATCACCGCACTAACGGGCGGGTTCTTCAGCCTGGCTGGACGGGGCGTGCTGAAGGTAATCGGCGGCGGCCTGCATGAGCGGCCCGGCGTGCAGGGCACCGGCTTGATCGCGAGCCGGCAGGCCTTTGC
>JANONC010000188.1:0-2672 GCA_031420655.1 Rhodospirillales bacterium | reverse complement strand
GCACGGACCAGTTTGGGCGGGATATATTGTCACGGACCATCGCCGCCGCGACCATCGACCTGCAGATCGCGTTGCTGGCGACGGTTGTCCCGTTGGTCGTCGGCACGCTGATCGGGCTGGTAATCGGGTACTATGGCGGCTGGTCCGACATCCTATTCGGGCGGTTGGTGGACCTCGTGGTGACGTTCCCGTTTCTGGTGCTGGTCATCGCCATCGTGGCCGTACTCGGTCCGGGTCTGGGCAACATGTACATTGCCGTCAGCGTGATCGGCTGGGTGTTCTATGCCCGCCTGACCCGGGGTGAAGTGCTGGTGCTACGCAGCCATGACTTCGTTTCCGCCGCACGGGTTCTGGGCTACGGCGACGTCCGGATCCTGCTGCGGCACATCCTGCCCAATGCCGCGCGCCCGGTGCTGGTGTACTGGATGACGGACATGTCGCTGGTGATCCTGCTGGGATCGAGCCTCGGCTACCTCGGCCTGGGCGCGCAGCCACCCACGGCGGAATGGGGAGTGCTGATCGCCGACGGTAAGAACCTGTTTACGCAGGCATGGTGGATTTCGGTGTTCCCGGGCTTTGCCATCGTGCTGTGCGGCATCGGTTTCAGCCTGGTGGGGGACGGGCTGGCGGATTTGCTGGACGTCAAACGCTGATGCTGGAATTGGCGGGCCTTACAGTCGCCTTCACCACCCGGCGGGGCTCCGTGCGGGCGTTGAACGGCGTCGACCTCCATGTTGGGGCCGGCGAGATCGTGGGTATTGTCGGTGAATCCGGCTCCGGCAAAAGTGTGACGTTGCGCGCCATCATGCGGCTACTGCGCCGGGCGGTGATCGGCGGCCGGGTCGGGTGGGACGGGCAGGACCTACTGACGATGCCGGACGCGGCACTGCGGTCGGTGCGCGGCCGGCAGATCGCGATGATCTTTCAGGAGCCGATGACCGCGCTGAACCCAGTGCTGACGATTGGCGAGCAGATTACCGAGGTGCTGCCGGCCGATGCGCCGCCGGGGCGGGCGGCGGCGTTGCTGGCGTTGGTCGGCATCGGCGCGTCGGCCCAGCGCCTGCGGAACTACCCGCACGAGTTCTCGGGCGGGATGCGGCAGCGGGCCATGATCGCAATCGCGCTGGCTGGGCAGCCACGGCTGCTGCTGGCCGACGAGCCGACGACGGCGCTGGATGTGACGATCCAGGACCAGATCCTGCGGCTGCTGATGCGGCTGTCGGACGAGCTTGGTCTGGCCATTGTGCTGGTTACGCACGATTTGGGCGTGGTCGCACAGACATGCCAACGTGTGTGTGTGATGTATGCGGGCCGGATCGTGGAGGAGGCACCGGTCGCGGATTTGTTCGCCCGGCCGCGCCACGGCTACAGCCACGCGCTGCTAGGTGCCATTCCACATGGACGCGCGCGGCAGGCGTTGATGACCATCCCCGGCCAACCGCCACCGTTGGACCAGCCCATCAGCGGGTGCGCGTTCGCCCCACGCTGCGCGTTTACGGAGGATCGTTGCACGGAAACCGCGCCGCCAATGCAGTTCTACGGGAATGGCCACCGGGCGGCCTGCTGGGCGGCGGACCGGATCCCGGCCCCATGACGCTGCTACAGGTCGACGGGCTGACCAAGACGTTCCCGGTCCGCCGGACGACGTTGGACATACTGCGCGGACGCACGGTCCAGCGGCTGCAGGCGGTGACGGATGTGAGCCTGTCGGTCGGGCGGGGTGAGACGCTGGGCATCGTGGGCGAGTCCGGTTGTGGCAAATCAACCCTCGCTCGATGCTTGGTACGGCTGCTGACCCCCGATCGCGGAACCGTCCGGTTCGGGGATACGGACGCGCTGGCGCTTTCGGGCGATGCACGGCGCGCGTTCAATCGCCGGGTGCAGATGGTGTTCCAGGACCCGTACGGTGCATTGAACCCGCGACTGTCGGTCGGCGCCGCGCTGGCAGAGGCGCTATTGGTGCACCGGATCGTCCCCCGGCGAGACGTCCCGGCGCGGGTGCGGCACTTGCTGGACCTCGTACACCTGCCAGCCGACGCCGCGCACCGGTACCCGCACGAGTTCTCGGGCGGTCAGCGCCAGCGGGTGGGGATTGCGCGGGCACTCGCGGTAGAGCCGGCGCTGATCGTGGCGGATGAGCCGGTATCCGCGTTGGACGTGTCGGTCCAGGCACAGGTGGTCAACCTGTTTGTGGAACTACAGGACCGGCTGGGCCTGGCGCTGGTGTTCATCACGCACGATTTGCGCCTCGTGCGGCACATCGCGCATCGAACTGCGGTTATGTATTTGGGCCGTGTGGTCGAGATCGGGCCGACCGAGGCGCTTTTCACCGCGCCGGGCCACCCATACACCCAGGCGCTGATTGTGGCGGTGCCCGACGCGGTGCCCGGCCAACGCCGTGTGCATCCGGCGGTGCAGGGCGAACTGCCGAGCAATCTGGTGCTGCCGCCAGGGTGCCCATTCCATCCGCGCTGCCCGCGTGCCGAAGCCGTATGCTACACAGAGAGGCCGGCCCTGATGTCCCGCAACCAGGATTGGCCGGTCGCGTGCCACTTTGGCTAACAGTTGAATAATGAGACCTGTGCGCGGGAGGTTGAACAGCCCTGATGTGGTCTGTCTTTGCCCGATGGAGCGTGGTTCTGGCCTGCGCTGGGCGGCTTTGGTCCTGATCG
>JANONC010000187.1:0-2357 GCA_031420655.1 Rhodospirillales bacterium | reverse complement strand
TGACCCGGCGTTGTTGCCAGCCGAAAGGGCGGACAGGAGCCGGCTATCGGCGATTGCGGAGCGGAACGTGCCGCCCGCTTCGACATTGAGCATACCGGTTCCGGTGTTGCCGATCCCGGCCGCGTTCGCCCCCACATCGATCAGTGACCCGGCCCCTCTCACGGTGGCGGTGCCCGCCGTCACGGCCGCGGTGCCCAGGTTGAAGTAATAGCGGGACGTGTCGGCGGCTGCCGTCATTTTAATCTGGCCGCCGTTTTGCACGACGATCGTACCGGTGCTGCCCGTGGCCGTGCTACCGCCGCCAGCCTGGAGCGAGTCCCCAAGCGTGAGGACGGAGTTTGCATCGCTTACGCCCAGGTTGCCGTTATCCCCGCTGGTGCCGAAACTCAACGGGCTGCCGAAGGTCGCTTTAGCAGCGCCAGTCACATTCAAAGACCCGGTCCCGCCATTGACGAGGGTCCCGTTCACTGTGCCGCCCGAGCCGAACGAAACGGATTCGTTCGCGCTTCCGGAGCTGGTCTGGGTCAGCGTCGCGCCGCTTGAGACGTCGATTGTGCCCACCGCGCCACTGGCCCGGCCTGCGTAGAAGCCACCCGTGAGTTGCAAGGCTGACCCCGCGCCAGTCACGCTTATTGCGCCGGTCCCGACCTGGCCGAGCGAGAGCGAGGAAAAGCCGCTGTAGTTGACGGTACCGAACCGGGCCACGCCGCCGTTATAGATGCTGAGCGTGCCGGTGAAGCCCGCCTGACCGCCGATATACGCGCCATACTGGCTGGAATCCACCACGGAGCCGCTGCCGGTGACCGTAAGAGAGGCTGCTCCGGCGCTCGGTGATCCAATGCTGAGGGGGTAACTCACTGGGGCGGTTGCTCTGGAGACGACGAGTTGCGCGCCATTTGAAAACACGGTCGGGCCCGTCACGATGGCCGCGTTGGTTGTGACATCACCGGCGAAGTTCCACGCAGTTCCAGAGGCGCTGCCGATGGTAAGCCCGGCATAGGCGGCGTTACCGGTGATCGTGCCGCCAGCGCCGCTGAACGACGGAGAATCGGCGGTGCCGGGGGCGGTGCTTGCCGGGTTTTCGCCGATGGTCGCGTTGGTCCAATCCGCCGCTAGGCCAAGGTCTCCGCTGCCGACGCGCCAATTATAGACCGCCATTTTGGAACCTTTCTATAACATAACAAAAATCTAGAAGATGAAACGAATTCGGTCAACTCACGTAATCGTTGCTATGAGTTGGCAATCCTAAAATCATTGCCGCGCAGTTCGAATGGCCACTGGCACCACTGACGTGCTGCTCGTCTGCTCTGGCCAGCCGGCACGGCCCATGCCGGGACGCCTCGGACCGCGTTTTCCGGCTGGTGCTTCAACTAACAGGCGTTCTGCCGTATGCCCGGCACAAACCGAGGATGCCCATGGCCGAGAATATCTTTAGCCGCGTGCGCGACGCCGTGGCGGACGCGCTGCACGCCATCGTGCCGGAGCTGGAGCAGGCGGTGTTGGACCGGATCGAGGTCACGCCCAGCAAGGACCCGGCGCATGGGGACATGGCGACCAACGCCGCCATGGTGGCAGCCAAACCCGCGCGCCAACCGCCAGCCAAGATCGCGGCCGCGCTGGCGCAAGCGCTGGCGGGCGGGCCGGATGTGGCCAGCGCCGTGCCGGCCGGCCCGGGGTTCGTGAACCTAACGCTACACCCGGCCGCGCTGCTGGCGACCGTGCCCGCCGTGCTGCGCGAGAATGAGTCGTTCGGCGACAGCGCGGCCGGCGCGCGGCTGCGCGTGAACGTCGAGTACGTCAGCGCCAACCCGACCGGCCCGATGCATGTGGCGCATTGTCGCGGAGCGGTCGTGGGCGACGCGCTGGCGAATTTGCTGGCCAAGGCCGGCTTCGTCGTAACGAAGGAATACTACATCAACGACGCCGGCAATCAGGTGAACGCGCTCGCCTGGGCCAGCTATTGGAGGTACCTGCAAGCGCTTGGCACGACCCTGACGGAGGCTGAGTACGACGCGCAGGTGCCGGGCGGCCTGGCGTATCGCGGTGCCTATCTCGTGCCTGTGGGCGACGCGTTGGCGGCGCAGCATGGCGCGGCCCTGGCCGGGCCGGGTGCAACGGTCGCAGACCCGGCAGTGTGGTTGGACACCGTGCGCGCGACGGCCATCCGCATGATGATGGACAGCATCCGCAGCGACCTTGCCGCACTCGGCGTCGTGCCGGATATGTTCACGTCCGAGGCGGCGCTGGTCGCGACGGGCGCGCCCGACGCCACGATCGCGCGGCTAGACGAGCAGGGCCTGATCTACACCGGCACGCTGGAGCCGCCGCGCGGCAAGACGCCCGACGACTGGGAGCCG
>JANONC010000186.1:0-3102 GCA_031420655.1 Rhodospirillales bacterium | reverse complement strand
CGCCAAACCTCAAAGGCTAGAGTTTAAGCGGGCTCGCTTTGGTCGGGTTGGACTCTGGCCCGGCATGCTCCGTGCAGTCCTACCGCAAAAAGATCAGCATCCCGATCAGCAGCAACACGATCGCCACCACCGCGAACGTCGTGGCCCCGGTGAAGCTCGACCAAAACTGCTGCCGCTCGGCCATGAACCCTGCGTCGATCTCGACGGCGGGGGGCGTTGTGTCTGTCGGAGCGTGCGGGTCGGCCATGATCAATCCCAAAAGCGGCGTTCCGACTTTCTACGCGGGCGGGGTAGGGCCGGGCAAGGGCTGGGGGTTTGCCAGCGTTGCACCGGGTGGCGGCAGGGTGGCACCACCACCGGTCACGCTTGCAAGGACGGCGGGGTACAGCGCGTGCTCCTGCACCAGCACACGGGCGGCGAGCCGGTCTGGCGTGTCACCAGGTAGCACCGGCACGGCGGCCTGGCCCAGGATGGGGCCGTCATCCATGACTTCCGTCACCCAATGCACGGTACAGCCATGGATCCGCGCACCGGCGGCCAGGGCGCGGGCATGGGTGTGCAGTCCGGGAAAGGCGGGCAGCAAGCTCGGGTGAATATTCAGCATGCGCCCGGCCCAGGCCTGCACCAGGAGCGGCGTCAACAGCCGCATGTAGCCGGCCAGGCATACGAGCGATACGTCGCACTCAGCCAATGCGGCGTGAACGGCCGCCTCATGCGCTGCCCGGTCGCGCCCAAAGGGACGATGATCGATCGATCGCGCCTCCAGGCCTGCCGCGCGGGCCCGCGCCAGGCCGGGCGCGTCCGGATTGTTGGATAGCACGAGCGCGATCTGCGCCGGGAAGCCGGGTGCCCGCGCCGCCGCAGCCAGCGCCAGCATGTTGCTGCCGCCGCCGCTGATGAGAACCGCAACCCGGATCACGCCAGCCAGTCATCCGGCGCCGTGAAGTGCACGCCGGCACCCTCCGTCACGTGACCCAGCACGAATGCGGTATTGCCCAGCACCGCCTGCGCCGCCGCGGCGTCCGTTACCACCAGCGCCATGCCAACGCCGCAGTTGAACACACGCAGCATCTCGTTGGCCGTAACGCCGCCCTGTTGCGCCAGCCAGCGGAACACCGGCGGCAGCGCCCACGGCTGCAGCGTGGCGCCGAGTCCGTCCGGCAGCACCCGCGGCAGGTTGCCCGGCAGCCCGCCGCCGGTGATGTGCGCCGCCGCCCGCAGCAGCCCGGCGCGATGCAGCGCCAGCAGCTCGGTCACGTAAATGCGCGTCGGCATCATAAGTGCGTCGCCCAATGTCGCACCGGGTGCCCCACCCGCGAACGGCACGTCCCAGCCCAGGCCCGATTGCGCGACGATGCGCCGTACGAGCGAATACCCGTTGCTGTGCACGCCGCTGCTGGGGAGGGCCAGGATCGTGTCACCCACCGCCACGCCGGCCGGGAGCAGCGTGCCGCGTTCTGCCGCACCGACGGCGAACCCAGCCAGGTCGTAATCGCCCGCGGCGTACAGCCCGGGCATCTCGGCCGTCTCACCCCCAACCAGGGCGCAGCCAGCTTGGCGGCAGCCTGTGGCGATCCCGGCGATCACGGTCGCGGCCTGCTCCACGTCCAGCGCGCCGGTCGCAAAGTAATCCAGGAAGAAGAGTGGCCGCGCACCCTGCACGACCAGGTCGTTGACGCACATCGCCACCAGGTCGATGCCGACGGTACCGTGGCGGCCGGTTTCGATCGCAAGTTTCAGCTTGGTGCCCACGCCGTCCGTCGTGCTGACGAGCACCGGGTCGGTGAACCCGCCCGCACGCAGGTCGAACAGGGCGCCGAACCCCCCCAGCCCGCCCATGACGCCGGGTATGGTCGTTGCGCGTGCGTGCGGCTTGATCCGCTCGACCAGCGCGTCCCCCGCCTCGATATCGACGCCTGCGTCGCGGTAGGTGAGCGCCATCGTCAGTGTCCTTGGTCGCGTGCCGGCATTCGGCTAGGTTGGCGTCATGCAGCTGGACGCGCCGGACAGAACCATAGTGCGGACCGAGCCGCAACCGGCACGGGCCGTCTCCATCACGCCCCGGCAGGTAACGCAATTGCAGCGCCTGGCGCTGCTGGCCGGGCTCGTGCTTGCGGGCTACTGGGCAATGACGACCTTCGTCGGCATCCTGTTGCCGTTCGTCGTTGCGGCAGGCATCGCCTATTTTCTCGATCCGCCCACAACGCAACTGGCCCGCGCCGGAGTGCCGCGCGGGGCGGCGGCGCTGCTGATGATCCTGGCGCTGGTCCTGGCGGTGCTGCTGTTCGTGCTGCTGCTTTACCCGCTCGTGCTGGCGCAGCTCGGCCTATTGCTGGGCCGCGCGCCGCAATATGCGATGGCGGTGCGCAGCTGGGCGGAGCAACTCGTGATGGCGCTGCAGGAGCGGCTGGGGTCGGAGTACGTGGACGGCAAACTGCGTGACCTGGTGGGCGGTCAGGCCGGGTCCATGCTGGGGTTTGCGGTCGGCGCGGTTCGGCAGATCGTGGGCGGCGGGTTCGCGATCTTCAACGTACTCAGCCTCGTGATCGTGACACCCGTCGTGTCGTTCTATCTGCTGCGCGACTGGCGCCGGGCCGTGACGCGGATCGATAGCTGGCTCCCGCGCCGCTATGTGGGCGTCTTGCGGGCGCAGGCGCGTGAGGTTGATAGGATCCTGGCCGCCTGGCTGCGCGGGCAATTGCTCTGCTGCGCCGTGCTGGCCGTGTTCTATGCCGCGGCGCTGTCGGCCGTGGGGCTCGATCTGGGGCTGGTTGTGGGGCTTGCGTCGGGGTTGCTGTCGTTCATCCCCTATGTGGGCAGCATTACGGGCGGGGTGGCCAGCATTGGGCTGGCGTTTGCGCAATTCCCGGATTGGCGCGGTGTGGCGTGGGTGGCGGGCGTGTATGTCGCCGGGCAGGTGCTGGAGGGGTACGTCATCTATCCGCGCTTCCTGGGTGACCGGGTGGAGCTGCATGCCGTCTGGGTTATCTTCGCGCTATTTGCGGGCGGGGCGGCGTTCGGCTTCCTGGGCGTGCTGATGGCCGTGCCGGTGGCGGCGGCAATTGGCGTGCTGGCCCGGTTCTGGCTGCGGCGGTACATGGC
>JANONC010000185.1:0-5703 GCA_031420655.1 Rhodospirillales bacterium | reverse complement strand
AATGCGCTCGCCGCCGAGTTGCTGGCCGACCCCAAGGAGAGGGCCGAGCACCTGATGCTGCTCGACCTCGGCCGCAACGATGTCGGCCGCGCCGCCGCACTCGGCACCGTACGCGTCACGGAGCAGTTCAACATCGAACGCTTCAGCCACGTCATGCATATCAGCTCGACCGTCGAAGGGACGATCAAGCCGGGCCTCTGCGCCTTGGACGCACTCATTGCCGGCTTCCCGGCCGGGACGCTGACCGGCGCGCCCAAGATCAAGGCGATGGAGATCATCGAAATGCTGGAGCCCACCCGGCGCGGCATCTACGCCGGTTGCATCGGCTATTTCGCCGCCAACGGCACCATGGACACCTGCATCGGCCTACGCACCGCTGTGGTGAAGGACGGCACGATGTATGTGCAGGCCGGTGGTGGCGTCGTGGCCGACAGCACCGCGCTGGGCGAGTACGAGGAGACCCGGCAGAAGTCCCGCGCCCTGTTCCGCGCGGCCGAGGAAGCTGTGCGCTTCGCTGCGCTATGATCCTTCTTGTCGATAACTACGACAGCTTTACCTGGAACCTCGTGCATCTGCTCGGTGAACTGGGCGCTGACTGTCAAGTGATCCGCAATGACGCCCTGACGGCCCAAGCCGCGTTGGCCCTGCGCCCGTCCGCCATCGTGTTGTCGCCGGGTCCCTCGACGCCGGACGATTCCGGCATATGCCTCGACTTGATCCGCGGTGCCGGAAACACGCCGCTCCTGGGCGTGTGCCTCGGTCACCAGGCGATCGGCCAGGTATTTGGCGGCACCGTCATCCGCGGTGCGGCGCCCATGCATGGCAAGGTCAGCCCGGTCCTACACGACGGGGCCGGGCTGTTTGCAGGCCTGCCCTCACCGTTCGAGGCCGCGCGCTACCACAGCCTCGTCATCGACCCCACGCGCCCGTCCAACGTGCTGGACCGCACCGCCTGGACCGCAGACGGCACCATTATGGGCGTGCAGCACCGTACCCGCCCCATCCATGGCGTCCAGTTCCACCCCGAAAGCATCGCCTCCCAGCACGGCCACGCACTGATCGCAAACTTCCTGCGCCTGGCCGGCCTGCGGTGAAACCCATCCTGGCCCGGCTGGCGCGCGGCGAAACGCTGTCGGTCGCCGAAGCCGAAGCCGCGTTCGGCATCGTCATGTCTGGCGAGGCTACACCGGCGCAGATTGCCGCCCTGCTGATGGCGTTACGCGTCCGGGGTGAAACGGTGGCGGAGCTGACTGGCGCCGTGCAGGCCATGCGGTCGCGGATGGCGGTCGTGGACGCGCCGGACGGAGCGATCGACGTGTGCGGCACGGGTGGTGATAATGCGGGCACGCTCAACGTCAGCACCGCCGTCACCTTCGTCCTCGCCGCCTGCGGCGTCCCTGTGGCCAAGCACGGCAACCGCGCCCTCTCGTCCCGCACGGGCGGTGCGGATGTGCTGACGGCGCTAGGCGTGAATGTCGACGTGCCGCTGGAGCGCCTGCCAAGCATCCTGCGTGACGTGGGCTGCGCCTTCTTGTTCGCTCCCCGGCATCATGCGGCGCTGCGTCATGCGGCTGGGCCCCGGGTCGAGCTTGGAACACGAACAATCTTCAACTTGCTCGGGCCGCTTGCCAACCCGGCGCGGGTCCGCCGCCAGCTGACCGGCGTGTTCGACCCGGTCTGGGCTCGGCCGATGGCAGAGGCCTTGCGCGACCTCGGCACCGAACGCGCCTGGGTCGTCCACGGGGCGGGCCTTGATGAATTGACCGTGGCCGGACCCAATCATGTCGTCGCACTCGATGGCGGGACCATCACTGAGTTCATCGTCGATGCGTCTGACGCAGGGCTGCCCAGCGCACCCGTTCAGGCCATATTGGGCGGCGATGCAACCGAAAACGCCTCTGCTTTGCTGGCATTGCTACACGGCGCACCGGGGCCATATCGCGATACTGTTGCACTAAACGCAGCCGCTGCGCTGGTCATTGCTGGACGGTCGGGCTCGTTGCACGATGGGGTGGCACTCGCCTCGCAAGCCATCGGTTCTGGTGCAGCCTTTGCTACGCTCGACGCATTACGCCGGGCAACCGTTTGAGTTTGGAGCTCATTTCCATGGACGTCGCCATTGCCGACCTCGGTCAGTCCGATGTGTTGGCGCGTATCTGTCATGACACCCGGGTTGAAACCGCCCGGCGTAAGGCCGCATTTCCAATTACTGCGCTTGACCGGAAGGTGCATCGTTGCGAGCCGCCCCGCAGCTTCGGCCGCGCGCTGAAGCACACGGCGGTCGAGGGACGGCATGCGCTGATTGCCGAAATAAAGAAGGCGTCGCCCTCCGCTGGCCTGCTGCGCCCTGTGTTCGACCCGGCCGATCTTGCCCGGGCCTATGCCGGTGCCGGGGCGACCTGCCTATCGGTCCTGACCGAACCGGCCCATTTCCAGGGCTCGGCCGCCGACCTGCACGCAGCGCGCGAGGCCGTGGCACTTCCAGTGCTGCGCAAAGACTTCATTCTAGAGCCCTGGCAAGTCTACGAAAGCCGCCTTATGGGAGCGGATTGCATCCTCCTCATCTTGGCAGCGCTTTCCGACCAGGATGCGCGAGAGCTGGAGGCGCTGGCACGCGCGATGGACATGGATGTTCTTGTCGAGGTTCATAGCCGACGCGAGCTTGATCGAGCGCTTGGCCTCGAAACATCGCTGATCGGTCTAAACAACCGTAATCTAAGTACGTTACAGACGACACTTGATGTGACGCTCGAGCTCGCGCCGTTAGTACCGTCCGACCGGTTCATTGTCGCCGAGAGCGGCATTCGGACGCATGATGACATCGTGCGCCTGACCGGTGGCGGCGCGCAGGCGTTTCTGGTGGGAGAAAGCCTGCTGCGCCACGACGATGTTGGGGCGGCAACGCGGGCGCTGCTCGGCACGTGACCGGCCTCACTCACCTGAATGCGGCGGGGCAAGCCGTGATGGTGGATGTATCGGCCAAGCCGGAGACGGCGCGAACCGCCACGGCTCAGGTCACGGTATATATGGCAGAGGCGACGTCTGAGTTGATCCGCACGGGTGCTGCCGCCAAGGGCGATGTCCTGGCCGTGGCGCGCATTGCTGGCATCATGGCCGCGAAGCAGACGGCTGTGCTGATCCCCCTCTGCCATCCTTTGCCGATTTCAGCTGTGACCGTTGACCTTACCGTCGCGCCCGGCCAGGTGGACATCATTGCCACCGTGCGCACTACCAGCCGGACGGGAGTGGAAATGGAAGCTCTCACTGCTGCCAGCATCGCCGCGCTGACAGTGTACGACATGACAAAGGCCGTGGACCGGGCCATGCGCATCGACCATCTGCGTGTCGTTGCCAAGTCGGGCGGCGCTTCCGGCGACTTTCACCAGGCCTGACGAAATGATCCTGGTGGCCGAGGCCCTCGCGCGCATCCTGGCCGGCGTGGCGCTGACCGGGGTGGAGATGGTGCCGCTCTCGGCGGCGGCCGGACGCGTGCTGGCACTGCCGGTGCTGGCCCGCGTGACGCAACCGCCGCATGACGTCTCGGCCATGGATGGTTATGCGGTCGGGCCGGGTACGGAGTGGAGCGTGATCGGCACGGCCCCGGCCGGGCATCCATTTGCGGGCAGCGTCGGTACCGGCCAAGCCGTGCGGGTATTTACCGGTAGCGTCGTGCCGCCGGGCACGATCAGGGTTGCGGTGCAGGAAGATGCGACGCGCGACGGCGACCGGTTGCAGGTGGCCCCGAGTACTAACCGGCACATTCGCGCCGCCGGGCAGGATTTTGTTGCGGGCGACGCGGTTCTAGCGGCCGGACAGCTTTTAAGTCCTCGCGCCATTGGTCTTGCGGCCGCGGCCAACTATCCGTGGCTGGCCGTTCGCCGCCGCCCGCGCGTGGCCATCCTTGCCACGGGCGACGAAGTGGCATTGCCCGGTGAGCCTATTCCGCCTGGCGGCATCGTCAGCAGCAACGCCCACTCCATCGCTGCGCTTGTGCAATTGGCCGGGGGTGAACCGGTTGTACTGCCGATCGCGTCCGACGACGCTGATTCGCTCTCGGTCGCGATCAGCACGCTCACGGCGGACATCCTCGTTACCTGCGGCGGGGCCAGTGTGGGCACCCATGACCTGGTGCAACCGGCACTGCTGGCCGCGGGGTTCGAGCGGTCGTTCTGGCAAGTCGCCATGCGCCCGGGCAAGCCGTCCCTCTTTGGCCATCTGCGGGGCATGCCGGTTCTGGGACTGCCGGGTAACCCGGTCTCTGCTTACGTCTGCGCCGTGCTGTTCTTGCGCCCGGCCCTGGCGGCGATGATGGGACGCGATCCGGTTCTGCCTTTTGTGTCGCGGCGGCTCGGCGCCGCAATGGCCGCCAATGACCACCGCCAGGACTATATACGCGCAACCCGGTCCGGCGACGTCGTAACACCAGCACCGCGACAGGACTCGTCTTTACTCACGGTGCTTGTCAACGCCGAGTCGCTGATCGTTCGTGCGCCGAATGCTCCGTCTGCCGGCGTGGGTGCATCAGTTCTGGCGCTCGACTTAGACCCGTATTGACGCGGCGTGCAGAACTAACATAGAACGTTATCCAGGTTGTCGGTTTGTTCCGGGCCCCTGGGAGTTCACTAATGCTCACGCGTAAACAGCACGAGCTACTTTTGTTCATCGATCAGCATTTGCGCACGACCGGGTTCTCTCCAAGCTTCGAAGAGATGAAGGATGCGCTGAGTCTGCGGTCGAAATCCGGCATCCACCGCTTGATCTTGGCGTTGGAGGAACGCGGTTTCCTCAAGCGCCGCCAGCACCGGGCGCGGGCGCTGGAGATCGTGCGTCTACCAAACGAGGCCGTGCATGAGCAGGTAGCGTTCGCCCCTAACGTGATCCGGGGAGACTTCACCGGTCGCCTGCAGGGGGTGCGCAACGCGCCGGACGCCACGGCCGTGCAGCTACCACTCTATGGCCGTATCGCCGCGGGTCTGCCGATCGAAGCGCTGCGTGACGGTAGCACGCAGATCGAGGTGCCCGTCGCGATGCTGGGCGCGGGTGAGCATTACGCGCTGGAAGTCGCGGGCGACTCCATGATCGAAGCTGGAATCCTTGACGGTGACACCGTAATTATCCGCCGGGGCGACGTGGCGGAAAACGGTCAGATCATCGTGGCCTTGGTGGACGAGGCGGAGGTGACGCTGAAGCGACTGCGCCGCCGCGGCAACTCCATCGCGCTTGAACCCGCCAATGCCCGGCACGAAATTCGCCTGCTACCGGCAGACCGCGTGAAGGTGCAGGGTCGGCTGGTCGGATTGCTACGGCGGTACTAGCAGTCCGGACTTGAAGTCCGAAAAAGCAGCGAACTCCAGCTTCGGGCCACAGGCTTCTTTGTTCGAATGTGCCGACCGATCCGGCACATTGGCAGCTCAATCCGACTGCAGTGGATCGGGTTGGGCTCTGCTCCGCCAGAAGTTTTAAACACTACCAGAAAGCGTTCTAACCACCCTCATCCGTCGCGGCCATGGGCAAATCCGGCACGGAGGGCCGCGGTACCGGCACGGGCGGAACCCAGGGCCGGTCTCCCCGGTAGGCGCGGTCGCTTACGATCGTAACCCCGCCGGGACCTACCCAGACCGCGTGCGCCCCGTTCCGCCATACACTGAACCGGTCGAGGTAGGATACTCCGCGCGGGCAGACATCGCGGGCCGGCTCTGCCGA
>JANONC010000184.1:0-4057 GCA_031420655.1 Rhodospirillales bacterium | reverse complement strand
GCCAGGTCCACCCGCTCATCCTTGCCAACCAACTTGGCCTTCAGCGTCGTGTTGTCCTGGAGCGTGACGCTGATCTCGTCCGCGCCGTCGATCACATGATTGTTGGTGACAATGTAGCCAGCTGGATCGATGATGAAGCCTGAGCCTAGGCTCATTGCCCGGCCACCACCCTCACCGGGCGGCCCCGGGCGACGCTGGGGACTGCGATCCCCCTGCTGGCCCTGACCCGGATGGTTCTTGTCCATAAAGTCTTTGAAGAATTGCTCGAAAGGCGAGCCCGGCGGGAACGTCGGTACTTCCGGCCCACCCCGCTCTGCCCGCACCTGCGCCGCCTGAGTCGACGAGATGTTGACCACGGCCGGCAGCAGCTTTTCTGCTAGATCGGCAAAGCTATCCGGTGCGGAACGGGCATAAGCCGGGGTGGCCAGCACCGGAAGCATGGTGAGCGGCGATAGAAACGCGCTGGCCAAGGCCGCGGCGCGAAGAGTGCGTAAACGCATCGGATACTCCAATTCAGACTGCATTCTTACGTAAGCCCTGCCGGAAACCCACGCAGCACTAGCTACTTGGGTGGCTCCCGCAGCAGACGCAGGAAATCGTTTTCCGGCGTCAGCACCATGCGCGACTGGCCATTGGCGAACACCTCGCGATAGGCCTGCATCGTGCGGTAGAACTGGTAGAAATCTGGGTCGCGTTGATAGGCTTCGGCGAAAATCTTGGTCGATTCCTGCTCACCCGCACCACGTAGCCGGTCCGACTGCGCGCGCGCTTCGGCCAGCAGCACCGTCCTGTCCCGCTCGGCGTCGGCTCTGATGCGAATGGACGCCTCGTCACCTTCCGCCCGGGCTTGCTTGGCAATCCGGTCGCGCTCGGACTTCATGCGCGCCAGAATAGCCTCCTTGTTCTCAGGCGGCAGGTCGGCCCGGCGCAACCGCACGTCTTCGATTGTAACGCCGAACGCCTTCATCTCACCCGCGACCTGATCGCGGATCAGGCCCATGATACGCGGACGCTCGGCCGACAGCACGTTCAGCAACGTCTCGTTTCCCAACACCCGGCGCAGGCTGGAGGTGACAACGCTGTTCAGACGGGCGCGCACCGCGTCCTCCGCCGGGCCCACGGCTTGGTAATAGAGCAGCGGGTCGGTGATGCGGAAACGGGTAAAGCTATCGACGATCAACCGCCGCTGGTCGTTGAGGATCACCTCCTCACCCGGCGATTGGTAGTCCAGCAAGCGCCGGTCGAAGCTGATGACCGACTGCACGAACGGGATACGGGCATTCAGGCCCGGCTTGGTGATGACCCGCACGGGCTCGCCAAACTGGGTGATCAACACCTGTTCCGTCTGGGTCACGGTAAACAGGCTTGAACTGAGTACCACCAGCAACACCAGGACGATCCCCAGTGGGATCGCGGTCATGCGGTTCACTTGGCAGCTCCCGGGTTCGCTGGCGGCATGCGGCCGGGATCAAGTGGCAGATACGGCACAATTCCCTTCAGCTTGTCATCCACGACGATGGAAGGCGTCTTGGTCAGAATGTCCTGCATCGTTTCGATGTACAGGCGCCGCGTAGTCACATCCTTACTGGCCGCATAGGCCTCGTACACGCTGATGAAACGCTGTGCCTGGCCGGACGCCTGCGCGATGCTGGCTTGACGCGCGCCATCGGCTTCGGCCGTCACCCGCGCCGCCTCACCCCGGGCGCGGGGGATGATGTCGTTGCGATAGCTTTCGGCCTCGTTACGGGCGCGCTCGGCATCGGTGTTGGCGCGCTGCACGTCGCGGAAGCTCTCAATCACCTGCTCCGGCGGATCGACCTTCTGAAGCTGCACCTGCGTGACCTCAATCCCTGCGCCATAGCGGTCGAGTACGCCCTGCGTCCCGGCTGCCACCGTCTGTTCGATCCGCGCGCGCGCCTCTGTCAGCGCCGGCTGAATAGGCGTGCGGCCGATCACTTCGCGCATCAGGCTTTCGCTGACAGACTTTACCGTATCGTTCGGGTTACGGGCGTTGAACAGATAGCTACCGGCATCGCGGATGCGCCAGAACACGCTGAATTGAATGTCGATGATGTTCTCGTCACCGGTCAGCATCAGCGACTCCTCCGGCACATCGCGTGCACCGGCGTCGCGGGTACTGCGCCCGGTGCGGAACGCGTCGCTGTCGGTGGTGCGCACGCCCACCTCGGTGCGGGTGATGCGAGTAACGGCGGGGGTCAGCGCGCTCTCAATGGGCCACGGCAGATGGTAATTCAGCCCCGGCAAAGTCGTGCGCTGATACGCGCCAAACCGTAACACGACGCCCTGCTGGTCCGGCTGCACACGATAGAACCCGCTGGCGAGCCACACGACGGCACCGACCAGCAACACAAGCGCGACCAGCCGGGCATTGGCCTGCCGGCTGGGGCCGCCACCGGGCACAAACCGGCGTGCTGACGATTGCAGGCGTGCAATCATCTCTTCCAGGTCGGGTAGCCCACCCGGGCCGTTATTATTGCCGCCGCCGCCCCATGGACCGCGATTCGGACCCTTCGGCGGTGGATTGCCACCAGGGTTGCCCCAGGGGCCGCCGCCGTTATTCCAAGACATCTAGTTGCACTCTCCGGGAAAGATGGCCGTTTGCAGCAATCCGCACGGACCGCCATATCCGCAGCGGCATATTGACCGGGTGCCGCGGCTTTACAAGGAAATGGGCTATGCTGGACGGGCTGCGAGCGGCGTTGCGGGCACTTAAGGACCCGCGAACAGGACAAGACATCGTAACGGCGGGGCTGGTGGACAGCCTGGACCTGACCGACGGCCACGCACGGCTGGCGCTGCGGACCGACCGCGCCGGCGCCCCGGCCATGGATGCCTTGCGGGGCCAGGCGGAAGCGTTGCTAGCCCGCCAGCCTGGCGTGACCGCTGCCACTGCCGTCCTGACAGCGCACCGGCCCGAGCCGCGACCGAATCCGGATGCCCGGCCCCGGTTGATGCAGAACGCCCGGCACGTCGTGGCCGTCGCATCCGGCAAGGGCGGCGTCGGCAAATCCACCCTCGCCGTCAACCTCGCCGTGGCGCTCGCGCAACAGGGCCTCACCGTCGGATTACTGGACGCCGACGTGCACGGCCCCAGCCTGCCGCGCATGCTGGGACGGTCGGAGAAGCCGGCGCTGGTCGACAAGCAGATGGTCCCGCTCGAAGTGTGGGGCCTGAAAGCCATGTCGATCGGCTTTTTGGTTGAAGCCGACACCGCCATGATCTGGCGCGGCCCGATGGTCATGAGCGCCTTGGAGCAGATGATGGGCCAGGTCGCGTGGGGGCCGCTCGATATCTTGGTAGTGGACATGCCGCCGGGCACGGGCGACGCACAGCTGACGATGGCGCAGCGCGTCAGCCTGACAGGGGCGGTAATCGTCAGCACACCGCAGGACATTGCGCTGATCGACGCGCGGCGGGGGGTGCGCATGTTCGAGAAGACGCAAGTGCCGGTGCTGGGCATTGTGGAGAACATGAGCGTGTTCTGCTGCCCGGCTTGCGGCACCCGCACCGAACTGTTCGGCCATGGCGGCGCCCGGCGGGAGGCGGAGGCGCTAGGCGTGCCATTCCTGGGTGAAATTCCGTTACTGCTCGATGTGCGTTTGGCGGGGGACGCCGGCACGCCCATCACCATCAGCGCGCCGGACGGCCCGGCCGCCCTGGCGTTCAAAGCCATCGCCCGCCAGGTGTGGGACAGCCTGCCGTGACGGAGCTGCTGCGCGATTTTTGGTACCTCGCGACGCCGGGGCGGGACGTGAAGCGGGCCGCGACAAAGCCCGTGACGTTACTGGGCGAGCAGCTGCTTGTCGGCCGTAAGCAAGATGGCGGCGTGTTCGCGTACGGGGATTGGTGCCCGCACCGCGGCATGCCGATGCGCCATGGCAGTTTTGACGGCACCCAACTCCGCTGCGGCTATCACGGCTGGGCCTTTGGTGCCACGGACGGGCGCTGCACCGAGATCCCGTCGCTGGCGCCAGGTCAGGAGACGGAGCCGGCACGCTTTCGCCTGCGCCGGTATGAGGCCCGCGAGGTGCAGGGC
>JANONC010000183.1:0-5097 GCA_031420655.1 Rhodospirillales bacterium | reverse complement strand
AGACCCGGCCGCGACCCCACCTGCCGTAAATCTCCAAACTGCCATCGCTTACTATGAGAGCATGGGCCAGAACTGGGAACGGGCCGCGATGACGAAAGCACGGCCGGTTGCGGGCGATCTGGCCCTGGGATGGGCGTTTCTGGAAGCGATCCGGCCTTTCGTGTGGCGGCGCGGGCTCGATTTCGCCGCCAACGCCGATATCGGGGCCATGAAGCAGCGGATCGACGCCCATCGCGGTACGGACGAGGCGCTGGCAGGCCTGGACGTAAAGCTCGCGCCGGGCGGTATCCGCGAGATCGAGTTCATCGCGCAAACGCTGCAGCTGGTGTGGGGCGGGCGGGCGCCAGGATTGCGGGACCGCACGACGGTCGGCGCTCTCAGGCGGTTGGTGCTGGCAGGCCGGCTGGAGCGGCGGGCCGCGGCCGAGCTGATCGTCGCCTACCGCGCGCTGCGTACTGTGGAGCACCGATTGCAGATGGTGGCCGACCGCCAGACGCACAGCCTGCCCAGCGGGCCGGCGCTGGATGCGTTTGCCGTGTTTATGGGCTGTGCGGACCTTGCCGGTCTGGCCGCCGCGTTGACCATACACCGAAGCCGGGTGCGGCGCTGGTACGCGCATGTCTTTGCGGACGTCCCGGCGGCCCCCATGGCGACCCTCGACCTGACGGGGACGGACCTGCCGCCGTCCACCATCACCGCGTTGACGGCCATGGGGTTCCGGAACCCATCCAGCATGATCACGACCTTGCGCGGCTGGCAGGCGGGCCGGTTGCGGGCGCTGCGCACCGCACGCGCGCGGGAATTGATGGACGCCGTGTTGCCGCAAGTGCTGCCTGCGTTGGGCCGGCAACAGGATCCGGATGCGGCGTTCGCGCGCTTCGACACGCTGCTCAGCCGGTTGCCGGCCGGAGTGGGGTTACTGTCCATGCTGGTGCGCAACCCGGCGCTCGTGTCCCGCGTGGCGGACGTGCTCGGCGCGGCCCCGGCGCTGGCGGACTACCTGGCGCAGGTGCCGTCCGCCCTGGAGGGCTTGCTGAACCCCAGTCTGGGCGTGGGTGACGCCGCGGCGGCGCTGGCGCACCAACTGCAGGACTCCCGTACGCTGGAGGATCAGGTCGCGGTCACCCGGCACCTGGCCCGGGCCGAAGATTTTCGGATGAGTGTCGCGCAGATGGACGGCGTGCTCGATGTGGACGCGGCCGGTACGGGGCGGACTGCGCTGGCCGATGCGGCGCTGGACGCCCTGCTGCATGCCGTGCTGGCAGACTTCACCGCCCGCTACGGCCGGGTGCGCGGCGGGGCAATGGCCGTGGTCGCACTCGGTAAAGCAGGCGGGCGCGAGATGATGGCCGGATCCGACCTCGATCTTATGCTGGTTTATTGGCACCCGCCGGCTGTCACGATGAGTAATGGGGCGCGCCCAGTGGCGGCCAGCCAATGGTACATTCGCGCCGCCCACGCCTACGTCGCTGCCCTGACCGCCCGCGGCGCGGATGGACCGCTGTACGACGTCGACATGCGGCTGCGCCCATCAGGCAACAAGGGGCCGGTCGCCGTGTCCCTGCCCGCCTTTGTGCAATACCACGCCGAAAGCGCCTGGACCTGGGAGCGAATGGCGCTGACCCGTGCGCGGGTCGTGGCCGGCCCACCTGCACTCCGCGCGCGGGTCACTGCCGCCATCGCGGCCGCCATCGGCCGCCCCTGCGCGACAACCCTGGCCGACGCCGCTGCCATGCGCGGCCGTTTGCTGCGCGACCTGCCGCCCGCCAGTCCGTGGGACGTAAAGCTCCAGCCCGGCGGCGGGATGGAAGTGGAGTTTATCGCCCAGGCCTTGCAGCTTGTGCACGGCCGGGTGCCCGGCGGGCAATGTACACGGGTTGCGCTGGCCGGATTGCGCGACCGCGGCCACCTGCCGGAAGCTGGCGCGCTGATTGCCGCAGACTGGCTCTGGCGCACAATTCAGAGCATGGTCCGCATTACGGCTGGGCGCGACGCAAAGGTATTACCCCCTGCGGCCGAAGCAGCGGTGCAGCGCGCCGCAAGGCTTGATTCCGGCTCGCTTCCTGCGACGGTAGCGCGCCGGGCAGCCGAGGTACGGGCTGCGTTCGAACGATACATAGGACCGATTACATGAGCCTCGACCCCGGCAGCCCAGCCCCCGCTTTCACCTTGCCGGCCACGGGCGGGCGCACCATCAGCCTTGAAAGCCTGCGCGGCCAGCCGGTCGTGCTGTATTTCTATCCCAAGGCAGACACGCCCGGTTGCACGAAAGAGGCTCAGGCTTTTCAGGAGCAGCTTCCGGCGCTGGACGGTGTGACCGTGATTGGCGTGAGCAAGGACGGCCTGCCGGCGCTGGAGAAGTTTGCTTCCAAGTACGGCCTGACCTTCCCGCTCGCGTCGGATACGCAGGGCGTCGTAGAGGCCTATGACGCATGGGTGGAGAAGGCCATGTACGGCAAGACCTACATGGGCATCGACCGCCGCACGGTCCTGATCGACCGCGCAGGCAAGGTGGCGCGCGTGTGGCGCAAGGTGAAGGTGCCGGGTCATGCGGTGGAGGTTCTGGCGGCCGTGAAGGCGCTAGGCTAGCGCCGCCGTCGCCTCGTACGCGACCCATCCACTGAGCGGTAGGAGCAGCACTGCGGCCAGGCGGCTGATGCGCCACACGCGGGTACTGGTCAGCAGGGTGGCCGCGACCACGATCGCGCCACTGGCCATCAGGATACGCCGGTCGTCCAAATCCAACATCAGTACCGCCGGATAGATCGCCGCCGCCGCCCACACGGCGTCCAGCAGGCGGCGTGGCCCCGCATCGCGCACGGTGAAGCGCGCCCAGCCCATGAGTGCAAACACCGGCACCGCCATAAGCGAAAGCAGCATGGAGCGGCTTGTCTCGTCATCGCCCGGGAACCCGAACAGGAACGCGCCCAGCGGCCCGGCTAACGCCCCCGCCGCATAGAGCACGATCGTGAACCACATGCGCTGGCCCCATGCGCCCTGCCCCGCCCGCCGCACCGCGACGGCCCCGGCCGCGAGCAAGCCCAAAGCCAGTACCAGCGCCGCCGGGTGAAGGCCGTAGCGCAGATCGGCTTCTAGCCGTACCGCCTTGACCGGGTCGATACGGGTGCCAAAGCGGTACCACACATACTCCGAAAGCCCAGTCGTGAGCGCGGCGGCCACGGCCAGGCCCAGCACGGGCACCGGCGTACGATCCCGCCCGGCCGGTAGGGTGCGCCACAGCATCAGCCACACGAATACGCCAATGGCGACCAGCGCCTGCGACACGTCGGCCTTGGATTGCAGCACATAATGCACCGCAGTCAGCGTCGCGATCAGGTAGGCAAGCCGGTGCAGCTGCTTCCATTGCGTGCCCATGCGCCGCATGATGCCGTCGGTGCTGGTCACCCCCAACACGATCAGCCCAGCCGCAGCCAGCGCGCCGATCGTTAAATAGAACCGGCTGACGATCTCGGTCAGCAGATGCAGCACGCCGCCGCCTTCGTCGATCACGTACAGCATCACATGAACCAGCGCGTAGAACAGGCTGGCCAGGCCAACCATGCGGCGCACGACCGTCAACTGCGTGTTGCCCGTTAGGGCCTTGAGCGGTGAAATCAGCAACGACGCCAGCAGCAGCCACACGGCCCAGTAGCCGGTGCTATGGATTGCAACCTTCAACGGCCGGGTACCGAGCCCCCAAACGCCCCACCGCACCGCCAGCACCAGGCCCGGCACCAGGATCAGCACGAACACCACCGAGCGCAGCGTGTGAACCCGGCCCTTCTTGTCCGTCCAGGGCAATGCGGCGATGAGTGTGCCGCTCATTTCGCAACCCGTTCATAGCTGGCCGGGATCGTAAATGCCGCCGGGTCAGGCGTGGCGTAGCGGACCGCAATGGCCTCTACCAGCACCTGCGTACCCCGGCGCGCGCGCAGCATCACGCCATCCGCGGTATAGCAGGCAAGCGTCGGCTGGTTCTGAACATCCCGCTGCTCCCACTCCGTGCAGGGCTGGCCCAGTAGTGAGTCCGTCCCGCGCGCGGCCGCACCCGACGTGCCGGGCGCAGGTGGCGCGGCAAGCGTCAGCACGGTCCGGTCTGTATCGTTTACGATCGCCATCGTATGCGCCTTGTAGTCGATGATCATGTGCAGCCCCGCGGTGGGCGGATCAAGGCGGAGCTTCTGGTCCGCCGCCCGGTAGCGCCAGCGCTGCTGCACGTTTTGCGCCGCGCCATAGATGACATCCACGTCCCGCGACGGCAGCGCCGGCTGCGCCAAGGCCGGTGTGAGTGCGGGTGTGGTCGCCATCGCCAACGCGAGGAAGCCGGCCACCCTCACTTAAATTTCGGCAGACTGAACGACATGTAGCCCGCCGGAACCTGAAACAGGGTGGGCGGCTGTGGTTCCAGCTGCACAGCGACCGCTTCCAGGCTGCCACGGCGGCCGTCGACCGTGCCCTCTACCCGCAGCGGCACCCCGTCCGGTGTCAGGCATATCGTGCCGTCACCCTTTTGCGCCCGGACAGACCACACGGTACAGCCCAGGCCAGCGACCGTATCCTCCCGCACCCGTGTCATTTGCGCGCCGGTCAGCAACACCCCGTCCACATCACGGTCTTTGAGCGGCAACAGCACTGCGCTGCGCAGCGACGTATCGACGATGTGGGCGGACTTACTCCGGAGGTTTAGCAACAGGCTTTGCGGACGGCCCTCTGCCTCGAGCCGCAGCAGCCCGGCCGCGTTCCAGCGCAGACGCATTTGGCCGGTGCCCTCCCCGCCACCCATGTTGGGGATCAGCGCAGCGGCGGCACCCGAGGTGCGGTAGGTAACGGCTGCGTCGCGGGCGGGCGGGATCGTGGGCCGGTCGGGTGCCGCGGCCACCAGCAGCAGTAGGATAACGGCCCGCTTCACGGCCGGGGTGCCACGCGTTGAAAGTCGGGCGGCGGTAAAAAATCGGCTGGTGGGGCCGGCGTGTAACTCACGCTGATCGCCTCGATCGCTGTGCGCTGCCCCCGGTTGTTCTGCGCCAGCGTGCGCAGCATCACCCCATCCTCGGTCACGCAGGCTTCTCCAGAAGTAACGGCTGTCGATACCGCATA
>JANONC010000182.1:0-3937 GCA_031420655.1 Rhodospirillales bacterium | reverse complement strand
GTACCAAATGCAGCGCCTTTCGCCAGCCGCTCCTAGAACCCGATCACGACGTCTGTTGCCAGCGTGAACGCGCCATGATCCTTGCCATCGTTAAACGCCCGGCTGTTGTTGAGCGCGCGGTCATAGCGCAGCTCGGGCCGGAACAGCAGCGTGCTCAACTGGGCTGGCATACCGGCAGGCTTAAACGTGACGCCCGCCGTGATCTCGCCATACGTCGTGGGACGGGACGCTGTAATGAACTGCGAGAACGTACCGCGCTGCGAATTGGCATAATCGAGGCTGCCCTTGGGGTTCGAGACAAAGAAGTTGTTGGCGTCGCGGAACACCTCGACCCGGCCGTTCAGCGTCAGCGTGTCCGACAACGTATAGGACGCGTATTGCGCGATGCCGAACGCTTCCGCCTTGAACCCATCTTCACGCACATAATTGACCTCGGTCGTGAGCGTCAGCGCGTCGGTGGTCTTCCACACAAGTGATGCGTCATTGTAGTAGCGCATGGCGGAATTGCCGAACGTCGTGTTCCGGCGCGAGTCCTCTGGGCCCATGTGGCTGAGCGCCAGGATGACGACCTTGCCCTCGTTCAGGTTCAGTCCGAAGCCGACAATGCCTGCCGGGCGGTTGTTATTGTCGCCCGAGCCGAAGCCGATGGCGGTATTGCTGCCGCTATCGATGCCGCCATAGACGTCAAGCATGTCGCTCACATGCGCCGTGGCCAGGACACCGGTGTGCTTGAACGGTAGGCCGTAGTTGAAGATGTAGCTGTGCGAATAGAAAGCGTTGGTCTTGGGGTCGATCAGCTCCACACCCAACGGCGTCGGATAAATGCCGGCTTTCACGTCCAGTCCGTTAGCAAAGATGCTTGGAAACCGGACCGAAATGCTCGCCTCCGGGATATCGATCTGGTTGCGGTCGTGAATTAGCTGGTCGAACACGCCAAGCGTGTGGGTGATGCGGCTGTCGGAGCCGTAGGCCAGTTGCAGCTTGAAACCGACATCAATGCTGGTCGCCTTCGGATCGACGTCGCGGCTGGCGCTCAACAGGATTTGGTTGAGCGTCGGGCGGTTGCTGTTATCGGTGAATAGCTGGCCGAAGTTACGGTGGCTACGCGGGTCGGACGTGTTGACCACGATGCCGCCGTTGCCCTGGATACCGAGCTTGATGGAACTCGCCCATTCATTGAAATTAGCCGGTGCGACGTACGGCTTCTCGGCGGGCGCGGTGGCCGGGTTGCCTGGCATGCCCGTCTGTTCGGCCGGGCCCTGCGTCTGCGCCACGGCGGTCAGGGCCGTCGTGGTCGCGAGCAAAATACCAAGAAGTGAGCTTTTCATAGGCAGTGCGCTTTCATTCAAAGGCCAGAGCAGGCTTGCCTGCTGAACGAAGCAAGATGAGTGCCAGGATGACGCTCCCGTGACAACGCCCCTGCGCCAAAAAGACACAGGGACGTTGCCGCTGGGGTACACTCCTAATCTAGGCGGAGTAATACATCTCGAACTCAACCGGGTGTGGGGTGTGCTCGAAACGGTACACCTCGGTCCATTTCAGCTCGATGTAGCTTTCGATCTGCTCCTTGCTGAACACGTCGCCGGCCAACAGGAAATCGTGGTCGGCGGCCAGGCAGCCCAGTGCTTCGCGTAGCGAGCCGCAGACGGTCGGTATGCCCTTCAGTTCCTCCGGCGGCAGGTCGTACAGGTCCTTGTCCATCGGATCGCCGGGGTGGATCTTGTTCTTGATCCCATCGAGGCCGGCCATCAGCAGCGCCGAAAACGCGAGGTACGGGTTGGCGGTCGCGTCCGGGAACCGAATCTCGACCCGCTTGGCCTTCGGATTCGTGGTGTACGGGATGCGGCACGATGCGGAGCGGTTGCGGGCCGAGTAGGCCAGCAGCACCGGTGCCTCGAACCCCGGGATCAACCGCTTGTAGCTGTTGGTGCTGGGGTTGGTGAACGCGTTACAGGCCTTCGCGTGCTTGATGATACCGCCGATGAAGTGCAGGCACATTTCCGACAAATCGGCATAGCCATTACCGGCGAACAGCGGCTTGCCGTCTTTCCAGATCGACTGGTGCGTGTGCATGCCGCTGCCGTTATCGCCATAGATCGGCTTGGGCATGAACGTCGCCGTCTTGCCGTAGCTGTGGGCGACGTTGTGCACGCAGTACTTATAGATCTGCATCTGGTCGGCCATCGTCAGCAGGCTGCCGAACTTGGTGCCCAGCTCGTGCTGGCTTTGCGCCACTTCATGGTGATGCTTTTCGATCGGCAGGCCCATCTCGCCCATGCTGCTCAGCATTTCGGCGCGTAGGTCGCTTTCGCTATCGACCGGCGGCACGGGGAAGTATCCGCCCTTTACGCCGGGCCGGTGGCCCATGTTGCCCTCCGGGTACTCTTTCATGTTGGCACCTGGGCCTTCGATGCTTTCGGTGTGGTAGCTGGCGAAATTGGGGCCAGAACCGAAGCGCACGCTATCGAAGATGAAGAACTCGGCCTCTGCGCCCACCATCACGGTGTCGCCAATGCCGGAGGACTTCACGTAGGCCTGCGCCTTCTTGGCCGTGCTGCGCGGGTCGCGGGCATAGGGCTGGCCGGTGCTGGGCTCGAAAATATCGCAGAACAGGATCAGGCTCGGTTTGGCGGCAAACGGGTCCATGACCGCGGTGGACGGGTCGGGCATCAGAATCATGTCGCTCTCGTTGATCGCCTTCCAGCCGGCGATGCTGGAGCCGTCGAACATGATACCGTCGCGAAACGCATCCTCGTCGATCGTCGAGACGTGCTGCGCTGTATGTTGCCATTTGCCGCGCGGGTCGGTGAAGCGCAGGTCGACATACTCGACCTGGTGCTCTTGAAACATCTCGAGCACGTGGGCGACCGTGCCCTTCTCATCGTTTGCCATACTGCTTCCTCTGATGAACCAGCCGCACTGCGCGGCCGGGTTAGTTATTGCCTAAACCGCGTCTTGCCCGCGTTCGCCGGTGCGGATGCGGATAACCTCGTCGATCGTGCTGACGAATATCTTGCCGTCGCCGATACGCCCGGTGCGGGCGGCCCCCACGATAGCCTCGACGGCGCGCTCCACGATCGCGTCGTCGCAGATGACCTCAAGCTTTACCTTGGGCAGGAAATCCACCACGTATTCGGCACCGCGATACAGCTCGGTATGGCCTTTTTGCCGACCGAACCCCTTGGCTTCCACCACTGTGATTCCCTGCAGCCCCACCTCGTGCAGCGCCTCCTTTACCTCATCGAGCTTGAACGGCTTGATGACCGCTTCGATCTTTTTCATGCATCCCCTCGGACGTCGCCTCGCCCGTCCTGGACGATTGGCGAGGGTTGCATGGGGCGTGCCATGTCGCAACCAGGTGTGGCGGGAGAGGCTGGACCGAAACTGCTTGTTTGGTGGGCAGGACGTGCCACGCGGAAAGGCTGGTTGCGGGGCAGGGCCAACAGCGTCATCTTACACGTCTGTAAGGAGTGTGACGTGAAGCCCGCCAACGATCTGCTCGCTGCTACCGGTACGACCATTTTCACCGTCATGTCGGCCCTGGCTGGTCAACATGGCGCAATCAATCTGGGTCAAGGGTTTCCGGACACGGACGGCCCGGCCGATGTTGTTGCCGCCGCGGTCGCTGCCCTCCAGGACGGACGCAACCAGTATCCGCCGCTGACGGGCGTGCCCGAATTGCGCACGGCCACAGCCGCGCACAACCAGCGCTTCTATGGCCTCACCATCGATCCCGCGACCGAGGTGGTCGTCACATCCGGCGCAACAGAGGCCATCACCGCCTGCCTCATGGCGCTGCTGAACCCGGGTGACGAGGTTGTGCTGATCGAGCCGCTGTATGACACGTACCTGCCGGTCGTGAAGCTGCTGGGTGCAACGGCGCGGCTGGTGCGGTTACAGCCGCCGCGCTGGGAGTTGCCGCGCGCCGAGTTAGCTG
>JANONC010000181.1:0-5690 GCA_031420655.1 Rhodospirillales bacterium | reverse complement strand
CTATGTTTTGGACACCGAAGACGGGACTGTCGTGCTTGACCCGGGGCCGGCCGGTGACGACGCGCACCTGGCGGCGCTGCTGGCGCTCGGGCCCATCCGGCATATTCTGCTCAGCCATGGCCACAGCGACCATCAGGGCCTCGTCGATGTTTTGCAGGAACGCACGGGTGCGGCCGTCCACCGGTTCAGCACCCTGGCCGACGGAGCGGAGGTCGCGGGCTGGACCGCGCTGCACACGCCGGGCCATGCCTCGGACCATATCTGCTTTACCCGTGGCCGTGTGGTGTTCAGTGCCGATCACGTCATGGGCTGGTCCACCACCGTCATTAGCCCGCCCGATGGCGATATGACAGCCTACCTTGAAAGCCTGGAGCGGCTGATTGCGCGCGATGACGAGCTGTTTCTACCCGGCCATGGGCCGGCCATCCCGTCACCGCAGCGCTTTGCCCGGGCCATGCTGCTGCACCGGCTCTCACGGGAAGAGGCCATTGCCAACCGGCTTTCGTCGGCGCCGGTTACGGCCCACGGCCTGACCCGGACGCTATATGCCGGGGTAAGCGCGTCGCTGTGGCCGGCGGCGGAGCGAACGGTCCTCGCGCATCTGTTAAAGCTGGCCCGGGACGGCCGGGCGTTGTCCGGGCCAGATGGATGGACGGCTGCATAGCCGTGTGGCGCTGCTTGCAAAAACACCGCCAGTGCTGCACATACGCGGCATAACCCGCCCCTGCTGACGACGGGGCGGTCGGTTCGGCTAGCACCTGCACGCAGGAAACCGGCCGCATAGCGCCTTCTGGAGAATCCCCGTGTCCGACACCGTCGCCAACCCGCTCGCCCTCATCCGCAACATCGGCATCACCGCGCATATCGACGCCGGTAAGACGACGACGACCGAGCGAATTCTGTATTACACAGGCGTTAGCCACCGCATCGGTGAGGTGCACGATGGCAACACGACGACGGACTACATGGAGCAGGAGCGGGAACGTGGTATCACGATCACGTCCGCCGCCGTGACATGCGAGTGGAAGAATCACCGCATCAACATTATCGACACGCCGGGCCACATCGACTTTAACATCGAAGTGAACCGGTCTCTGCGCGTGCTGGATGGTGCCGTCTTCATCATCGAGGGCGTGGCCGGGGTACAGCCGCAAAGCGAGACCAACTGGCGCTTGGCCGACCGGTACAACGTGCCGCGCGTGATCTTCATCAACAAGCTGGACCGGACGGGGGCAGATTTCTACCGCGCGTTCGACACGCTGAAGGAGAAGCTCGACATCATCGCCCTACCGCTGCAGTTGCCGATCGGGATCGAGGATCAGTTCATTGGCGTGGTCGACCTGGTGGAGATGAAGGCGATCGTCTGGGAAGGCGGCGAGCTGGGCGCCAAGTTCCATGATGAGGAAATTCCGGCCGACATGGCGGATAGGGCGGCCGAAGCGCGGGTATTGCTGCTGGACACGGCATTGAGTGTCGATACGGTCGCGATGGAAGAATATTTCGACAAGGGCGACGTGAGCGTCGAGACGCTGAAGCGTTGCATCAAGCTTGGCACCATCAGCGGCGCGTTCCGCCCAGTGTTGTGCGGCACGGCGTTCAAGAACAAGGGCGTGCAGCCGTTGCTGGATGCGGTGCTGGATTATTTGCCGAGCCCCATCGACGTACCGGGCATCAAGGTCGCGACCGAAGAAGGGGACGACCCGGACAAGGTTGTGCGCGTAATCCCGGCTAACTCCAGCGCGCCGTTCGCCGGGCTGGCGTTCAAGATCATCAACGATAAGTACGGCACGCTGACATTCGTGCGCGTCTATGCCGGCACGCTGAAAAGCGGCGACACGGTGATGAACACGACCAAGGATCATAAGGAGCGCATCGGCCGCATGTTCCAGATGCACGCCGATAAGCGGGCAGAAATTAAGGAAGTGCATGCGGGTGACATCGCGGCGTTCGTGGGCCTGAAGGACACCGGCACCGGCGACACGCTGGCCGCCGCCGAAGACCCGGTGATCCTGGAGCGGATGGCGTTTCCGATCCCGGTGATCGACATTTCGGTCGAGCCCAAGACGAAGGACGGGGTGGAGAAAATGACGCTCGGCCTGCAGAAACTGGCCGGGGAAGACCCGTCGCTCCGGCTGAAGACAGACCAGGAGAGCGGGCAGACCATCCTGTCCGGCATGGGCGAGCTGCATCTGGAAATCATCATCGACCGGCTGCGGCGCGAGTATGGCGTGGACGCCAACATCGGCGCGCCGCAGGTGGCGTATCGCGAGACGATCAGCAAGGCGCACACCGAGACATACACCCACAAAAAGCAGACGGGCGGCAGCGGCCAGTACGCCGAGGTGAAGATTCTGTTCGAGCCGATGGAGCGCAACGCCGGCGTTGTGTTCGAGAACAAGGTCGTGGGCGGCACCGTGCCGAAGGAGTACATACCGGCGGTTGAAAAGGGTATCCGCTACCAGGCCGAGACAGGCGTGCTGGCCGGGTTCCCTACGGTCGACTTCAAGTACAGCCTTGTAGACGGCAAGTACCATGACGTGGACAGCTCTGCGCTGGCGTTCGAGATCGCAGCCAAGGCGTGCTTCCGCGACGGGATGAAGCGCGCGTCGCCGATCATTCTGGAGCCGATCATGGAGGTGGAGGTGACGACGCCGCAGGATCACGTAGGCGACGTGGTGGGCGACCTCAACCGGCGCCGCGGCACGATCCAGAGCCAGGAGAGCAGCGGCAGCACCGTGATCGTGCGGGCGCATGTGCCGCTCAAAGAGATGTTTGGCTACATCAACCAGCTGCGCGGCATGACTAAGGGCCGGGCGAGCTTTACGATGCAATTCCATCACTATGATCCCGTGCCGCGCAACATCGCGGAAGAGATCATGGCCAAGAGTGCCTGATTTGGCGGCCGGGGGCGGGTGGACCTTCCCCGGCGTCTAACAAATCCGTTCATTGCACGGCACCATGTTACGTGCAGTAAGTTGAATTGACCGATATACCATCTCGCTAAGAGCGAGAGGAATTAAGCTGTGCTTGGTTTCAGGCGGCTGATACGGCAAAGGCTTGGCCGGCACGGCAGCACGGCTCTTGAGTTTGGATTAATAGCCTTACCAGCCGTTACGATGTTATTCATGATTCTAGCGATTGGCATAATAGGCCTGTACCAACAGGTTCTCGACAATGCCGTGCGCGACGTCACTCGGCAGGTGCAGATAGATGCGCCGGCGTCGCTGAGTTCCGGAAACTTCGTTGCCGCTTTATGTGTGCAGCTTTCAGTACTGACCGACGCAGCTTCTTGTGCCGGAGCAGTTTCGTACTCGGTTCAGGCTTCACCGCTCGCGTCTGGCTTCTCTGGACTTACACCCGCATCTATTTCAGTGGCAGGTCAACTGCCAAATACTTTTTTTGCCGCCACACCGTATGGGCCGAATGCGAACCTTATGGTGCAGGTCTGCTGGCAATTGCCATTTAACATCCCGTTCGCTTCCGGGTTAATTACGCAGGGCACGAGCGGCTCGTGTCTTTACGGAATCGGTGCAGCCCGGGTGGAGCCCTACCAATGAGTTTCATCAAAGACCGTCGGGGCGTGGCGGCGTTGGAGTTCATGTTTCTTTCGCCCGTGCTGATATTCCTGATGTGCGGTACGTTTGAACTGACGTACGCCTTTCGAATGCAGGCCAAGCTGAACACGGTAGCGGGCACCTTGGCAGAACTCGTCGCTGGTGCTGGCGCAGTCACGGCCCCTGGCGGCACGTTGAAAGACATGTGCGGCGGGGCCAAGCTCAATCTACTGCCGTTCAACTCCAACATATTCACGGCGAACGTTATTTCGATCACAAACGACCTGCCCGCGAATCGCGTGACTGGTTCTACCGACAAAACCACAGTCACGACCTATCTTGACTGGGAGAATAAGTCGGAGTGCGGTAAGGACGCCAGCAACGCGACCCCGGCGACGATGGGGCTAAGTGGAGCTAAGGACAAGGCTGATAGCGGTCGCTCGCTTTTAACTAAGAGCGGTAATCCTTCTAGCAGCGGTGCCGCGTTGATGTTGGGCTACAGCGTGATTGTCGTTCGTGTCCAGTATCAGTATAGTAATTTACGGACGCGGTTTTTCTCTGCTGCAGGCTTTCCTTTGACAGCAGTCGCTGCGGTGAAACCACGAACCTTTGCCGCTACACCCTGCACAGACCCGGGTACAGGCGTTGCATGCCCGGCCGTTCAATGATCTCGTTTACGGAGCCATGCTGATGACGATCGTACGGTGTTTGACCTGGCCGTTTCGCCGACGGGTGCTTGGGGACCGTGGTTCGATTGCGGTCATGTTTGGCGTTGCGATCGTGCCGATGTTGATCGGAACGGTTGCTGCTATCGACATATCGCGCATGATGGCTGGTAAATCTGCGCTGCAACGCATCGCCGATAATGCGGCATTGACAGGGGCAGCGGTCTACACCGCCTACACGGCTACTGACTCATTCAAGGCCATTGCAGAGACGATGGCGGTGAGCAGTTTTTGTAACGCTGCAAACGCTCTGCCGGCAGGTTTCATCTTGACCACGCCATCTACCGGCGTTGTGCGCGATTGCGGGTCCGGCACTGGCCCGACCACAGTTGGACAGATCAACGGGTATACTGTTGGAGTGCGAGGGTTGACGAGCAACAGTGGCTGTACGGCCACGAATACAGTCGCAGTTGCGCCTGTTAAATGCGGCTTCGGGGTTACGGTTACGGCGCGTGCTCAAATGACGTCATTAAGTGCTAAGCTTCTCGGCGCGACGAGCGTGTCCGTCACGTCGACGGCTATGAACCCCTTCATCGATCTTTCAAAAGCACTTGAAAAGCAGTTCCTTTCTGCCGCCGAGAACGCCAACAGCGTTTGGGTGTATCCTGTGTTACTGGACGTTGACGGTAATCCCGACTTCTCAACCAATCCGGGTGCCTTACCCGACCGGTCTTCTTGCACTGGTGATCCGTTACAGTTTAACTGCGGCGTATATACGATGCTCGCCAGCAATCATTTTAGTAATTGTACTGACGCAGCACAGTGCACCTATGGTTCGACCAAAGTAGGATCGTCTGGTGTCATCATGAATCCAATAGCGTCCACGGCGGTGATTACCGCCACGACGCCGTTAGGGTTTGGGTTTGTCAGCACAGCAAATGCAAATAATCCGACGCCAAAGACTTGGTATGGACCATGTTCAGAAGACGGAACTGACGCTGCGGCTTTTGTTCGAGATCGCGTGGTTACTCAAGCAACAGTGAGCGCAGGTTTAACATTTACGTATAAATGCGACGGACACGACACCAATAGTCCCACAGGCACATTTCCAAGAATGTCAGATCCGAATACTGGCTGTATCTATCCCTATAGTGCTGTTTATGATACCGTTACGCAAATGTTCAAGAAAGATGCAAGTAATATTGAACAGCCTCTCATGCCCTGGAAACCAGTTACTCACTTCTTTTACTCTTCATATTTGAATAACAATCTATCTCCTATGCAGCCTGATATTGATTTTCAGCAGCAGACAGGGAGTTATAGCGTCGCAGGAAATACTCATAATAATAATCAGCAAAAAATCTCGCCGGTAGAGGATGATAATGCCGCTTACATCCGATCAAACGAAGGAAATAAGAATAATTGTATTCCGATATCAACGACGAATGGGATAAGCACTTATCCAGACGCT
>JANONC010000180.1:0-1920 GCA_031420655.1 Rhodospirillales bacterium | reverse complement strand
GTGCCCGACCTCAGCCAAGCCTATGCGCAGTTGCGCAGCATCGAACCGTGGCTGAAATCCGATACGCCCCCGCCCCCGGATTCCGAGCGGCTGCAGAGCAAGGAAGAACGGGCCGCGCTCGACGGTATGTGGGAGTGTATTCTGTGCTTCTGCTGCACCACGTCTTGCCCCAGCTATTGGTGGAACGGCGACCGGTATCTTGGCCCGGCCGTTCTACTCCAGGCTTATCGCTGGATCGCCGATAGCCGCGATGAGGCCACGGGCGACCGCCTGGATGCCTTGGAAGACCCGTACAAACTCTACCGCTGCCATACCATCATGAACTGCACCCAATCTTGCCCCAAGGGCCTCAATCCGGCCAAGGCAATCGGCAAGATCAAGGAGCTGATCGCTGACCGCACCGGCTAGCGAACCGCCCTTCCCCAAGCCAGTTTGGGGAAGGATCCGCCACCGTTAGCGTGATTTTTTCTGCGGTTTCGATGCGATCTGACATAGATCTGTTGGGTGAATAATTCGGGCTGAAGGCCGGCGTGTTGTACGTCAGGTTGTGAAAGCATTCATCCTCGGGATGGCCAACCACCACCTCGGGCTCGCCCGGTTGCGCCCGCTCCCCGGCGCCCCCAATGCCCTTCGTCTCATTGTAGTCGTCCGGGCTGCCCCAAGAGAGACGACGGTGAGATCCTGCATCCAGGTATTTCTGGCACTCAGGGATCTTGTTCAAGTTGAAATTTGGTCTGGGTAGCGTCTTTTGAATCTCGACGCCCGTGATTTTCCGGAGCGCCGGCGAATAAGCATGCGCGGAGATCGAACTACGCACGAGCAGGTACCCGCAGCGTTACAATCTTACTTCTACGGCGCGGGCGACTCCGCCTGTAGTTTATTGGCTCGCACGCACATCGCGGGGCTTCCCGTGCAGTGATGGCGCTATGCCATCCTTGCAACGGGCCGGGTTGAGCCGGGCTAACGCTACCCCCTCAATCGTGAGCGGCACTAGATTCGCTCGGTCACCTTGATGGCGAGCTTGCAGCCGGCTTTGATTACTGCCGACAAAAGCTTGTATGCTGGGGCGAGCTCCGCCTCATTCTCCAAGCCGATATCGCGATGCTCCTGCTCTTCGGCACGAAACTGCTCGATGTGGGCGCGAAGCTCGGTTTCATGCGCAGGGAGCGCTGCAGCTTGGGCCCCGTAATGCTCGTCGATTGCTTCCTCGACCGCGACAGTGCAGGCCATGGCGGCACGGTCGCCCATCGCTGCCGTCACCGCCCCCAGGGTGAGAGCTGCCACGTGCCACAACGGTAGCAACACCGTCGGACGGACCCGGCGCTCCGCAATCAGGCGGGTAAACGTGTCGAGGTGATGCTGCTCCTGGGCCTTCATATGCCGGATCAGGTCGCCCTTCGGCCCCCGCCCCATAATGGCCAGCTGCCCCTCGTAAATGCGTGCCGCACCGTACTCACCGGCATGATCGACACGGATCACCCGTTCGACCATCGTGCGGGCGTCAAGGTCGCCAGGCAGGTCGGTGGGTCGCTGATCGGGCTGCGCGGTTTGGCTCATGCTCGTCTCTCCGTTTGCAGGACAGATGTGGCGAGCACGGCACAAAGCGCCAGGGCGAGAACGAGCTGCAAGCCAGCGAACGATAGTCCAGGCACGACCCAGACCGGCTCGTCACAGGGTTTTGCTGGCCGGGCGGGCATGCGGGCGAGGCGTTCGGCCATCGTGCCGCCGCCAAGCGCGGGGGCAGCACATTCCGGCAAGGGCGACGGCCACCAGTGCTGTTCCACCCCGACATGGGTGACCCCAAGCGCCACGCCGGCCAGCATCGTTATCGCAGCCAGTCCGAGCGCCGCCCGTCGCGCCCTGGGCCAGGCCAACGCGAGCCCGGCAAGACCGGCCAGCAGCCGGAACGGCCACCGCTCC
>JANONC010000179.1:0-16535 GCA_031420655.1 Rhodospirillales bacterium | reverse complement strand
ACCTTCCTCATCATCGGCGGCGGCACGGCCGGGTGCATCCTGGCCGCGCGCTTGTCCGAAGACCCGGCCGTCACTGTCCTGCTGCTCGAAGCCGGGCCGCCCGACCGGGACCCGTGGATCCACATCCCCGCCGGTTACGCCCGGCTGTTCAAGTCGCGCCGCTTCGATTGGGGCCACAGCACGGAGCCGGAAGCGGCGCTGGGCGGACGGAGCATCGCCTGGCCGCGCGGGCGTGTGCTGGGTGGCTCGGGCTCCGTCAACGGCATGGGCTATTTGCGCGGCTCCCCGCACGACTACGACCGGTGGGCGCAGTCCGGCGCGCGCGGCTGGTCCTATGCCGACGTGATGCCCGCCTTTCGCCGGATCGAGAACTGGGCCGGTGCCCCCGGCACCACCCGCGGCCAGGGCGGCCCAATCGACGTGACGGCCCCACAACTAAGCGAAGGTGGCCGCGCCTTTGTCGACGCGTGCGTGGCGGCCGGCTACCCCCGGCAGACAGATGTGAACGACGGCCCGATCGAAGGTGCGGGGCCGATCCAATTAAACGTCAGCCGCGGCCTACGCCGCAGCACGGCTCGGGGCTACCTGCACCCGGTGCGGCACCGGCCCAATTTGCGCATCGAAACCGGCGTGACCGTGCACCGCCTGAGCTTTGCGAATGGGCGCGTGACGGGTGCCATCGCCCACCGCCCCGGCGCGCCGCCCTACGCCATTAACGCGAGCCGGGTCGTGCTGTGCGCAGGGGCCATCGCCACCCCGCAGCTACTCATGCTGTCCGGCATCGGCGACGCGGCTGCTCTGGCGGAACTGGGTATCGAAAGCGTCGTGCACCGCCCGGCCGTGGGCCAAAACCTGCAGGATCACCTGATTGCCCGTGCCGTCTTTCGCACCCACCCGGCCGGTACGCTGAATGAGGTCATGGCCAACCCGCTCCGCACTGTCGCCATGGCCGCCCAATACGCGTTGCGGCGCAGCGGCCCGCTGGCGATCGGTGCCGGGGAGGCATGCCTTTTCGCCCGCCTCACCCCAGGGGCGGAGGAAGCGGAGGCGCAACTCATGTTCATCAATTTCAGCCTAGTACCCGGCGCCGGCTACACGCTCGCGCGGCATCCGGGCATGATGATCAACTTTGGGCAGTGCCGTCCCGACAGCCGGGGCACGCTCACGTTGCGCAGCGCCGACCCGGCGGACCGTCCGGTCATTCGTCCCAACTATCTCGACGCGCCACAAGATCAGCATCTGTTCGTGCAATCCGCCCGGCTCGCGCACCGGCTGGGACAAATGCAGCCATTGGCCGGGCTGGTGCGGGAGGACCTGAACCCGCCACCGCCCACCGATGAAGCTCTGCTGGACCAGTTACGGGCGGAGGCGACGACCGTCTACCACCCCTGCGGCACGGCCCGCATGGGCGCCGACGACGCGTCCGTGACCGACCCCGGCCTCCGCGTGCGCGGCATAGCCGGCCTGTACGTCGCCGACGCCAGCGTCATGCCGGTCATCCCCAGCGTCAACATCCAGCCCGCCGTCATGATGATTGCCGAACAGGCGGCCGGGCTGGTGCAGCGCTGACTACTTAGGGCGATAGATGCCGCACAGCTTATTACCGTCCGGATCACGCACGTAGCCGAGGTGAATGGGGCCGTGCATGCCGTCACGCAGGCCAGGTGCTGCCTCGATCGCCGTACCGCCGTGCGCGAGTGCCACATCGTGGAACTGCTGAAGCTGCTCCGGCGTGTCGCAAGCGAAGCCGATCGTGCCACCATTGGCAGGCGTCGCGGGTTCGTCGTTGATTGGCTCGCTCACGCTGAACGTGCTGCCATTGTGGCGGTAGAATAGTCGCTTGTGTCCGGTGCTGGCTGCATTCTGCGCCGGCTCACCCGCGCCGAACACGCCCAGTACGGCGTCGTAAAAGCGCTTCGATCGCTCGATATCGTTGGTCCCGACCATCACGTGGTTCAGCATTTTTTGGCTCCGTGCGCGTTGTGCCGGGCCAGTATAGCCGGAAACCCTCTCCCACAAAGGCGGAGAGCCCCGCGGGGCTACTCTTCCGTCGGGTCGCCGGCGTGGCTCAGCGCCTCACCCAGCGGTTGGATTTTCTCAGCGTTCTTACCCTCGGTTTTCTTAGCCACGGCGATGGTCTCTTTGCCTAGCTTCTGCACGAGCGTCTTGATCTTGGCGCCGTTCAGCTTTTCGGCCCTCAGCCGGGCTCGCGCTCTGAAACAGTCACGGGTCTGGCTAAGCCGTAGCCGTACGGGAGCCACTGCGCGAGAGGCGCGACAAGCGCTTTCGTTGAAGTGGTTCGCCCTCCAGCTAATACAGAAACACCGTCAGTCCATCTCCCGTCGCTACGGCCACGCGGTCGTCTTCCAGCACTGCCAGTCCGTGCGTTTCTGTTAGCGACGTCAAGATGCCGGCACCCTCGACCGGATGGCGATGGGCGCGCAGCACGCCGCCATCCCAGGCCAGGAGGACCCGCACGTACTCGCGCCGGCCGGGTTTTTTGCGGTAGCTGAACGCGGCGATGGCATGCAGCGGGAAGGCGGGCACCGGCGTGGCACCGGCCAGCGCGTCCAGCAACGGCCGCGCGAGCACGGCAAACGTCACGAAGGCGGCGGCCGGGTTGCCTGGCAGTCCCATAACGATGGCGTCGCCCACGTGCCCCATCGCCACCGGACGGCCGGGCTTGATGGCCAGCCGCCAGAACGTCAGCCGCCCGGCGTGTTCGATGGCCGTGCGGACGTGATCCTCCTCACCGGCCGAAACACCGCCCGTTGTCAGGATCAGGTCATGCCCGGCCCCGGCCCGCAGTGCCTCCCGCATTGCGCCGGGCTGGTCCGGCACGATGCCCAAATCCGTGACCTCCGCCCCGGCCCGCGCCAGCAATGCGGCGATCAGCACGCGGTTGCTGTCGTATCGGTGGGCCGGGCCTGGGATTGTACCGGGCTCCACCAGCTCGTCGCCGGTCGACAGCAGTGCCACCCGCACGCGCCGCCGCACCTCGAGTACGGTGAGCCCGAGTGCTGCCGCCAGCGACACATCCTGCGGCCGCATTCGCCGGCCGGCGGGCAGGGCGATGGTGCCGGCGGCCACATCCTCGCCCTGCGGCCGCACATTGGCCCAGCGCTTTAGGCCGGGCGGCAGATGCACCCGGCCAGCTTCCAGCCGCACGTCCTCTTGCATGAACACCGTGTCCGCACCTGCCGGCAGTGGGGCGCCCGTCAGAATGCGGCGCGCGGTACCGGTGCGCAGCGATGCGGCGATAGCCCCGGCCTGCGTCCGGCCGTCCAGCATCACCACGTCCGCCTCTCCCAGGCACACCGCATAGCCATCTACGGCCGAGTTCATGAAGGGCGGCAAATCCACCGGCGCCACCAGCGGCGTGGCCAGCACCCGGCCATCCAACTGCGCCAGCGCCACGCGTTCGGTTCCATCGACGGGCGGGACTGCCGCCACAAGCGCCAAAGCTTGCTCCAACGGTAGCAGCGCGCCGCCGAACGCAAAGCAATCGTCGGATAGTTGTGCCATCAGACCGGAACGGCGTAGGCCAGCACGCAGCGGGCGATGGCGTCGATATCGTCGAGCCCGATCGTCGCGATGCCAAAGAACGGCACGTCGGACGCGACGGCCACGATCGTGCGGTCGGATGGATGCAGCGGTGCCTGCCGGTTGGCAGCGCGGAACACCTCGATCTTGGGATGTGGCTCGCGCTTGAAGCCTTCTACCAGCACCAGGTCGACCGGCTGCAGCTTCGCCAGCAACGCGGGCAGTGCCGGCTCGGTCGCGCCACGGTGTTCGTGGATCAGGGCCCAGCGGGTGGCGGACGCGACCAGCACTTCCGTAGCCCCCGCCTCCCGGTGTTCGTAGCTGTCCTTGCCGGGCTGATCGATCTCAAACGCATGATGCGCGTGCTTCAGCGTCGACACGCGCAGACCCTCGGCCACCAGGGCGGGGATTAGCTTGCGCAACAGCGTTGTCTTCCCCGCCCCGCTCCAACCCGCCAGCCCGATAAATCGCATGCCCCGCCTTTACTGAACCGCACTCTTGGCGAGCGCAGCGATAGTGTTACTATAAGTAGAACTGTTGCTGCGGGCACACCCCCAAGGCGGTGTTGGAAATGGGGAAACGGCAATGGCCGAACATGATCATGCTGCCAATACCGGGACGGTACTGCGGTTCGAGCATCCAGGGGCCGGCAACCGCCGCGGCCGCCCGACGCCGAAGGGCCGCCAGGTCTCACCCCAAGCGTCGCATGAGATCACGACCCTTCTGGGGGACCGCTCCCGCGCGCGTGACCTGCTGATCGAACATCTGCACCTGATCCAGGACACGTACCACCAGATCACCACGGCGCACCTGGCCGCCCTGGCGGACGCGATGCGCCTGGCGTTTGCCGAGGTTTACGAGACCGCGACGTTCTACGCCCATTTCGACGTCGTGCGGGATGAGGACGCGCCGCTGGCCCCCACCATCATCCGCGTGTGCGACACCGTGACGTGCGCCCAGTTTGGGGCCGAGACGTTGTATGCCGAGCTGCGGGAGCTGGAGCTGAGCGGCCAGCTGACGGGCGCGCGGGTGGTGCGAGCGCCATGCGTCGGCCTGTGTAACGTGGCGCCGGTGGCGGAGGTCGGCCACAACTTCCTGCCGTATGCCGACAGCGCCGCCGTCGTGAACGCCTTGCTGACCGGCGACACGCACGCGCATGTCCACCACGACTACGTGGATTTTGACGCGTACGTCGCCGGCGGAGGCTATCAGTTGCTCGCCCGCATCCGCAGCGGGGCTATGCCGGTGGAAGACGTGCTGGCCGGACTGGACGCGGCCGGGCTGCGTGGCCTGGGCGGCGCAGGCTTCCCCGCCGGGCGCAAGTGGCGTTCCGTTCGCGCCGAACCCGGGCCGCGGCTGATGGCGGTGAATGGCGACGAGGGTGAGCCCGGGACCTTCAAGGACCGCAACTACCTCAACACCGACCCGCATCGCTTCCTGGAGGGCACGCTCATCGGCGCGCATGTGGTGGAAGCGGCCGACGTTTATATTTACCTGCGCGACGAGTACCCAGTGCAGCGGGCGATTCTGGAGGCCGAGATCGCCAAGCTGCCGCCGGGTGGACCCACGCTGCACATGCGGCGGGGCGCGGGTGCCTACATCTGCGGCGAAGAAAGCTCCATGCTGGAAAGCATCGAGGGCAAGCGCGGCCTGCCACGGCACAAGCCGCCCTTTCCGTACCAGGTCGGCCTGTTCGGGCGGCCGACGCTTATCAACAATATCGAGACGTTGTTCTGGGTGCGCGACCTGCTTGAAAAGGGTGGCGAGTGGTGGACCAGCCAGGGCCGCCATGGCCGGGTCGGCCTGCGCAGCTATTCCGTGTCCGGACGCGTGAACGACCCGGGCGTAAAGCTCGCCCCGGCCGGTTGCACCGTGCAGGAGCTGATCGACGAATACGCTGGCGGCATGATGGAGGGCCACACGCTGGAGGCCTACCTGCCCGGCGGTGCCTCCGGCGGCATCCTGCCCGGCCACATGAACGACATCCCGCTCGATTTTGGCACGCTCGAGAAATACGGCTGCTTCATCGGCTCGGCCGCTGTCGTGGTCCTCTCGCAACATGACGATATCCAGGCTGTCGCCACCAACCTGATGCGGTTCTTCGAAAGCGAATCCTGCGGCCAGTGCACCCCCTGCCGCACCGGCACACAAAAGGCGCGTATGCTGATGGAACGTGGCGCGTGGGACGCGGCGCTGCTGACGGAATTGGGCGACGTGATGCGTGATGCCAGCATCTGCGGCCTGGGTCAGGCGGCGTCCAACCCGCTCACCTGCGTGATCAAGTACTTTCCCCACCTTATGACCAGCCGGGAGGCCGCCGAATGAGCAGCTCCATCGATACGGCGACCACCCGCGTTGGGCCGCAGAACCTTGAAGGCACCACGACCGAGACGCAGGGCCTGGCGTTCGAGCTGGACGGCGAGCGCGTCTATGCCAAGCCGGGCGAAAGCGTGTGGGACGTGGCGCGCCGGCACGGCAACACCATCCCGCATCTGTGCCACAGGCCAGAGCCCGGATACCGCCCGGACGGCAACTGCCGCGTGTGCATGGTGGAGATCGAGGGGGAGCGCGTGCTGGCCCCGTCGTGCAAGCGGATGCCTGCTGTTGGCATGAAAGTTCATACAGGTACGGAACGTGCGACCAAGGCGCGCAAGATGGTGATGGAGCTGCTGGTCGCCGACCAGCCCGCCCGTGCGACCAGCCACGACCCGACCAGCAGCTTCTGGAACTGGGCCGACCAAACGGGCGTCACCGAAAGCCGCCTACCCGCCGTGCCACGCTGGACGCATGACCCCAGCCACCCGGCCATGCGCGTTAATATGGACGCGTGCATCCAGTGCAACCTGTGCGTGCGCGCGTGCCGCGAGGTGCAGGTCAACGACGTGATCGGCATGGCCTACCGCAACGCGGACGTCCGGCCCGTGTTCGATATGGACGACCCGATGGGCGACAGCACGTGTGTGGCCTGCGGCGAATGTGTGCAGGCGTGCCCGACCGGTGCGCTGATGCCGAGCGCGTACCTCGATGAAAACGAAACACGCGTGAAATGGCCGGACCGCGTTGTGCAGTCGCTGTGCCCGTATTGCGGCGTGGGCTGCCAGGTCGGCTATGAGGTGGTGGACGAAAAGATCGTCTACGCCACCGGACGCAACGGCCCGGCAAACCATAACCGGCTGTGCGTGAAGGGCCGGTTCGGGTTCGACTACATCCATCACCCGCACCGGCTGACCAAGCCGCTCATCCGCCTGGCTAACATGCCGAAGGATGCGAACGACCAGGTCGATCCGGCCAACCCCTGGACGCATTTCCGCGAAGCGACGTGGGAGGAGGCGCTGGACGTGGCCGCCGCCGGGTTCGATCGCATCCGGCGCGAACAAGGCCCACGCGCGCTGGCCGGGTTTGGCAGCGCCAAGGGCTCCAACGAAGAGGCGTACCTGTTCCAAAAGCTGGTCCGCACTGGTTTTGGCAGCAATAACGTCGATCATTGCACCCGGCTGTGCCACGCCTCCTCCGTCGCTGCTTTGATGGAGGGGTTGAACTCTGGTGCCGTGAGCGCGCCGTTCAGCGCCGCGGCAGATGCAGAGGTGATCGTCATCATTGGTGCCAATCCGGCCGTCAATCACCCAGTGGCGGCGACGTTCATCAAGAACGCGGTCAAGAAGGGTGCCAAGCTGGTCATCATGGACCCGCGGCACCAACAGCTGAGCCGCCATGCGTTGCATCATCTGGCGTTCAAGCCGGGGTCGGATGTGGCGCTGCTGAACGCCATACTGCACACGATCATCACCGAGGGGCTGACGGACGAGCAATTCATCGCCGGCTATACCGAGGGCTACGAAGAACTGCGGGAACGCATTCAGGACTTTTCGCCCGAGGCGATGGAAGCCGTGTGCGGCATTCCAGCCGCGACCATCCGTGAGGTCGCACGCCTCTACGCCCGCGCACGGGCCTCGCTCGTGTTCTGGGGCATGGGCATCAGCCAGCACGTGCACGGCACCGATAACTCGCGTTGCCTGATTGCGCTGGCATTGGTCACGGGCCAGATCGGGCGGCCGGGTACCGGGCTGCATCCGCTACGGGGCCAGAACAACGTGCAGGGGGCTAGCGACGCCGGGCTGATCCCGATGGTGCTGCCGGACTACCAGAATGTCGAAGACCCAGCCATCCGCACGCATTTCGAGCAGTACTGGAACCACGCGATCGACCCGGTGCGCGGCCTGACGGTAGTCGAGATAATGACCGCCATCCACGGGGGCACCATTACGGGCATGTATGTGGAAGGGGAGAACCCCGCCATGTCCGATCCGGACCTGAACCACGCCCGCGGCGCGCTCGCCAAGCTCAGCCATTTGGTCGTGCAGGACCTGTTCCTGACCGAAACGGCGTTCCATGCCGACGTGGTGCTGCCCGCCTCGGCGTTTGCGGAGAAGGATGGCAGCTTCACCAATACCGACCGCCGGGTGCAGATTGGCCGCGCCGTGCTGAAGCCGCCCGGTGAGGCGCGGCAGGATTGGCAGATCATCCAGTCCATCGCCCAGCGCCTAGGCCTGCCATGGGACTACACGCACCCGTCGCAGATCTTTACCGAGATGGCGGCCGTCATGCCCAGCTTGGCCAATATCAGCTGGGACCGTTTGGAGCGCGAGGGCGCGGTTACTTATCCGACCGACGGCGCGGATAAGCCCGGGCACGAAATCATCTTCTACGCCGGCTTCCCGACCGCAAGCGGCCGCGCCAAGATCGTGTCGGCCAACGTGCTACCGCCAGACGAACTGCCGGATGTCGAGTTCCCGATGGTTCTCAGCACCGGCCGCGTGCTGGAACATTGGCACACCGGCAGCATGACCCGGCGAGCCGAGCTGCTAGACGCGATCGAGCCGGAAGCGACGGCGCTGATGTCGCCCAAGGACCTTTGGCGCTTGCGGCTGGAGCCCGGGGCGCGCATCCGGCTTGAAACCCGGCGCGGTGCGATCGAGGTAAAAGTGCGCAGCGACCGCGATGTGCCGGAGAACATGGTGTTTATGCCGTTCTGCTATGCCGAGGCGGCAGCCAACCTGCTGACGAACCCGGCGCTCGACCCGTTCGGTAAAATTCCGGAGTTCAAGTTCTGCGCGGCTCGCGTTTCGGCGCTGATGGCGGTCGCGGCGGAGTAAAAATCAGAATTCGTAAACTATCTTACGGGTTAAGCCGTGTGATAGTTACGACGAGTCAGACATAAAATCACCTTCCGCCCAGGCTGCTTTGCCTGGGCGGAAGTAATGCGATCCAAATCTTAGTATCTTGGACTCAGGCCGGCCTACTTTGGTCGGATTGAACTCTAGGTTAGCCCGCCCGCTGCCTCTTCCAACACGGCCCAGGCCTTTTCGCCGAATTTGCCGCGCCATTCTTTATAGAAACCCGCGCGCTGCAGCGCCTGCCGGAACAGAGCCGTATCGATTGAATTGATCTCGAGCCCGGCCTCTGCCATGTCGCCACGCATCCCGGGATCTCGTTTGGCGAGGTCGGCCCGTTCTTCCATGGCTGCCCGGTCTAACTCTTGCTCGATCGTGTCACGGACCGGACCGGGCAAGCCGCGCCAAACCGTCTCGTTCGCGAGCATCCAATAGCCGTCCCACATGTGGTTGGTCAGGCTGCAAAAGGTTTGCACCTCGTAGAACTTACCAGCCTCAACCAGGGCGAGCGGCGTTTCTTGCGCGTCCACCGCGTGGCTTTTCAGAGCGGCATAGACCTCGTTCAGGTTGATGGCCGAAGGCTCGGCTCCCAACGTGCGAAAGAGGCTCAGAGAAAGCGGGCTAGCGGGGACACGTAGCTTCATGCCTTTGTAGTCTTCAGGCACGCGGATAGGTTTAGTCGAGCTCGTGTTCTGCCGGAAACCATTATTGGCGATGCGGCCAACCGGGATCACACCGTACTTGCTAATTTCACCGCGGATGTAATTACCCAGCGCGCCATCCATCGCCGCCCAGATACGCGGGTAGCTGGAAAATGCGAACCCAACGCCGTTAAGCGACGCCGCCGGAATGGCAGATGCCAAGATGATGCCCGGGCAGGAGAACAACTCCACGGTTCCAGCCCGGACCATGTCGATCGTCTTGACGTCACTGCCCAGCTGACTGTCAGCAAACAATGTAATATCGACCCGGCCGCTCGTCTTTTCCCGGATACGCACGCTCGCCTCGGCCGCGCGGACGTGCAGCGGATGGGTGGCGGGCAAGTCGTGCGGCAGACGGAAATTATATTCCGCCGCCCGGGCTTGACCGATCGCGCACAAAGGCAAAGACGTCGCCCCGGCAACAAAATGCCGTCGAGTTACCCGCATCGATTCAATCCTGCCGACAGTCTAAGCTAAGCTAGTAGCTGTCATGCAGCGCATGTAAAGTCAGATTACGTCAACAAAAACCGACCCAATATCTAGCTTATTCCGCTGCGATGCGAAGCGCAGGCTGTACCTGGGCCAGCGTCGCCATCGCGGCTTGGACGCCGCCCGCCCGGTGCGGGACTTGCGCGGCCTGCATGCCCATCTCCACCCCGGTCAGCGCGCCCAGCAGCATAAGCTCATTCAGATGGCCCACATGACCGATGCGGAATACGCGACCTTTGACGCGCGCAAGCCCGGCACCCAACGACAGGTCGAACCGGTCCAGGATCAACGCCCGCAATGCGTCCGCATCGTGTCCAGCGGGCATGATCAGCGCAGTCACCACCGGCGAATACTGGTCCGGCACCACCGCCTGCAATTCCAGCCCCCAGACCGCCGCCGCCGCACGGGTGGCCGCAGCCAGCCGGTCGTGCCGTGCGAACACACCCGGCAGCGTCTCCTCGGCCAGCATCGCCAGCGCCTCCTGCAGGCCGAACAGCAGGTTCACGGCGGGCGTGTACGGGAAGAAGCCGGTGGCGTTCATGCCCAGCATGTCCGCCCAATCCCAGTAGGAACGGGCCATACCGGCGGTCTTGCCAGCTGCCAGCGCCTTCGCCGACACGGCGTTGAACCCCAGCCCGGCAGCCATCATCAGCCCTTTTTGCGACCCGGCGATCGTCACGTCCACCCGCCACGCATCGTGCTCATACCGCACCGACCCCGCGCCCGAAATCGTGTCCACCATCAGCAGCGCGCCGTGGTCCGCCCGGTCCATCGCTGCCCGTACGGCGCCGATATCGTTGACGACGCCGGTCGACGTCTCGTTATGTACGACCATCACGGCCTTGATCGCGCGGGCAGTGTCGCCGCGCAGATGTGCCTCGATAACCGTCGCATCGACCCCGTGCCGCCAGTCGCCCGGTATCCAGTCGACCACTAAGCCAAACCGCACGGCCATATCGCGCCACAACGTCGCGAACTGGCCGGTTTCCACCATCAGGACCCGGTCGCCCGCGGACAACGTGTTGACGATCGCCGCCTCCCACGCGCCCGTACCGCTGCTGGGAAACACGATGACATGACCCGTGGTGCCGAATACGGGCCCCAGCGCGCCGAGCACGCCCAGGCCAAGCTTTGCCATTTCTGGCCCGCGATGGTCCAGCACCGGGCGGTCCATGGCGCGCAGCACGCGGTCCGGAATGGTGGTGGGACCTGGAATATGCAGAAAGTGCCGACCGCTTTTGAACGCCATGATGGTTCCCCCGTCCCGCGATGTGGCCCGTTCGCCCGTACTGCACAGATGCGCCGTACCCTGAGAAGCCGTAAGCATGGTGGTAAGATTGGTGCTGTTGGAGGGGATTGAACTCTCGACCTCTCCCTTACCAAGGGAGTGCTCTACCACTGAGCTACAACAGCCACGCGGGCGTCATAGCGCCGGGCGGGGCGTGTGTGCAAGCGCGGCGGGCTAGCGCAGGCCCAGGCGGGCGTACAAGGCAGTCATATCAACCGCCACACCCAGGCTTTCGAGCGAGACTGTCTCACCCGGGCCGCGCACCACGGGCTCGGCCGGCCAGTTGCCAACCGTGTCGCGGGTCAGGATTTCGGCAGTGATGAATTGGGTGCCGAGTCCGAGCACCTCACGCAGGCTCGGGATGGACAACATGGCGCGGATGGCCTCCCGGATTTCCCGGGCGTTCGGGGACGACAGCATCTCGGCGGCGAAGACGGGCCTGTCGATAAAATAGCCGGTTGCGGGGGGAGCGAGTCACGGCGACGTCCGGCATGCGAACCAGCCCGTACCGGCGTCCAGTGCCGGCGCCCAGTGCCGGCACCCAGTGCCGGCACCCAGTGCAATCACCCAGTGCCGTCGCCGGGCCAATTATGAACTGGTCCGCCGTTATCCACCCTGACCATCGCCCACCGCATTCAGCCCGGCGTTGCGGCGGAAAGTTGGAATGCCAACCCCGGCTGCGTCGAAGCCGCCATCGTTGGCGATCGCCTGCCCATTCACGAAACTGGCGGCGGGGCTGCACAGGAAACCTACGAGCTGAGCCATCTCTTCCACTGTACCGTAACGGCCCAGCGGCACCGTGTCGTAATAGTCCGTCCGGATGGCCACGCTGTGCACCAGCTTGGCCATCTCCGTCTCGACCGGGCCGGGGCAGATGGCGTTGACGCGCACGCCGAAGGTGCCGAGCTCGACCGCGTATTGCTTTGTCAGGTGGATGATCGCCGCCTTGCTGGTGCCGTACGCGACCCGCAGCGTGCTGGCGCGCAGGCCGGAGATGCTGGCGATGTTGACGATAGCCCCGCTGCGTTGCGCCACCATGATGGTGCCAAAGGCTTGCGTGCATAAAAAGGCACCACCGAGATTGGTGTCCAGCACGTGCCGCCATTCCGCATAGGACGTCTCTAACGCGGGCTTGAACACCGCGACGCCTGCGTTGTTCACCAGCGCATCCACCCGGCCCCAGCGCGCCATGATGCCGGCGGCGGCCTCGCCCACCTGCGCCGGGTCCGAGACGTCGCAAGGCAGGGCCAGCACTTGGGGAAGGGCGGCGGCGGTGGCGGCCAGGGTGTCGTGGTCGATGTCCAGCAGCGCCACGTTGTAGCCATGCGCCAGGAACCACTCGCCGATCGCACGCCCGATGCCGCGCGCGCCGCCTGTGATTACCGCTACATCCGCCATTGCACGATCTCCCTGCACCGGCGCTAAACGCGTTGGACGGGGATGGCAATCACTTCCGGGTGTTGACGTGCCGCCGTTGCCGGTGCCATGCCGTCGCGATGGAGCCAGCACGCACCCCAGAGCCAAAGCCAAGCCCGTCCGAAGCCGCCCGGCTGGAACGGGAGGCGGCTGCGCTGCGCGACAACCTACGCCGCCGCAAGCAGCAGGCGCGCGACCGCGCCGCGCCGACAGAAAAGACCAATGAATGCCCGTAATGCCCGACCACTGGATCCGCCGCATGGCGACCGAACACGCGATGATCGAGCCGTTTGTCGAAAGCCAGCGGCGCGACGGCGTGATCTCGTTTGGCCTGTCCAGCTACGGCTACGATGCGCGCGTCGCGGACCAGTTCAAGGTGTTCACCAACGTGGACGGCGACGTGGTGGACCCGAAGGCGTTCAGCAGCACCAGCTTCGTCGATCGCCAGGGCCCCACCTGCACCATTCCGCCCAATAGCTTCGTGCTGACCCACACGGTCGAATACTTCCGCATCCCACGCAACATTCTGGTGATCTGCCTGGGCAAAAGCACCTATGCCCGCTGCGGCATTATTGTGAACGTGACCCCGCTGGAGCCCGAGTGGGAAGGCCAGGTCACGATCGAGATCAGCAACACGACGCCGCTGCCCGCCCGCATCCATGCCAACGAAGGCATCTGCCAGTTCCTGTTCCTGCAAGGGGCCAGTGAGCCAGATGTGAGCTACGCCGACCGCGCCGGCAAATACATGGGCCAGCGCGGCACCAGCCTTCCAAGGATGTAGACCGATGGCCATGGACAGAATCCGCATCCGGGGCGGACGCCCGCTGCATGGCGACATCGTCATTGGTGGCGCCAAGAACGCTGCCCTGCCGCTGATGACGGCCGGCATGCTGACCGATGCGCGGCTCGTGCTGACCAACGTGCCGCGTCTGGCGGACATCGCGACCATGTCGGAGCTGGTCGCCCAGCACGGCCCGGCGGTCGAACCCCATGAGCGCACGCTGTCGATCGGCGGCCCGATCACCAATACCGAAGCCCCCTACGACATCGTCCGTAAGATGCGTGCCAGCATCCTGGTGCTGGGCCCGCTGCTGGCCCGCGTGCGCGAGGGCCGGGTCAGCCTGCCCGGCGGATGCGCGATCGGCACAAGGCCGGTTGACCTGCACCTGAAGGGCCTGGAGCAGATGGGGGCCATAATCACCCTGGACGCCGGGTACATTGATGCGAGGGCGCCGCAGGGGCTGAAGGGTGCCGTCATCATCCTGCCCTTCGCGTCTGTGGGCGCCACCGAAAACCTGCTGATGGCCGCGTGCTTGGCCGAGGGCCGGACGGAGCTGGCCAATGCGGCGCGGGAGCCGGAGATTGGCGACCTGGCGGCCTGCCTCATCGCCATGGGCGCCCAAATCACCGGCGTGGGCACCGACAAGCTGGTGATCGACGGCGTGGCGCGCCTGCACGGGGCCACGCATCCCATCCTGCCAGACCGGATCGAGACCGGCACCTATGCCTGCGCCGCCGCCATCACCGGCGGTGCCGTACGCTTGCTGGGCGGGCAGGTGGCCCATCTGGGTGCCGTCAGCCGGTCATTGCTGGAGGCGGGGGTAGAGGTCACGCAGGACGGTGACGCGATGGTGGTGCGGCGCCTGAACGGCCTGCATGGTGCAGACGCGATGACCGAGCCTTACCCCGGCTTCCCGACCGATATGCAGGCCCAGTTTATGGCGCTGATGAGCGTGGCGGAGGGCGCGGCGATGGTGACGGAAACCATTTTCGAAAACCGGTTCATGCATGTGCCTGAGCTGAACCGCATGGGTGCACGCATCAACGTCCACGGCGCATCCGCCATCATCCGCGGCGTACCCGGCGGCCTGTCCGGCGCACCCGTGATGGCGACCGACCTCCGCGCCTCCGTCTCGCTCGTGCTCGCCGGGCTGGCGGCGCGGGGTGAGACGATGGTCAACCGGGTGTATCATCTGGACCGCGGCTATGAGGCAGTGGAGCAAAAACTGGCCGCGTGCGGCGCGGATATCGAACGGGTTTAAGGGCTTGTTTCGGGCGGGGCTGGAAGCCGTTGATGTGCAGTCCACCATTTTGTTGACGGACTCGGACCACGCCGGTAGCCCAGGCGCGTGACCAACATCGCACGTCCTCGTCCGTTCCTCCGCCTGCGCGGCCGGTCCTTTATGGCCGTCGTGCTCATGCCGGATCCGCCGCTGGCGGAGTGGATGGCGCAGATGGATGGACAGCTCGAACGTTCGCCCCGCTTTTTCGATGGCCGGCCGGTGATCCTGGACGTGTCAGCGCTGCCGCCCGACACAGATAACGTGGCTCTGGTCGGCGCGCTGGCCCAGCGTGGCGTGCGGGTGATCGGGATGGAGGGTCTGGACCCGGACTCGCCCGAGGCTCCCGGCCTGCCGCCGTTGATGCCGGGCGGACGCACGGTGGGGCTGCCCGTTTTGGTGGCCGACGCGCCGGAGCCGGAGCCGGAACCGCCGCCGGAGCCCACGGGCCTGCTGATCGACCGGCCCGTTCGCTCCGGCCAAAGCGTCAGCCATCCGGGCGGCGACATCACCATCGTTGGATCCGTCGCCAGCGGGTCCGAGGTGATCGCCGGCGGGTCCATCCACGTGTATGGCACGCTGCGGGGCCGGGCGATCGCAGGGGTCACGGGCACCGGATCACGCATCTTCTGCCGCCGCCTGCAGGCCGAGCTGCTGGCCATCGACGGCGTGTACCGTACGGCGGACGAGATCGACCCGGCGCTCATGGACCGCGCCGTGCAAGTCTGGCGTGACGGCGACCAGCTCGCCATCGCCGCAATCGAATAGGGGGCACCATGGCCAAGATACTCGTCGTCACATCGGGCAAAGGCGGTGTGGGCAAAACCACTTCGACTGCTGCGCTGGGCGCTGCGCTGGCGCAGACGGGCCAGAACGTCGTGGTGGTCGATTTCGACGTGGGGCTACGTAACCTCGACCTTATCATGGGGGCGGAGCGCCGGGTGGTGTATGACCTGATTAATGTCGTGCAGGGCGACGCAAAGCTTTCGCAGGCGCTGATCCGGGACAAGCGGGTCGAAACACTGCACCTGCTGCCCGCCAGCCAAACCCGGGACAAGGACGCGCTGACGGCAGACGGCGTGGCGCGCGTGATTGCGGAACTCCGTGAGCGGTTCGACTGGGTCATCTGCGACAGCCCGGCCGGTATCGAACGCGGCGCGCAGCTGGCCATGCACCATGCCGACATGGCGGTGGTGGTCACCAACCCCGAGGTCAGCTCCGTCCGTGACAGCGACCGTATCATTGGCATGCTGGACAGCACGACGGAGCGGGCCAAGCGTGGCGAGCGGGTGGACAAGCACCTGCTGCTGACCCGCTACGACCCGGTGCGCGCAGCGCGTGGTGACATGCTGAAGACGGAAGACGTGCTGGAAATCCTCAGCATTCCGTTGCTGGGCATCATTCCCGAAAGCCAGGACGTGTTGAAGGCGAGCAACCTCGGCTCCCCCGTGACGCTCGCCGACCCCACCAGCGCGCCCGCCCGCGCCTATGCCAACGCGGCCCGGCGCTTGATGGGCGAGACGGTGGCGATGGAAATTCCCACGGATAAGAAAAGTTTGTTCGGTAAGTTATTTGGCCGGAGGGTTGCCTAGTGTTCGGCCTCTTTCGCCGCCGCACCAACAGTGCCCCGGTTGCGCGGGAGCGGTTGCAACTGCTGCTGTCGCACGAACGCGTGGCGGGCAGCCAAAGCCAGCTGGTAGCAGTGCTGCAAGAAGAGATCCTGGCCGTGATCGCGCGGCACATGCAGGTGGACCGGGACAAGGTTAAGGTGACGCTGGACAGCAAGTCCGACGTGTCCACGCTGGCCATCGATATCGAGATGCCTGCCCGGGTTTAGCTGTGCTGCCAGTAGGAGGTTCGAGCCCTG
>JANONC010000178.1:0-2446 GCA_031420655.1 Rhodospirillales bacterium | reverse complement strand
TGCGGCTGTCGTGACACTCCCCTGCGGTCCGGCATAGCTGAGGTTCAGCGTATGCGAGAGGTCGATATCGAACGAGTTGCCCGCGTGGCTCAACTGCCCGCTCGCGCCCAGGAAAAGCACCCAGTCGAAGTTTCCGCCCGGGCGAAACGTCGCGGTCAGTGTCTGCGGCAGCGTTGTCAGATTTGCCGTGGGTGTCAGCAGAACGTGGTTGCCGGCCAGATCGTTGTGGTAAACGTCCAGGGTTGGGTTACCGATGTTTCAGTAAAAGTACTGCTCGGACGTAGGGCGATCCACGAGCGGCTTTGTGGGATCGAGGGTACCCGGCTGCAAGATCGACAGGAGGGCAAAGGCGGCCCCGCCGATCGTGGGAAGCGGTGCCGAGCTGATCAGACTGCCGGTTAGAGCGGATTCCACTCATTCCGGCTCGTAGCCGGCGGCTGTAAAATAGTTTTCGCATTCGGCTCGGGTGTATGTCGGCAGGATGTCTCTGATCGCGGCCCAGAGCTCGGGTATGGTGCGGGCGGCGGCCTTGCGGAGCCCGGCTTTGAGTTTGGCGAAGGCGTTCTCGATCGGGTTGAAGTCTGGCGAGTAGGGCGGCAGATAGAGTAGGCGCGCGCCAGCCGCTTCGATGGCGGTACGGACCGCGGCGGCCTTGTGAGCCGGCAGGTTATCCATCACGACCACGTCGCCAGGCGACAGCGTCGGCACCAGCACCTGGCCGACATAGGCCTGGAATGCCGGGCCGTTCATCGGTCCATCGAGCACCATAGGTGCTGTCATACCGGCAAGGCGCAGGGCTCCCGTAAACGTCGTCGTCTTCCAGTGGCCATGCGGCACCGGGGCTCGGCATCGCTGCCCTCGCGGTGCCCGGCCGTGCCGCCGGGCCATTTTAGTCGATGCGCCGGTTTCGTCGATAAATACCAGACGCTCGGGGTCCAGGTCAGGCTGCGCTTTGAACCAGGCGCGTCGCTGCGCGGCAACGTCGGGCCTGTCCTGCTCGCTGGCGTGCGCTGTTTTTTTTGATGGTAATGCCGTGGCGGTCCAGCAGCCGCCAGACCGAGCTGGGGGCGAACGACACGCCGTGCTGCTCGCGCAGGAGGATGGTCAATTCGACGAGGGAGATATCCACCTGGGCGTTGATCGCGGCCAGGATGGCGGCGCGGTGCGTCTCGATCCGATGCGAACCGCGCGGGCCACCCCGGGATTTGGCGCTGATCGACCCAGTCACTCGCCAATCGCGCCACCAGCGAATAGCCGTGGCATAGCCGATGCCGAAGCGTTTCGCAGCGGCGCGGCAGGAGGTGCCCCCTCTGACGGCGTCAACAACACGGGCGCGAAGGTCTTCGGACAGGGTCTTGGCCATGCGAACTGGCCTCCTCCGCCAGCCCGCAAGGTGAATCAGATGACGCGGCGTCGGGAATAGGAAATTCGACTCGGCACCGCGACAATCTGCTCTAGGGGATTGCTTTCCTTGCTGCGGGCGGAGGCGGTGGCATTCCCCTCCCGCTCCGGCACCACGCTGTATGGCTGGTGGGTTCCGGCAGCACATGGAGGAGCAGGCACAGTCGTGCTCATGCATGGCGTTCGCGACAACCGGCGGCGGATGCTGTCCCGGGCGGCGGATCACCTTTGGCAAGCTGGAAGGGCTAGATGCCGCCGCCGCGGTCCACTTCGCCCACGGCGGCCAGCCCGGCACCGGCATCGGCGTGATCAGCACGTCGCTAGGCGGTGCCGCCGCGCAACTCGGCCCGGAGCCGCTTGCGGTGGATGCGCTGGTGCTGGAGGCAGTCTATCCAGACATCGACGCCGCACTCCCCAACCGCCTGCGCGTCAATCTGGGTAGCGTTGCCGGGCCGCTGATTACGCCAGCGCTGGCCAGGCTATTTAAGGTATTCCTACCGTCCCTGATTGGCGTGGCACCGGATGACTTGCGCCCCATCGACCGGATCGCGACGGCCGGTGTACCGGTCCTCATCGCGTCCGGCACGGCCGACACCGACACGCCGTTCAGCGAGGCCCACAGCCTTTCTACCCGCGCGGCCGGGCCGAAACAGTTCTGGCCGGTCGCGGGCACCGGGCACGTCGATTTCGAATTGTACAACGCCGCCCAATACTGGAGTGTCGCTTTTGCCTTTTTGGACAAAAGCTGGCCCGCCACGCTTTGATCTTTTGCCGCGACAAGGACCACGATGACCAGGTTAGCGACGGTCCTGTCTCTCTGCCTGGCAGGTTGCGCCGCTGCGCCTCAGCCGACTCAGGTGTCAGGGCCGCTGCACTCTACTCCGCTTAAGTTTGAGCCGGCCCCGGTGGCAAAGCAGGCCGGACAGGGCCTGGACTCGTTGGGGGTGGCAGTGGAATCTCAAACGTTCAGGCAGCCCAGTCAACGTGCGCCAGCCACCACGGACAGCGCCTATAATCCTTACGGCGCTACGTTTCGGTATAGAAA
>JANONC010000177.1:0-9269 GCA_031420655.1 Rhodospirillales bacterium | reverse complement strand
ATGGTGGTGGTGCTGGGCGGGGTTGCGGCGCTGGAGGGCACAGTGCTGGCCGCACTGGGGATCGGCCAGTTGAACGTGCTGGTCGAGCCATTCTATGGGGCCGTGGCGGCGAAGGTGATTGTGCTGTTGCTGACCATTGCGTTCCTGCAATGGCGGCCGGAAGGGCTGTTCGCGCTGCAGGGGCGGCGGCGATGATCGCACGCACGCTGGGCGACTGGCGGCTATCTGCTGTTCTGGCGCTACTGGTGGGCGCATTGCTGCTGCTGGCAGCGGCGCCCTCGGCGGTGTCGCCCTACCTGGTCAACTCCATGGGGCAGCTTGCGGCGTTCGCGATCCTGGCGGTGTCGCTGGACTTGGTGTGGGGTTATGCCGGCGCGCTCAGCCTCGGACATGGGCTGTATTTCGCGATCGGCGGCTACGTGGTGGCGATGCACCTGCTGAAGCATGCGATGGCGGTCACCGGGACGGTGCCTGACTTCATGCAGTTTATGGGCTGGACGGAGTTCCCGTTCTACTGGGCGGGGCTTGGCTCGTTCGGGTATGCGGCACTGGTGGCAGTCGTGCTGTCCGCGCTGGTGGCCGGGGTCTTCGGGTATGTGTCGTTCCGCTCACGGGTGAGTGGCGTATATTTCAGCATCATCACACAGGCGCTGGTCTATGTCGCGATGCTGCTGATGTTTCGCAACGACACGGGGTTCGGTGGCAATAACGGCATGACCGGGTTTTCCGTGGTGTTCGGCGTGCCAATGACCGACCCGGCGGTGCCGCGGGCGCTTGCAGCCGGGTCGACGGCGGCGCTGATCGCAAGCCTGCTCGGTTGCCGGGCCTTGGTAACCAGCCGGTTCGGGCGGCTGGTGGTCGCATGCCGCGACGACGAGGCCCGGCTCCGGTCGCTCGGGTATCGGACGTTGCCGATCAAGCTGCTGGTGTGGTGCCTGTCGGCGGTGCTCGCTGCGCTAGCCGGGTTCCTTTACGTGCCGCAGGTGGGCATCATCAATCCGCGGGTTTTGTCACCGGACGTATCGCTGGAGATCGCGGTGTGGGTGGCGATCGGCGGACGGGGCGCACTGAGCGGGGCCGTGATCGGGGCGGTACTGGTGAACGGAGCGAAGTTCTGGCTATCGACGCGGGCGCCGGAGTTGTGGCCGTTCATCCTGTCCATTCTCGTCATCGTCGTCGTGCTGGTGCTCCCGAACGGGCTGCTGGACCTGGGCCGCCTGCGTCCACGACTGTTGGGCGGAATGCGGGCGGGAAGCCTGGGGGCTCGCAGGGCATGACGGCGCCGGCCCTGGCTGTCGAAGACCTTCATGTGCAGTTCGGCGCATTCCGCGCCATCACGGCGCTATCGCTGACGGTCGAGTATGGCGAGGTCCATGCCGTCATCGGGCCCAATGGCGCCGGCAAGACGACGCTGCTGGACGTGATCTCGGGGTTTACCCGGCCGCGGTCGGGGCGCGTCATGCTGGATGGCGAGCGCGACCTGGTGCGGCAGTCCGACAGCGCGATCGCCCGGGCCGGGGTACGGCGGAAGTTCCAAAAGCCCAGCGTCTTCGTGGCGCTGACGGTGCGCGACAACCTGGTGATCGGCGCGGGGCCAAGCGGACGGCCCGGGATAGAGCGGGAGCTGGCAGAGACGATCGGCCTGGCGGAGCACCTCGACCGACCCGCCGAGACGCTGGCGCATGGGCAGAAGCAGTGGCTCGAGATCGGCATGGTGCTTGCCTCGTCGCCGCGGGTTCTAATGCTGGACGAGCCCGTGGCCGGGCTGAGCGAAGCAGAAACCGAAGGGACGGCGGAGCTGCTGGCCCGGCTGCGCGCGCCCGATCGCGCCATCGTGGTGGTGGAGCACGACATGGCGTTCGTCGAGCGGGTCGCCGACCGCGTGACGGTGCTGCACGAAGGGCGAACCCTGTTCGAGGGCGCGATGGCCGATGCGCGGCGCGACCGCCGGGTCATCGAAGTGTACCTCGGCAGATGAGCGGTGCTTCGCTGGAGGTCGAGGGTCTCGACCAATATTACGGGTCGGCCCAGGCGCTGCGCGGGGTTGGGTTCGGCGTGCCCGCGGGCGCGTGCGTCGCGGTGCTGGGCCGCAACGGGGCCGGAAAGACGTCGATGCTGAAGACCATCATGGGCCTGCTGCCGCCGAGTGCGGGCCGGGTCGTGCTGGACGGCGTAGATATCACGTCCTGGCCCACGCATCGCCGCGCCCGGGCGGGGATCGCCTACGTGCCGCAAGGGCGTGAGATCTTCCCCGACCTCACGGTGGGCGAGAACTTGCGCGCCGCAATGAGGCCCCACAACAGCGGAACCGCCGCGATCGACGAAGCAACCGCACTGTTCCCTGTGTTGCGTGAGATGTGGGGACGCGGGGGCGGGCAGTTGAGCGGCGGGCAGCAGCAGCAGCTCGCTATCGCCCGCGCCCTGGTGACCCGGCCGCGCGTGCTGATCCTGGACGAGCCGACCGAAGGCATCCAGCCCTCGATCGTCAGCGCAATCGAGGCGGTCATCACCGGGTTCCGCGGGCGTATCTCCATCGTTCTGGTGGAGCAATATCTTGACTTCGCGCTGGCCGCCGCCGACCACTTCGTGGTGCTGTCGCGCGGCAGCGTGGTGCGGACGGGCGACCGCGGCAGCATCGGCCGCGAGACCCTCGCCGCGTACATCGTCGTCTGAACCCAGGAGAGTGCATGCCGACCCATCACGACATCCCCGACACGCCCGAGAATATGGTGCTCGGCTACCTCGACGCGAAGTCGCCGCCAATTCTGACGATCGATTCTGGCGATACGATCACGCTCGCCTCGTTTCCGGCGGGTGACGCGAGCACGCTGCCGAGCGACGCGTCGCGCGTGCCTGCGGCGTACCGGCATGCGCTCGAGACCTTGCCGGCCGGGCCAGGACCGCATTTTATCACGGGTCCGATCTTCGTCCGCGGTGCGGAACCCGGCGATACGCTGCAGGTCGATATCCTGGACGCGAAGCTCACCATGGACTGGGGGTTCGTCGCCATCATGCCCTTGCTGGGGACGCTGCCGGAAGAGTTCACCGACTACGAGACCATCCATCCCGTCATCGACCGCGCCCGTAACGTCATGACGCTGCCCTGGGGCACGGAGCTGCCGCTCGACCCTTTCTTCGGCATCATCGCGACTGCGCCGCCGCCGGCCTGGGGGCGCTGCGGTTCCCCGGTGCCGCGCAGCTTCGGCGGCAACATGGACAACAAGGAGCTGAAGCCGGGCACAACCCTGTATCTACCAGTGTTCAACCAGGGCGCGCTGTTCTCCGCCGGTGACGGGCACGGGGTGCAGGGCGACGGCGAGGTGTGTATTACTGCATTGGAGACGGGGCTGTCGGGTACCTTCCGGCTGACGGTACGAAAAGACTTCAAGGTGACACACCCGTTTGCCGAGACGGCGACGCACTTGATGTCAATCGGGCTCGACGAAGACCTCGACGACGCGGCTAAGCAGGCGGTGCGGGAGATGGTCATGCATGTGTGCCTTCGGACCAATCTGTCGCGCAACCAAGCCTACATGCTCTGCTCGCTGATCGGCGATTTGCGCGTGACCCAGACGGTGGACGGCAACAAGGGCGTCCACATGATGTTGGCGAAGTCTTACCTCTAACCTCGAAGGATCAATCGACATGCAAAAGACCATTGTGGCGACCGGACTGGCCTTGACCCTGCTGGCCGCACCCGCCATCGCGCAGACCCCCATCCATATCGGCGTGCCGATCGGCCTCAGCGGCGCTAACAGCGTCGTTGCCCCGTCGGTGGTGCAGGCGGCGGAGCTGGCCGTGGAGGAGATCAACAAGAAGGGCGGCGTGCTGGGCCGGCCGCTGGTGCTGGACGTGGCGGATGACGCGAGCGGGGCCGCGGGCGCGCAGCGCGCATTCGACAGCCTGGTGTTCCAGAAGAAGGTCGACGTGCTGATCTCCATGGAAACAAGTGCGGCACGCAATGCCGGACTCCCGATCGTGTCGCGCGGGAAGACGCCGTATATCTATACCTCGTATTACGAAGGCCAGTCCTGCAACCGCTATATGTATGTGGATGCCTGGGTGCCGTCGCAGCAGGAGGCGCCTGTGATCGACTTCTTCCTGAAGGACAAGAAGGCGAAGACGTTCTTCTTGATCGGCAGTGACTACGCGTTCGGCCGGGGCATGCTTGCGTATGCGAAGACTTATATCGAGGCGCATGGCGGCAAGGTGGTGGGCGACGAATACCAGCCCATGGACGCCGGCGACTGGACCGCGATCATCAGCAAGGTGCGCGCAGCCAAGCCGGATGCGCTAATCCTGTCCACTGCGGGCGGCGTGCCGAACGTCACGTTGACGAAGCAGTACAAGGCGGCGGGGATCGACGCGCTGGTGGGTAATTTGGGGGTCGACGAGGGCACAGCCAAGTCGATGGGCCCAGATGCGACCGGCATCTACATTTCCGGGTCGTACTACACCAGCGTCGAGACGCCCGCGAACAAGACATTCCTGGAAGCGATGAAGGCGAAATTCGGCGACAAGCTACTGACGCCCAACGATCTGTCGGTGCCGCAGTACGAGGCGGTCTATTTGTACAAGGCCGCGGTGGAAAAGGCGAAGGGCACGGCTGTCGACGGCGTGGTGAAGGCCCTGGGCGAGGTGTCGTTCGAAGGGCCACGCGGCAAGGTCTCCATGAACCATCAGCGTCATGCCCCGCTGACGATGTACCTGGGCCAGGTCCAGGCCGATGGCACCGTGAAAATCCTGCAGACGGCGAAGGACGTGTCGCCCGGCGACCAGTGCCCCAACCTGAAGTAACATGACGATCCTTCTGTTGGATATCGTGACCACCGCCGCCATCCTGTACGTGGTGGCGGTGGGCTTGCTGATCGTGTTTGGCGTCATGGGCATCATCTCCTTTGCCCATGGCGCTATGCTCACCATCGGCGGCTACGCCGCGCTGCTGGTGACCCAGGCGGGGTTGAGCCCCTGGCTGGGTCTGCCGGCGGCGGCGTTCGCGGGGCTGGTGGCCGGGGCCGCGATCGAGGTTGGCGTGCTGCGCTCGCTGTATCGGCGGCCGCTGGATGCCATCCTGGCGACCTGGGGGCTGGGAATCGTCATCGGCCAGGTCATTACGCTGGTGTTCGGGCGGCAGGTGCAATTTACAGCGAGCCCGCTCTCGGGGGCGGCCACGCTGCTGGGCGCCACTTATTCGGAATATCGTTTGCTGCTGGTCGGGGTCGCGGTCGTGCTGGGCCTTGGGATCACCTGGGTGATGAATGGCACGCGGCTGGGGCTCGTGACCCGGGCCGTCATCGCCAACGAGGACCTGGCGCAATCGCTGGGCATCGATAGCACGCGGGTTCGGTTCGTGACCTTCGGCCTTGGGTCGGCGCTGGCGTCGCTGGCGGGCGCGCTGGTGGTGCCGCTGTCGAGCGTTGACCCCAACATGGGCGTGCCGTGGCTGGTGGGGGCATTCATGCTCGTCTTGCTGTCGGGTTCGTCGCTTGCTGCCATGGCCGTCGCAGCGCTGGTGCTCGGCGCGGCACAGGTGTTGGTTTCGACTTATCTGAACGCAGTGCTCGGCGGCATGACGGTCGCGGTGCTCGCCGCAATCATCCTGCGTATCCGCCCGGCAGGCTTTGCGCGTGCTTGATTTCAGGCGTTGGCTCCCCGTCCTGCTGCTGCTTGCCGGGCTCGCGGTCGTGCTGGCTGCGCCGCTCGTTCTCGATACCTACAGCGTCAACGTGCTGACGCGCTCGCTGCTGTTGGCGGTGGCCGCCGTCACGGTGGACCTGTTATGGGGCTATACCGGCATCCTAAGCTTCGCGCAGGCCGCGTTCCTGGCCATCGGCGCCTATGCGATGGCGCTTGTTTCGACCAATTTCGGCTTCAGCGTGGGCACGGGGTTGCTGGGCTTGGTGCTGGGACTTGCGGCGGCCGGGCTTGCGGCGCTGCTGGTGGGCGGGCTTGCCTTCTCCTACGGCGCGTCTGCGCTGTATGTGTCGACTATCACGCTGGTGTTCCCGATCGTGCTGGTGCAGCTGATCTTTGCCGGGGGGAATACGACCGGGTCGAGCAGCGGACTATCCGGGTTCGACGTACCGGATCTGGAGACCGAAACCTGGTTTCGGGTGGCCGGGCTGCTGCTGGTGGCGACGACGGCCCTGGCCGTGACACTGGTGCGGAGCGACTTCGGACGGCTGCTGGTCGCGATGCGCGAGAACGAGATGCGGTGCCAGTATCTGGGCCTGCCGACCGCATGGCTGAAGATCCTGCTGTTCGTCGGCTGCGCGATGGCCTGCGCCGCGGCTGGATGGGTTTATGCCGGCGCGACTGCGGTGGTGGCGCCTGAGATCGGCAACTTTGTGTCCGGCACGGAGCTTGTGATCTACACCGCCCTGGGCGGCCGTGCGACGCTGGCCGGACCGATCCTGGGCGCTGTCACGATCGATGCCGTAAGCAACGTGCTGAACGGCGCCCTGCCGTTTTTGTGGGCACTGATCGTCGGGCTGGTGTTCGTCGTCGTTATCGTGCTGCTGCCCGGTGGGCTGCTCTCGCTGCTATGGCTCGTGCGGCGGCCCGGGTCGCGGCTGGTGCCGGTCCTGGTGCTCGCACCGACGGTGAAGCCATCCGGCAGCCGCCTGGTGTTGCGGGTCGACGCGCTGGTCAAGCGGTTCGGCGCCCTGACGGTTCTGCGGGATGTCGCCTTCACGGCCCGGGCCGGAGAGCTGGTCAGCCTGATCGGGCCGAACGGCGCTGGTAAGACCACCTTGATGCGCTGCATCGCGGACGGGCGGGAACGGACGGCGGGGACGGTAGAGGTCAACGAGACCGATATCCGCCGCCGGCCGCCGCATCGCTGCACGGCGCTGGGCGTGGGCCGGAAGTTCCAAACTGCTTCGGTGTTCGAGAGCATGACGGTCGCGGAGTGCCTGCGGGTTGCGCGCAGCCGGATGGAACGCCCCTCTCTCATCAGCCGGTCACCCACGCTTGCCTTGCCCGAGGCCGCGATGGAGGTGGTGAGGGCCACCGGGCTGGCGGCGCGACTGGGCACCGAGGCGCGGCATCTGTCGCATGGGGAGAAACAGTCGCTGGAGTTGGCGATGGTGCTGGCGCTGGAGCCCAGCCTGCTGCTGCTGGACGAGCCGACAGCCGGGCTGACCGCGGCGGAGCGGGCGAGGATTGGCACCTTGCTGGTCGATCTGGCGGAGCGGTACCGGCTGTGCATCGTGTTGGTGGAGCACGACCTGGCGTTCGTGCGCCGGATTTCGTCGCGGGTGATCGTGCTGCATCAAGGCAGCATCGTGCTGGATGGCGGGGTGGAGGATGCGGTCGCATCGGAAACTGTCCGCACCATCTATGCCGGGGCCGCCCATGGCTGAGTTGCTCACGGTCGCGGGGCTGACAGCGGGGTATGGCAGCACCACCGTGCTGCGCGATGTGTCGCTGGCGGTGCCGGCGGGGGGAATCATCGCGTTGCTGGGCCGCAACGGGGTGGGCAAGACGACGTTGCTGCGGACAATTGCGGGGTTCATCGCACCCATGGCGGGCCATGTGCTGCTGGACGGGGAGAAGCTGGTGGGTATTCCGCCACACCGGGTGGCGCGCCGGGCCGTATGCTATGTGGCGCAGGAGAAGGCGCTGTTCGCCGACATGACGGTGGGCGAAAACCTGCGCCTGGCCGTGCCGGACGACCGCCTGTTCCGGGAGCGCCTACCCGGCATCGAGCCGCATTTCCCCGTGTTGTTGCAGCGGCTTGGGCAGAAGGCGGGAACGCTGTCCGGGGGCGAGCAGAAGATGCTGCTGGTGTCCCGCGCGATCCTGGCCCGGCCGCGGCTGATGCTGCTGGACGAGATTTCGGAGGGATTACAGCCTTCCGTCGTCGATCGGCTGGCCGGGGTGCTAACCGCCCAGCGGCGGGACCACGGGACGGCCATGCTGCTGGTGGAGCAGAACGTCGCCTTTGCCTTGTCCATCGCGGACGGGTTCGCGGTGCTGAATTCGGGCGTAGTGGTCGAACGGGGGGCGGCGTCCGACGCCGTGGCGGTGGCCGAGATCGACCAGCATATGAGAGTTTAGCGCATGTTCCTGAACACGTTCTCCATCGTTGCGCGCTGCCCGCGTACGTTCCGGATGGGGGTTGCGGTCAGCACCGCGGTGCCGGGCGTGGGCTCGATCTGTCCGTTCGTGCAATCTGGCGTGGGAGCCGTCAGCACCCAATCCTGGGTCAACCCCTACCTCGCCATCGATGCGCTAGCGCTGATGGAGCGGGGTGCCACCGCGCCTTCGGCGCTAGACACTGTCATGGAGTCGGACGGGGGACGCGCACTTCGGCAACTCGGCATCGTCGATGCGCGTGGCCAGGCCTCGGCCTATACAGGTGCGGATTGCACGCCCTGGTGCGGCCATCGTGTCGGTCCTGGCTATGCCGTGCAGGGCAACATGTTGGTGAACGAAACGGTGGTGGCGGCCATGGAAGCCGCGTTCCTCGCTTCCGAGGCGGAGGATCTGGCCGAGCGGCTGGTAAGCACGCTGGAAGCCGGACAGGCCGCGGGCGGCGACAAGCGCGGCAAGCAGTCGGCCGCACTCAAAATCCACGGCCAGGAGGCATATCCCTGGCTCGACCTACGTGTGGACGAACACACTGCGCCGGTGGCCGAACTGCGCCGGGTGTTCGGAGTGGCGTGGCACCAGTTGCGCCCATTTATCGATGCGATGCCGACCAGGGCCGGCTCCGGCGCGTCCATGCCTGCCTCGGTCACTGACATGCTCGCGCTGTCGCCGCAGGACCGTCCTGGGGGTTCCTGACTATTGAGAGCGCGGGTAGCGCCGAGGTCGTGAAACCGGATCGCACTGACGAGCGGCAGGCATTCACGCGCCCCGTACTCATAGCAGGGCGACGCGAAATGCGCGCCAGCACTTCAGTCGATAGTTGGGTATCTTCCAGATCGTCGAGTTGCTCGATGATTGGTTCGGCCGCGTAAAACGTTCTTGACCGCCCGTCGATGCAGCCAAGGTAGTCCGGCGATTTTCAATTTCGGCAGGTAATTACGTGTCAGTAGCAGGGGGTCCAACCCGGCGTGACGGCTCATCTGCTGCAGCTACAGTTGCGGGTTCGGCCAGAAAGCGGAGGAACGCCGGGGAGGTCCCGCCTGCTGTAAACCTGGCCATTGGTCGCGCAGACGAATAGCGCAATGCGTCTAGGTATTTTCCGAGGCTGACCGGCAATCCCAGGGCAGTGCAAGGGTTAAGGAACAAAGGTAGACGATGGGAACGAGCTCTCTTTG
>JANONC010000176.1:0-4403 GCA_031420655.1 Rhodospirillales bacterium | reverse complement strand
CATCTCTCGCGCTTCAACGTGCTCGGCGTGGCGGTGAACATGGCGCCGCTGTCGCAGGCGCATGTCGGCTACTACTGATTGAAGGCCGTCCCGGCGGCAGGGACGCCGTCGGGCTGCGTCAGGCCTGCTCTCCCCGCAGGATGCCGAACTCCCTGCGGTCACGCAGGACTTCTTCCCGACCGCAAGCTTCGCCGTGGTGGCGACCGACACCTACGCCCGGGGGCTGCGCGGCTTCCTGGAAGGGGAGATGGGCATCCCCTGCACCTTCAGCTTCAGCCGCACCGCGGGCACCAAGCCCGACAACCAGGCCGTGCGCGCAGCGATGAAGGCGACGCCGCCCTTCGTGCTGTTCGGCTCGTTCAACGAGCGGATGTATGCCGCCGAGACCGGGGCGCGGTGCATGTATATCCCGGCGTCCTTCCCGGGTGCGGTGATCCGCCGGGCCACGGGCACGCCGTTCATGGGCTACGCCGGGGCGACGTACGTAGTGCAGGAGTTCTGCAACGCCCTGTTCGACGCGCTGTTCCACATCCTGCCGCTCAGCACGGACATGGACCGGGTCGAGGCGACGCCGGTGCAGGGTGCCGATTGGAACGCCGGCCCCTGGGACGAGGACGCCGTAGCCGCGCTGGACGCGCACGTGGAGCGGGCGCCGTTCCTGGTCCGCATCAGCACGGCCAAGCGCGCCCGGGACCGGGTGGAAGCGGATGCGCGTGCGGCGCGGGAGGGCCGGGTGTCGGCCCAGCGCGTCCAGCAGTCGCTGCAAGCAATGGCGGGAGGGCAGGCCGCATGAGCGCCGCCCACCCTGGAGGTTCAACCGGCCCCGCCGGTTGGCAACGGCTGACCGGCCCCGTCGGTCAGCGATGGCTGACTGGCGCTGCCGGTTGGCGCGTGGCCCCGGCGGTTGCCGTGGCGAGGACCCAGCCGCACGGGGGGCGTGCGGCAGCAATGGCCACAGTACCGGCCAAAGAGGAGGACCCAGTCTATGTCTGACGTAGCAGTACGCGGCAATTCCAGCTCGGGATTGACCGACAGCGAAGCGCGCGAGTTCCACAGCATCTTCGTGACCAGCTTCATCATCTTCACGGGCATTGCGATCGTCGCGCACTTCCTCGTCTGGCAGTGGCGCCCGTGGTTCCCCAAGGAGACCGGCTACACCACGGGTCTGCTGGACGGCGTCCAATACCTCACGTCCATGCTGGCATAGGGAGCACCTGACGATGTGGCGTATCTGGCTGCTGTTTGACCCCCGCCGGGTCCTGGTCGCGCTCAGCGTGTTCCTGTTCGTGCTCGCGCTGCTGATCCACTTCATCCTGCTCAGCACAAGCCGGTTCAACTGGATCGAAGGCCCCGTCCGCGGTGCCGGCAGCACCATGGCGTCCCCGCAACTGGCTCCGCTGCCGTCTGCGGCGCCGGCGGCGCCCCGCTAACCCCAACCACGGCGCCGGGCGGGGACACCAACCCCGCCCGGCACCGGCTCAGGAGTCCCCCCGACATGGCCATGATGAACTTCGAGGAAAAATACCGTGTCCGAGGCGGGACCCTAGTCGGCGGCGACCTGTTCGACTTCTGGGTAGGCGCTTTCTATGTCGGCTTCTTCGGCGTCACCGCGCTGTTCTTCTCGATACTGGGCACGGCGCTGATCATCTATGGCGCGGCCATCGGGCCGACCTGGAACCTTTGGCGCATCAACATCGCGCCGCCCGACCTGTCCTATGGCCTGGGCTTCGCGCCGCTCAGGGAAGGCGGGCTGTGGCAGGTCATCACGATCTGCGCCATCGGCGCCTTCGTGTCCTGGGCACTGCGCCAGGTGGAGATCAGCCGCAAGCTGGGCATGAACCTGCACGTGCCCATCGCCTTCGGCGTCGCGATCTTCGCCTATGTCAGCCTGGTGGTGATCCGCCCGGTGCTGATGGGCGCCTGGGGGCACGGCTTCCCCTACGGCATCCTCAGCCACTTGGACTGGGTCAGCAACACCGGCTACCAATACCTGCACTTCCACTACAACCCGGCGCACATGCTGGCGGTGACGTTCTTCTTCACCACCACGCTCGCGCTGTCGCTGCACGGCGCACTCGTGCTGTCCGCCGCCAACCCCTGCAAGGGCAAGGTCTATAAGACCGCCGAGCACGAGAACACCTTCTTCCGCGACACCATCGGCTGGTCCATCGGCACGCTGGGCATCCACCGGCTGGGCCTGTTCCTGGCGCTGTCCGCCGGGTTCTGGAGCGCTGTGTGCATCATCATCAGCGGCCCGTTCTGGACCCGCGGCTGGCCGGAGTGGTGGGGCTGGTGGTTGAACCTTCCGATCTGGAAATAACGAGAGCCAAGGGAGGTTAATGAACCATGGCTGAGTATCAAAACATCTTCACCCGCGTGCAGGTCCGCGGTCCCGTCTATGCCGGCGTGCCGGTGACGGCGACAAGCTGGACCCGCTCGGGCAAGCCCTTCTACATCCACCTGTTCGGCGTCCTCGGGGACGCGCAGGTCGGGCCGATCTACCTGGGCGCCACCGGCATCGCGTCCCTAATCTGCGGCTTCATCGCGTTCGAGATCATCGGCCTCAACATGTGGGCCTCGGTGAACTGGGACGTCGTGCAGTTCATCCGCCAGCTTCCCTGGCTGGCGCTGGAGCCGCCGGCACCCTCCTACGGCCTGCGCCTGCCGCCGCTGGCGCAGGGCGGCTGGTGGCTGATGGCCGGCTTCTTCCTGACGATCAGCATCGGGCTGTGGTGGTTGCGGGTCTATCAGCGGGCGAAGACCCTGGGCATGGGCAGCCACACCGCCTGGGCCTTCGGCGCCGCGATCTGGCTGTACCTCGTGCTGGGCTTCATCCGCCCGATCCTGATGGGATCGTGGTCGGAGGCCGTGCCCTTCGGCATCTTCCCGCACCTGGACTGGACGGCCGCGTTCTCCATCCGCTACGGCAACCTATTCTACAACCCGTTCCACATGCTCAGCATCGTGTTCCTGTACGGCTCGGTCCTGCTGTTCGCGATGCACAGCGCCACCGTGCTGGCCACGACCCGCTACGGCGCGGAGCGCGAGCTGGAGCAGATCGCCGACCGCGGCACCGCGTTCGAGCGGGGGTCGCTGTTCTGGCGCTGGACGATGGGCTGGTGCGCATCGGCCGAGAGCATCCACCGCTGGGCCTGGTGGTTCGCCGTGCTGACGCCGATCACCGGCGGCATCGGCATCCTGCTGACCGGCACCGTCGTGGACAACTGGTACCTGTGGGGGGAGAAGCATGGCATTGCGGCGCCATATCCAGCCGTCTGGGGCAACATCCAGGACCCGGTCCTGACGACGCCGGGCTTCCCGGACGCGCCGGTCAACCCGCTGGCGGTGCCGAACCATCCCGTGCCGGGCGCCGCCGCCCTGCCGGTCCCGGCGCCCGTGGTTGCACCCGTAGTTGCCCCGGCACCTGCCATGCTGGTTCCGGAGGCCCCCCCGGCACCTGCCGTACTGGCGCCGCCCGCTGCGCTAGTCCCAGTGGTGCCGGATGTCCCCGCTGTGGCGCCTGCTGCCATGCCTCCGGCGCCTGCGGCCCTGGTCGCCCCGGCACCGGTCGTGCCGGATGCCTCCACCATGGCACCCGCCGCCACGGCTCCAACGGTTGTGCCGGATATCGTGGCGCCAGCATCTGCTGCGCCTAATGCCGCACCGGAAGCAACTGCTCCCGATGCAGCCCCTGCGACAGGAGCCGTGCGATGATGCCCGGTCTGAAGCTTGGCCTGGGCATCGTCGGCGCGGTCGCAGGGACGTTGCTGACCATCGCGATGCTCAGCAAGTTCGAGCGTCCGGGCCAGATCACGGTGCAGCGCGGCTTCCGCGGCGTGGCGATGGAGACCAACTACAACCCCCGGGACCTCGTGAAGTACGTGGCCGCGAACAAGGCGCCGGGCGCCCTGCCGCGGTTGCCGGACACGGGACCCAAGGCCGGTCAGGTCTATAAGAACGTGCAGGTCCTGGGCGACCTGAGCGTCGGCAACTTCACCCGGCTGATGGTCAGCATCACCCAGTGGGTGTCCCCCACCCAGGGCTGCGCCTACTGCCACAACACCGCGAACATGGCGGAGGACACGTACTACACCAAAATCGTCGCCCGCCGCATGGTGCAGATGACGCAGAACATCAACTCGACCTGGGCGCCGCACGTCTGGGGCGTGGCGGCAAACCCCGGCAACGGCACCGGGACGATGATCCCCGGCGCCGCTGCCGCAACCGCCGGAGCGGGCACACCCGGTGGCGTCGTGCTTGCGTCGGCGGCGCCCGCAGCCGGGACGCCGGGGACGACCACAGCGGCAGCCGGGGCGGGCGTCACCTGCTACACCTGCCACCGCGGCAACCCCGTGCCGAACTACATCTGGTGGAAGGACCCAGGCCCGACGCCGCGCGCCGGT
>JANONC010000175.1:0-3532 GCA_031420655.1 Rhodospirillales bacterium | reverse complement strand
GGCGTCCATCGAGCGACTGATCGCGTAACCAACCACCCTGCGCGACCAGGCGTCGAGGATGGCAGCCAGATAAACGAAGCCGCCGGGGATGGCCACGTAGGTGAGGTCGGCGACCCATAGCTGGTTGGGCCGCTCGGGAACGATGTCCTTGGCCAGGTCCGGAAAGATCGGCCCGGCATGGTCGCTGTTCGTCGTCGTCACATAGCGCCGCCTGCGCTTGGGCTGGAGGCCATGCTCCCGCATTAGGCGCCGTAACTTCTTGCCGTTCACCACGACGCCCTGGTGGCGCAACGCCGCCCCGACGCGCCGGTAGCCGTAGCACTCGAATTCGTCGCAGATCGCGCCGATCCGGGCGAGGACTTCCCCGGAATCCAGCACTACTGCCGCCGCGTCATAGAACGTGGATCGCGAGAGGCCCATCAGCTCGCAGCCTTTGCTGACGGAGACCCCGCGGGGCCGGCGACGACGGAGGTGCTCGCGCTTCTCGGCCGGGGAGCATTCTTCAAAGCCCCCTTTAGCAGCTCGATCTCCAGCGCCTGCCGACCAACCATGCGCTCGAGCGCTGCGATCTTGGCCTCATACTCCTGCAGCAGATCGGCCGCCTGTACGTCCTCGTCGAGCGCGCCGGCCTCGAACTTGCCGACCCAGATGCGGATCAGCTGCCGGGAGATGTCGTGCCGCTGCGACAACCCGTGCAGCGTCTCCCCCGCGATGAACTCCTCAGCAACTTGCCGCTTAAACGCGGCGCTGTGTGATCGATGCTTCGTCATGGCTTCCATCCTCCGGAAGCCCAGCAAGGGGGGTCAATTCAAATCGCCCAATCTGTCCACCGCCAGGGGCGCACTCCAGAATCTGGAGATATTTGCACGCTGTTTTGCAATGATGAACGTCTCGACGCGCAATCAGGGGTGGTTTCTGGCGCACATTGATTAAGACTGGCGGGGATGCCTGACGCAGGCTTTTGGAGAATGGACGCACGGTCAGCGAGACGGGCGCGGGATCATGTGACCCGGCGCACGGTCGGTGAGACGGACCGGGCTGGCGGCGGCGCCTGCCGGCACCTTGGTCCACAATGGAAACTAGCGATTTCCTTGCGGTCGTCGTGAGCAGGCCGGCTCTGGCCAAATGTCACATGGAAACCCGTTGCGGGAATGATCGCCAACTTGCAGGCTGCGCTGCATCTTTCCTGACATGTCCAGGGTGCCTCAACGCTGATCGGCTATGTCCGCGTGTCCAAGTCGGATGGCACCCAGACGCTCGCGCCGCAGCGGGACGCGATGCTGGCCGCCTGCGTCGATCCCACCCGAATCTAGGTGGTCCGGTAGCAGCGGAACTGAAACTGCATTTCAGCGGAGCAAAGAATCTTGGTCAGCTGGCTAGCGCCGCACCGCCGCTTCTGCCGCCTCAAGAACCGGTCATTCTCACTCGGAACGCTCTCAGCGATTTTGGCTCGGTGCAGGAGGGATTCTAGGCTCCAAAATCCGGAGAAGCATCCGTCCTTTCACATCCGCCAGCGGGAAGTAGAGGCGATGCGACTCAGCGTCCACAGCTACCGAATGTGCATTGTTGCCCACGAAAACGTCGCCGAGAGCCCGGGGCTCACGTGCGTTAGCAATGTCGAAGCTGGAGAGCATTCCCGACTCTGATGCGACATAGAGGCGGTGCTGCCCGGGATCGATTTCGAGCACGTCTGGATCATGCCCGAGAGGCTGCCGGCCGATGATGGCACCAGATCGCAGATCCACCACCAGAAGCCGGTCGTCGCCATCGCACGCGACGTATCCGATTGATGCTCCGGGTGCGATGGCGAGTCCGTGCGGGTGTCGTCCGCCGGAAAGGGGAAAACGGGCGACAATGCCCAGCCCGGCTGGGTCGACTGCGACCAACTCCCCGCGTGACTGAAGCGGTGCGTAGACACGTTCGGAGACAGGATCATAGCGCACGTTGCCGACCTCGCCGCCCATTTCTATCCGCGCGATCATCTGATCAGCCTTTGCGTCGAGCACTAGAATCGCCGATCCCAGTTCGTCGGAAACGAAAACGCGTTGATGCGCCGGGTCATAGGCTAGCCCGTCAGGAAAGACGCCGCCCGGCAACCTTGCCACCTCATGAAGGTCCTTACTATCGAGCACGGAAACTGCGGCCCGCCCACGGGATAGGCCGGCCATGCCCAGTCCGACGATGATGGATGGCACGAGTCCGGCCCCCGGAACGCTGACGTAGACACGATGTAGCTCGGGTACAACGAGAACGCCTGTGACTTTTGGAAACCCACCTCGTTCAGCAATCAGGCTATTCCTGGCGGTATCGAATGCGAGCAGTTTCCCGCTACCCATTTTGGCGATGTAAAGCGTCGAGGAGGTCGGGTCGAAGCTCTGGTAGTCCGCCCGGCTCGTCGCCTCGCCAAGAGGATAGTCTCCGACCAGCGAGAACAGTCGTGCCATCTCCATCGCAGGCGGAGTCTGGGCTCGGAGCGGCGAGCCGAACGCTGTGACGGACGCCATGGCCACCAGCATCGCCCACCAATTCGGTCTAGCTGTCCGATCGGCGTGCTTGATTTCGGCGTTCGCGCGCCGAACGACAGCCACCCTGCAGTCCTCGATCCGAGGCATCCGTCCCTCTCTAGCTCCGAGCGACGTTGACCTGGTCGAGCGCCTTCCGCAGGCCAGCGGCCAGTTTTGCCGCGTCGTCGTTCGCCCAGAAATGCATGAAGAACAGGCGTGGTTCGTCGTCGAGCATGTGGTTGTGAAGCGCGGTGACTTCGATACCGTTCTCCCGGAGCGTCCGGATAACGGGGTTCACCTCCTTGGCGGTGAGCACGAAGTCGCCAGTGATGGCAGCCTTACCGCCGCCAGTCGGCTGGAAGTTGATGGCCTCGGCCGAGCCCATCGCGACCGGGACTTCCATGCCGCCGTCCATGATGGTTTCGGCACGCTTGATGCCGACCTGGTAGACGCCGCCAGCGATCGTGCCCTTGGCGCCGAGCACGCGGTCGATCATCGCCGTATCCAGATCGAGGGCCGGCGGCGGTGCGGCGGCCGGCGTGGCTGCCATTGGCGTTCCGCTGAGGGCGAGGGCGGCGTGCAGCGCAGCCGCCATCTTGGCGGGGTCACCGTGCCCCAGGACGTGCATGTAGAAGGTCGCCGGGTTCGCGCGCAGCAAATGGTTGTGAAGGGCGGTAATCTCGATCCCTGAGTCTTCGAGCTCCTTCATGACGGGGTTCACCTCCGCATCGGTCAGCACGGGGTCGCCCATGACCATTGCCATGTCGCCCTCGCCGCGGAAGGCGAGCCAGGAGCCGAGGGCCAGCGTCGGCTTGATCTCAACGCCGTCCAACATGACGTGGAGATCAGTGCGCGGCATGCCGACGCGGTAGACGCCACCGGCCATCTCGGTGCCCGGCTTGCCGAGTGCTTCGGCGACCTTCGTCCAATCTGCAGCAGCGGCGGGAAGTGCGGTGAGTCCGATAGAGAACATGGCGGCGAGAACTGCGTGCTTAGGCATTTCTTAACTCCTCTGTGGACCTTGGGAT
>JANONC010000174.1:0-6501 GCA_031420655.1 Rhodospirillales bacterium | reverse complement strand
CCTGGTCGCCCGGCGCGGCTGCCCGGTGATCCTAATGCACATGCGCGGTACGCCCGAAACCATGCGTGACCTGGCCGTTTATGATGACGTGGTGGCCGACGTGCTGCTAGAGCTGACGGCCCGGGTGGATACGGCCATTGCGGCGGGGGTGGCGCGGGCACAGATCGCGATCGATCCTGGCATCGGATTTGCCAAGGCCCTGGAGCATAACGTGGCGCTGCTGCGTGGGCTGCACATGCTCACTGAACTCGGGCTGCCGATTGTGGCTGGCGTGTCGCGCAAGCGGTTCCTCACAACGCTCGCTGGGCTGGTGCCGCCGGAACGGTCCGTCAGCGCGTCCGTGGTTGCGGCGCTTGCGGCTTGGGAGGGCGGGGCGCGGACGTTGCGGGTGCATGACGTGGCGGAGACGGCGCGGGCGTTGCGGGTGTGGCAAGCACTGCGCGCCTAGGCTAGACCCGGCGCATGGAGCACTACGCATGACAGTACGACGCCTGTTTGGCACAGACGGCATTCGCGGCACGGCCAATGTCGATCCCATGACGGCCGAAACGGCGTTGAAATTGGGGCAGGCGGCCGGGCTGATGTTCGTGCGCGGCAGCCACCGCCACCAGGTCGTGATCGGCAAGGACACGCGCCTGTCCGGCTACATGATCGAACCGGCACTGGTTGCGGGCTTTATCAGCGCCGGCATGGATGTGACGTTGGTAGGGCCGCTGCCGACACCCGCCATCGCCATGCTGACCCGCAGCCTGCGGGCCGATCTAGGCGTCATGATCTCCGCCTCCCACAACCAATTTGAGGATAACGGCATCAAGCTGTTCGGTCCGGACGGGTTCAAGCTGTCCGACGAGACGGAGCTGGAGATCGAGGCGCTGATGGAAGCCGACCGCTCCGGCCGGCTCGCCGCACCCACGAAGCTCGGCCGTGCGTCGCGCCTGAATGATGCTGGGGGCCGGTATATCGAGGCGGCGAAGGCGACCTTCCCCCGCGGCCTGACGCTGGACGGCATGAAGATCGTGGTCGATTGCGCAAACGGCGCTGCCTACCGGGTGGCACCCACCGTGTTGTGGGAGTTGGGGGCTACGATCATCCCCGTGGGCGTGGAGCCTGACGGGTTCAACATCAACCGCGATTGCGGCAGCACGGTGCCGGCATTCTTATGCGCGAAAGTGCTGGAGCACGGGGCCGATCTGGGACTGGCCCTTGATGGCGACGCCGACCGGCTTCTGTTGGCCAACGAGCGGGGCGAGCTGGTCGATGGTGACCAGATCCTGGCGTTGATTGCACAAAGCTGGCATCGCGCCGGGCGGTTGGGCGCTGGTGAGGTTGTGGCGACCGTCATGTCGAATTTGGGCTTGGAGCGGTTCCTTGCGGCGCAGGGCACGCCGCTGCACCGCACCCGGGTGGGCGACCGCTACGTGGTGGAGCGGATGCGGGCGAGCGGTGCCAATGTAGGCGGCGAGCAGTCCGGCCATATGATCCTGTCCGACTACGCCACGACCGGTGATGGGCTGATCGCGGCGTTACAGGTGCTGGCGGTGCTGGTGGAACAGGGTCGCCCGGCGAGCGAGGTGTGTCGCCTGTTCGAGCCGCTGCCGCAGTTGCTGCAAAACGTACGCTTTGCCGGGCCGTCGCCGTTGCGCCATCCGCACGTGCTGGCCGCAATGGCGGCGGCAGAGGCGGCGCTGGGTTCGACCGGGCGGTTGCTGTTGCGTGAAAGCGGCACAGAGCCGCTGGTGCGTGTGATGGCGGAAGGGGAGGATGCGGCGCTGGTGCGGCGGCTGGTGTCCGAACTGTGCGACACCATAAGCGGGGCTGCGCGGGCTGCATGAACGGCCGGGTGCTGGTGGTGGCCGGGTCCGACTCGGGCGGCGGCGCAGGCATCCAGGCGGACCTGAAGACTGTGATGGCGCTGGGTGGGTATGCCACGACGGCCATCACGGCGCTGACGGCGCAGAACACCCTGGGCGTGCACGGCGTACATCCGGTGCCGTCCGCCTTTGTACAGCAGCAAATGCGGGTCGTACTGGACGATATTGGGGCGGATGCAGTCAAGACTGGGATGCTGGGCGACGCAGCACTGATCGCGGCCGTGGCGGAGGTGCTGCGCACTGTGCAGGTGCCGATCGTGATGGACCCGGTCATGGTCGCCAAGGGCGGTGCCCGGCTGCTGGACCCGGCCGCGGTAGGGGCTTTGCGCGACCTGCTGCCGCTGGCCGCCGTCCTCACGCCCAACGTGCCGGAAGCTGAGGCGCTGACCGGGCTGACCATCACGGACGAGGCGTCGGTGCTGGCCGTAATAGCCGCATTGCTGGCGATGGGTCCGGCCGCGGTGCTGCTGAAGGGCGGGCATCTGCCCGGCACTGTCGTGCACGACTGGCTAGGCACGGTAGAAAGCGTGCAACGGCTAGACCGGCCACGGATCGACACGCGCCACACTCACGGCACGGGCTGCACGACGGCCAGCGCGGTGGCGGTGGGAATGGCCCAGGGCATGGCACTGCCGGACGCGGTGATGCGCGCGCGGGCCTATGTTCAGGCGGCGATTGCGGCAGCGCCGGGGCTAGGCGAAGGGCACGGGCCGTTAGGGCATGGGGTGCTACCGGCTGGTGCGGACGGGCAGTGGATTGCAGTTCCTACTTAGGCCAGACCCGGCCTGGACAAGTTGTAGACGCGCAGCTTGCCCTGGATCAGCAAGCCATCTTGGATGCTTTCTGACATGAGCCGCTGACACCCAGCGTCCAGGGCCGCCGCGGCTACCATCGCGTTGTGTGCTGATTTTGAGTGTGTGCACTGTAAGCGGTTGGCGCATTGCGGTAGCAAGCGGGCGCGTTCGGTCCTAATGAAGTAATTCCCTACGGCATAGGGCGTTCGCGAACGCGTTGAGGACATTAACACTTCTGTCGCCGCCGCACGCCATTGCGCTCTCGGCTTGGTCTGCCTTTTCAGGGTTGTCCGGGACGGCATAGACCTGGAAATTCGTGTCACAGAAGTCACTGGAAACTCGCTTCCTCCCGATCGAATTTGAAATCTCCTGGGATCGTAACGCGAAAGTTTCGGAGCAGCGCAAGTCGCTCTTCCCGGCTTGGCTTTCGGTTGACCTGAAACGTGCGAACACCGGCAAGCTCTACGGTAATGTCGTCTCTCCTTCAGGCTGAGTGCTTCTCCAATCACGGCAGGTAAACGGATTGACGGGCTGTTGCCCCATCGACCCACCTGCGTCTCATTTTCACTAAGCTTAAAAAACTTGACTTCGCTCACACCGAGATTGAAAAGCACCGCGGGCCACACCCCCCCACCGGGGTGCCGTTCTTCTGAAAGGGAGAGCTGAACATGTTAGAAACTCGCACCCACGTTGCAGCCAAGCCATCGCTGCGCCCCCATAATCCCTGCTTCTCATCCGGTCCGTGCGCCAAGCGGCCGGGCTGGTCGCTCGCTGCGCTGGCCGATGCACCGCTCGGCCGCAGCCACCGTGCGGCTGGGCCAAAGGCGAAGCTGGCGGAGGTGATCGACCGCTCCCGCGCCATTCTCGGTCTACCCAAGGGCTGGGTGCTCGGCATCGTTCCCGGATCCGACACCGGCGCGATCGAAATGGCCATGTGGACCATGCTCGGCGCGCGGCCGGTCGATGTACTAGCGCATGAAAGCTTTTCCGAAGCGTGGGCGACCGACGTGGTGAAGCAACTTAAGCTGACCGGCGCGCGGATATTGAATGCGGACTATGGCGATCTGCCGGACCTGGCGGCCGTCAACCCGGCGCATGACGTCGTGCTGGCTTGGAACGGAACCACGTCCGGCGTGCGGTTCTCGAATGCGGACTTCATCGCCACAGACCGGCAAGGTTTGGTGTTCTGCGACGCAACTTCGGCCGCGTTCGCTATGCAGTTGCCGTTTGACAAGTTCGATGTCGTGACCTGGTCCTGGCAGAAGGTGCTGGGTGGTGAGGCCGCGCACGGGATGCTGGCGCTGTCGCCCCGCGCCGTTGAGCGGCTGGAGACGTACAAGCCCGCGTGGCCATTACCAAAAGTCTTCCGCCTCACGAGCGGCGGCAAGCTCGCGGCCGGCGTGTTCAAGGGAGAGACGATCAACACGCCGTCCATGCTGTGCGTGGAAGACGCGCTGGACGGGCTGCGCTGGGCCGAAAGCGTGGGCGGTCTGCCTGGCCTTATTACGCGCAGCGAGGCGAATTTGGCCGCTATCGCGACCTGGGCCGCACATAGTGACTGGGCCGCGTTTCTGGCGCGTGACCCGGCCACCCGCTCCTGCACCTCCATTTGCCTGCGCATCGCCGCACCCTGGTTCACCCAGTTGCACGCGGACGGGCAGGCGAAGGCGGCCAAGCGCCTCGCGTCGCTGCTGGAGAAAGAAGGCGTCGCCTATGACATCGCCAGCTACCGTGACGCACCGCCGGGCTTGCGCATCTGGGGGGGGGCCACGGTCGAGACCGCGGACATCGCAGCGCTACTCCCCTGGCTCGATTGGGCCCATCAAACCGTTGCACTGGAATATGCCGCATGACCCGCGTCTTGATCAGCGACAAGCTATCGCCCGCCGCCGTCGAGATTTTTCGCACCCGTGGGATCGAGGTCGACGTCAGACCCGGCCTGACGCCTGCCGAGCTGCGCGCCATCATCGGGGACTATGACGGACTGGCGATCCGCTCGGCGACCAAGGTGACGCGGGAGCTGCTAGATGCGGCCCCTCGGCTGCGCGTGGTGGGCCGGGCCGGCATTGGCGTCGATAATGTGGATGTAAAATCCGCCACCGCCCGCGGCGTCGTCGTCATGAACACGCCCAACGGCAATGCCATCACGACGGCCGAGCATGCCATCGCGATGATGTTCGCCCTCGCCCGGCAAATCCCCGAAGCGACGGCCAGCACGCGCGCGGGAAAGTGGGAAAAGAACCGCTTCATGGGTGTAGAGCTGACAGGTAAGACGTTAGGGTTGATCGGCTGCGGTAATATCGGATCGATCGTCGCCGAGCGCGCTGTGGGGCTGCGCATGCGTGTGATCGCCTACGACCCGTTCCTGACCACGGCGCGCGCGGTGGCGCTGGGTGTCGAAAAGGTCGAACTGAGCGATTTGCTGGCCCGTGCCGACGTCATCACACTGCACACGCCACTGACCGACGCCACGCGCAACATTTTGTCGCGTGAGGCGCTGGCGTCCTGCAAGCGCGGCGTTCGCATCGTCAACTGCGCCCGCGGTGGCCTGATCGACGAAGCGGCCTTGGCGGAGGCGCTTACGTCCGGACAAGTGGCAGGCGCAGCGCTCGATGTGTTCGAAACGGAGCCGGCGATCGCCAGCCCGCTTTTTGCGCTGGAGAACGTCGTTTGCACGCCGCATCTGGGTGCCGCCACGGCCGAGGCGCAGGAAAACGTAGCTTTGCAGGTGGCCGAGCAAATGAGCGACTTCCTGCTCACCGGCGCGGTGGCCAATGCAATCAATATGGCGTCCGTCTCGGCCGAGGATGCGCCCCGGCTGAAACCGTACATGGAGCTGTGCCAACACTTGGGCGCATTCGCCGGGCAACTGACGCAGGCGTCGGACGGCGTCGTGACCGCGGTGGGGATCGAGTATGAGGGCCATGTCGCGGCGCTGAACCACAAACCGCTCACGGCGGCGCTGCTGGCCGGCTTGCTGTCGCCGATGATGGCCGGGGTCAATATGGTCAACGCCCCGGTGCTGGCGCGGGAGCGTGGCCTGAACGTGGCCGAAACCGTGCATGACCGGCCAAGCGAATACCAGACGCTGGTGCGCCTCACTATCACGACGGAGCGGGGCATACGTTCGGTCGCGGGTACGCTGTTCGCCGGGTCCCGCCCCCGCCTGGTGGAGGTGAAAGGCATTAAGGTCGAGGCCGATTTCAACGGTCACATGCTGTATGTAACCAACCAGGACAAGCCCGGCTTCATTGGCCGGTTCGGCGCGACGCTGGCCGATGCGGGTATCAACATCGCGACGTTCCACCTCGGCCGGTCGGCTGCGGGGGGCGATGCGATCTGCCTGGTAAGCGTTGACGAGGCGGTGCCGGAAGCGGTGCTGGCCCAGGTGCGGGCGCTGCCACTGGTGGTGCAAGCCACGCCGGTGTCGTTCTGATAGGGCCGTGGCGGCCCCCGCGGCGCTCTCCGTATACTGGGCCACTCGCATGATCACGGTCTGCCGGGCGGGGTAAAGTCTTGCTCGGTACTGGTGGTAAACCGGCGGTCAAGCGGGCGGTACGGGTACACGGCAATTTCGCCGAGTATGCGCCATTTGCGTTGCTGCTGATCTCCATGACAAAAGTGCGGGTGGCGGCGTCTTGGGTCGTGCATACGCTCTGCCGGGTGCTGGCGATCGGCCGCGTGTCGCAAGCCTTTGGCGTCAGTCAGGCGGACGAAGTGTTGGAGTTTCGTGTGACAGGCATGATGCTGACCGTTGGTGTATTTATTACCAGCGTGGTCGCAATCGCCCTTACCTGATTGCGCCGCCCTGCAATCGGGTTAGAACCGCCGGGTCA
>JANONC010000173.1:0-5851 GCA_031420655.1 Rhodospirillales bacterium | reverse complement strand
GACCGCCATCCGGACGACTCCTCCGAAGCCAGCCTGCGCCCGCAGACGTTGGCGGAGTTCGTCGGACAAAAGGCCAGTCGCGAAAACCTACGTATTTTTATCCAGGCTGCCAAAGGCCGGGCCGAAGCGCTCGACCACGTGCTCCTGCATGGCCCGCCGGGTCTTGGCAAAACGACCCTCGCCCAAATCGTCGCCCGCGAACTCGGCGTGGGGTTCCGCGCCACCTCCGGCCCGGTTATCCAGCGCGCCGGGGACCTGGCTGCCATCCTGACCAATCTGCAGCCGCGAGACGTCTTGTTCATCGACGAAATCCACCGCCTGCAGCCCGCCATCGAGGAGGTGCTGTACCCGGCGATGGAGGACTTCCAGCTTGACCTCATCATCGGCGAGGGCCCGGCGGCACGGTCCGTGCGGATCGAACTGGCGCCCTTTACTCTGGTGGGGGCCACGACGCGCGCCGGGCTGCTGGCAACGCCGCTGCGGGACCGATTCGGCATCCCGCTGCGACTTATCTTCTACACCCATGCCGAGCTGGAGCTGATCGTTGCCCGCGGTGCGGACAAGCTGGGCTTTAACCTGGAAAAAGAGGGCGCGGCCGAGATTGCCCGCCGGTCGCGCGGCACGCCGCGCATTGCCGGGCGGCTGCTGCGCCGGGTGCGGGACTTTGCCGCCGTAGCCGGGCAGGACCCGGTCGACCGCGCGATGGCCGACGCGGCACTGACCCGGCTGGAGGTCGATCGCCTCGGCCTGGACGCTATGGACCGCCGCTATCTGCGCCGCATCGCCGAACACCATGCGGGCGGCCCGGTCGGGGTCGAGACGCTGGCCGCCGCATTGGCCGAGGCACGAGACACGCTGGAAGACGTGATCGAGCCCTATCTGATCCAGGAAGGCCTCGTGCTCCGCACCAGCCGCGGCCGTATGCTGGGGGAAGGCGGCTGGCGACACCTCGGCCTTAAGCCACCTCAGGGGCTGCAGCCGGATCTGCTAGCCCCCGAATGATCTTTCGCCACGAATTGCGCGTCTATTACGAGGACACCGATGCCGGTGGGGTCGTCTACCACGCCCGCTACCTGCATTACGCCGAACGCGCCCGGACGGAGGCGCTGCGCACGACCGGTGCCCCGCATTCCGAACTCCAGCGCGACCATGGCCTCAGCTTTGTGGTACGCCGCGCGGAAATGGACTATCTGCGGCCCGCCCGGCTGGACGATACGTTGGTGGTGCTGACCGGACCATGGGTGCTGAGCCCGGCGCGCATTGTGGTGACGCAACGGATCGAGCGGGACGGGGTGGTGCTGGCCACAGCGCGCGTCATGCTGGCGGCGGTGAGTAACCAGGGGCGGCCGGCACGTATCCCAGACCGCTGGGTGGCGGCGCTTGAAGGAGTGAGTTGAGTGAACACAGCAGTCGAAACGACAAACCTCGCGGCACAGGGCGACCTGTCGCTGCTGGGCTTGTTCCTGCAGGCGGACTGGGTGGTGAAGGGCGTCATCATCCTGCTGCTGGCGGCCAGCGTCTGGGTGTGGGCGATCATCCTGGAAAAGTCGCTCACGCTGCGCCGGGCCAACCGGGCGGCAGATGCATTCGAGGACCGGTTCTGGTCGGGCGGCAGCCTGGACGAACTGTATGAGGTCGAGGGTAAGCGCCCGACGCACCCGGTCGCGGCCGTGTTTGGCGCAGCGATGAGCGAGTGGCAGCGCAGTGCCCGGGTAGCGGGTGCGGATATGACCCGCGGCAGCGTGCGCGACCGCGTCGACCGGACGGTGACAGTGACAGTTCAGCGCGAGATGGACCGTTTGGAACGCTGGATGGTGTTCCTTGCCAGCGTTGGAGCAACGGCCCCGTTCATCGGGCTGTTCGGCACCGTCTGGGGCATCATGCGCTCGTTCAGCGCTATCGCCACCAGTCGTAACACCAACCTCAGCGTCGTGGCGCCGGGCATTGCGGAGGCGCTGTTCGCGACCGCCATCGGCCTCGTGGCTGCCATACCGGCCGTGTTGGCATACAACAAGATCAGCTCGGATTTGGGCCGGTTCGCGTCGCGGATGGAGGGGTTCGGCTCCGAGTTCGGCGGCATCCTGTCGCGGCAGAGTGAGGAGCAGGTCTGATGGCGATGGGGGGTAATGCAGGTCGCCGCGGCCGCTACCGCCCGCTGGCCGAGATCAACGTAACGCCGCTGGTGGATGTGATGCTGGTGTTGCTGATCGTGTTCATGGTCGCAGCCCCGCTCATGACGTCGGGCGTGAACGTCGATCTGCCGAAGACGAGTGCGGCACCGCTGAACCAGGATAGCGAGCCGCTGACGATTTCTATCAACGGGGCGGGTAAGATCTTTTTGCAAGACAGTGAGTTGCCGCTGCCGGAACTGGTGACGAAGCTGCAGGCGATATCGCAGGGCAAGCCGGACCGGCGGATTTATGTGCGGGGCGACAAGACGGTCCCGTACGGCACCATCATGGAGGTGATGGCGACCATCACGCAGGGCGGGTTCACGAAAGTGGCGCTGCTGGCGGAGCAAACCGCACTTGCGCCCAATACTGGCCCGGGCCGGCGTCCGGGCCGCTAGCCTGCCCTAATGTCGCCCGCTCTACGCCGCAGCGGCTGGATCTCGGCCGCCCTCCATGGCCTGCTGCTGGTGTCGTTGCTGTTGGTGCTGCCCAAGCCGCTACCGCCGCCGGCCCCGGAGGCGGACACGGTTGCGATGGAGTTCACCGGGCCACCCGCCCAGCGTGCGCCGACGCCCGGCCCCACGCCGTCGCCACGGTTGGCCCCGGTACCCACGCCGCTGCAGCCTAGCCCGGAGCCGCCGCGCCCAACCCCGCTTGCGCCGCCGCCGTTGCCGCCGCCCCCGCCCCCGGCGCCGCCGCCCGTACCCACGCCTACGCCGCCGGTCCCCGCGCCGCCCACCCCTACGCCGCCACCGCCGCCTGCACCCACGCCCACACCGGTTCCGGTGCCCACGCCCACGCCCGCGCCGCCACGCCCGCCGCCCCCGCCGCCTCCCACGCCGCCCCGGCCGCAGCCGCCTACGCCGGCGCCGCCCACGCCCAGCATGACCAACCAGCCGCAAGTGCCGCGCACGCCGCTTGCTGACTCACGCGAACTGGCCAACACGCTGGAGCGCCTGCGCGTGCTGCGTCAGCAGACGGAGCCGCCACGCGCGGTGCCCAACCCGCCCCGCGGCGGCGCGCCCGGCGGTGGCGTGACCCAGGGCGTCGACAACGCGCTGCTGTCGGCGCAGGCCCGGGGTGCCATCGGCGACCGTCTGCGCGAGTGCTGGACCGGTGACACGGCAGCGCGTGATTTCGCCAGCCAGTCCGTACGCCTAATCGTGACCACAGACACGACCGGTACTATCCAGCGGGCCGACCTCGCCCCGTCCGAAGGCGGGCGTAGCGGCGTCGCCCGTGCCTTTGCCGAACGCGCCCGCCGCACCGCGCTCGACCCGGCCTGCGCGACGCTGCCGCTACCGCAATCCATGCTGGGGCAGAACCGCACCTTCGAAATCACGTTCCGGCCATAAGCGCGGCGCTGGTCCGCCGCAAAGGAGTTCCTTCATGTTCAATCTACTCAGCCGCCGCCGTGCCTTGCTGACGGGCATTGCGGTGACAACGATGCCACTTGGCACCCAGGCGCAAGGCGTGGGGGAGGGCAATAAGCAGCCAGAGATTACGGTCGACCGGGCCCGCACGGCGCCCATACCGATCGCGATCCCGAACTTTGCCGGCATTGGCCTCGGCGCCGAGATGGTGGCGGTGATCACCAACAACCTTGCCCACTCCGGCCTGTTCCGGCCCGTGCCCGCTGCGGCGCAGATCGGCCCAGACGGCGACACGCCCAATTTTCAAAACTGGCGCGCGGCGGGTGCGCAGGCGCTGGTCACGGGCAAGGTGGAGGGTGGCGGCAGCAACGTGCGGGTCGAGTTCCGCCTGTGGGATGTGCTGCCCGGCCAGCAGATCCAGGGCACCGCCTATACCACCACCAGCAGCAACTGGCGGCGGATCGCGCACATCATCAGCGACGTGATCTATGAGCGCCTGCTGGGCGAAAAGGGCTATTTCGACACGCGTATCGTCTATGTGGCAGGTACCGGGCCGCGCGACCGCCGGGTCAAGCGGCTGGCGATCATGGACCAGGATGGCGAGGGTAACCGCTTTTTGACCGATGGCACCTGGCTGGCGCTGACGCCGCGTTTCCACCCGACGCGCGATCAGATCGTGTTCATGAGCTTTACGAATAATCGCCCGCGCGTCTACACGTTCGATCTCGGCTCCGGCAGAGAGCGCATCCTGGGCGAATACGAGGGCATGACGTTCGCGCCCCGGTTCAGCCCCGATGGCAATACGATCGTGATGTCGGTCTCACGCGGTGGCGGCTCGGACATTATCGCCGTGGGCGTGGGTGGCGGGCGGGAGCGGCGGCTAACAAGCTCCGGCGCCATCGACACCAGCCCGTGCTTCTCGCCAGACGGGTCGCAGATCGTGTTCAACTCCGACCGCGGCGGGGACCAGCAACTCTACGTGATGGACGCGGGCGGCGGCGGCGTGCGGCGAATCAGCTTCGGCCGCGGCCGGTACGCGACGCCAGTGTGGTCCCCGCGCGGAGACTTGATTGCGTTCACGCGCATCAGCGGCGGTACGTTCGCCATCGGCGTGATGCGACCCGACGGGTCTGGCGAACGCATCCTGAGTGAGAGCTTCGCGGTCGAAGGACCGACCTTTGCGCCCAACGGCCGCGTGCTGATGTTTTACCGCGAGACCCCGGCGCGGCCGGGCGGCGGTGGGTTCTCGAGCCGTCTGGTCAGCATCGACATTACTGGGTTCAACGAGCGTACGATCACGACTCCCACCGACGCGAGCGACCCGGCGTGGTCGCCTTTGCTTGCATAGTGCGGGTTTTTGGGCGTAGCACGCCCCCAAATGGCCCAACCGTGGATAAGGACTAACCCATGAAGCTTCCTGTCGCCGCACTGATTGCCACCCTGGCCTTGCTGAGTGCCTGCGCGGACAAGCCGGCCGACACATCCGGGGCGGGCACCGGTGGCGGTAGTTCACTATCGCCCACGGGCGGGGCTGGGACGCAGGATGACCTCGTGGCCAATGTCGGCGACCGGGTATTCTATGCGCTCGATAGTTCGAGCCTGTCGGCCGAAGGTCGTGCGACGTTGGAACGGCAGGCGTCGTGGCTGGGCCGCTACCCGCAGGTTAGCGTGCAGGTGGCCGGTAATTGCGATGAACGTGGCACGACGGAGTATAACCTGGCGCTGGGTCAGCGCCGGGCCAATGCATCGCGGGATTATCTGGTGGCACGCGGCGTCAGCTCGGCCCGCATCACCACCATCAGCTATGGCAAGGAGCGCCCGACGGCGGTGGGTTCGGACGAGCAAGCCTACGCCCAGAACCGCAACGCGACGACCTCTGTCCGCTAGGATGCGCCACGCCTGGCTGGCCATCGCGGGGCTGTTGATGCCCTGCTTGGCTGCAGCGCCGGCGGTTGCGCAAATGGATAGCCGCGAGGGGATCGCGTTGCAGAACCAGATCCTGGAGATGCGGCGTGACCTACAAGCCTTGCAGTCGCAGCGTGGCCAGCCGGCCCCCGCGCCGCTGCGCGCGTCGAGCGGGGGCGGCGGCAACGAGATGGCGGCGCAGCTGCTGGATCGGGTGCAGACGCTGGAAGACGAAGTCCGCCGGCTGCGCGGCCAGCTGGATGAGCAAGGCAATGCCCAGCGCCGCCGCATGGAGGAGATTGCCAAACGCCAGGCAGAGGCCGATTTTGCCCGGCAGAACCCGCCCACCGTCGCTCCAATCGCGCCGCCCGCACGGCTCGATCCCCCGCCATCGCAGGGTGG
>JANONC010000172.1:0-4651 GCA_031420655.1 Rhodospirillales bacterium | reverse complement strand
GTCGCAATGCGCGGTGAATCGCGGGGCCGGCAGGTCCTCGAACCGCAAGCCGCGCGCCTCACCGCGCGGTAGGCAGATCAGGTCGCCCGGCACCGGCGCGTATCGATCCGGACGCTCGGCCTGCAGCGCGCCAGTCCCATTCGCCGCCGCGTTGATGTAATCGGCATGCAACGCCGAATTGGTAAATAATCCGCCAGCCCCCGCCATCCGCATAACGTAGGAAATAAACGCGGCCGACCACGCCGGGGCCGGGCCGCCATAGGGGCTGCCGAACTCGTTATAGCGCGGCGTCCACCCGCTCTCACGCGACCCGGCGTCCAGCCCGCCCCACCAATAATCGCCCACGCGCTGCCACAGCCCGGGATCGTTGTCGGCCCGCGGGTACGGCTCGGCGCGGGGTGGCCCGTCATCCACCATGGCGCCGAACGCGCGCCATTCGCGAAGCGTAATGGCGATGGCATTGGCGCGGCTGAACCGCTCAAACGGGCGGCGGGCATAATCCGGCACGTGCAGGTTCGGGTCGACCGGTGCAAGCACCACGTCGGCCCTGGGCGCACCACCGCACCCGGCCAGCAGCAACAGAACCGGCCAGAGCCTCACACGCTTTCGGGGAACAAACCCCGCAACCCGTCCGCAGTGGCCGGGCAGCAGCCACGCTCCGTGATCAAGCCCGTCACCAGGCGGGCGGGAGTCACGTCGAACGCCGGATTGGCGGCACCGCTGCCATCGGGCACGACCTGGATCGTCACCACCCGGCCATCCGGCCCGCGCCCAGTCATGGTGGTCAGCTCGGCCGCGTCCCGCTCTTCAATCGGGATGCTCGCCACGCCATCCATGAGCGTCCAGTCGATGGTGCTGGACGGGGTCGCGACCCAGAACGGCACGGCGTTGTCATGCGCCGCCAGCGCCTTCAGATAGGTGCCGATCTTGTTCGCCACGTCCCCTGTGCGTGTCACCCGGTCCGTGCCGACAATGGCCAGGTCAACTGCGCCGTGCTGCATCAGATGCCCGCCCGCATTGTCCGAAATGACGGTATGCGGCACCCCATGCTGCCCCAGTTCCCACGCAGTCAGTGATGCACCCTGGTTGCGCGGCCGCGTTTCGTCCACCCACACGTGCACCGGCACGCCCGCATCGTGCGCGGTGTAGATGGGTGCCAGCGCCGTCCCCCAATCGACAGTCGCAAGCCATCCGGCGTTGCAATGCGTCAGCACCTGCACCGGCCGTCCCGGCTTTTGCGCCGCACGCAACAACGGTGCGCCGTGCTGGCCGATCGCCTGGTTCTGCGCCGCATCCTCATCGGCGATCAGCGCCGCCTCCGCATACGCAGCGCGCACCCGGTCTACGGGCCGTGCGTTGCGTAGCCGGGTCAGCATGCGGCCCAGCGCCCAGCGCAGGTTGACCGCGGTGGGACGCGTGTGCGCCAGCATCGCCGCCGCCTGTTCCATTGCCTGCGTTTCAGGGTCCTGCCGCAGCGCCAGCGCCAGCCCGTAAGCGGCCGCCGCCCCGATCAGCGGCGCGCCCCGGACCAGCATAGTCTTGATCGCGTGCGCCGCCTCTGCCCCCGTCGTCAACCGCACCGTCGCAAACGCCCATGGCAGCCGCGTTTGGTCGATAATATGCACGGACCACCCATCCGGATCGAGCCAGATGGTGCGGTGCGGAACGCCATTGATTTTCATCGGCCGCTAGATACGCTGATGCAGCACACACACAAGCGTGAACAGCCGCCGCGCCGTCTCGTCATCGATCGTGGCCTTGCCCTGCAGCCGCGTCTGCAGCAGCGCCGCCCCTTCGTTGTGCAAACCACGGCGGCCCATATCGATCGCCTGAATGCGCTCACCCCGGCCCTCCTCGACAGCCAGCATGTGGCTGTCGACAAGCATCTGATAATCCTTGATCAACCCACGAAACGGCCCCAGTGCCAGCACCAGGGCCGTGAGCGGCTCACCTGCCGTATCGCGCACGTCGAACAGCAGCCGGCCCTCATGGATCGACAGATGCAGCGCGTAGGGGCCGGGCATGTTGGCGCGGACGAGGGCGAACTCGTTTTCAGCCTCCAGATCCGCGACCGCCGCCGCGCGGTCCGCTTCCAGCACCGGGTGCAGCCGGGTCAGCGCCTCGCCAACCAAAACGACACGGGCCAGGCGGTTCACGGGGCCGGTCATGCCCTCCATCACGCAGAGTGGTCTTGGGTCATACCCAGCCGCAGCATGAGGCCGAGCGTCGCCCCCTTCACCGGGCGCAGCAGCCCCATGCACAGCACCACGGTAAGCGGCAGCCAAATAGCCGCATGCACCCACAGGGCGGGACGCACCGCGGTCTCCAACCAATAGATCATCGGCACCATCAGATGACCCACAATCAGGATCGTGAAATAGGGCGGCGCGTCGTCGGCCCGCATCGCACCAAGCGGCGCATGACAGAATTCACACTCCGGCACGACCTTCAGGTAACCGGCAAAGGCATGGCCGACGCCACAGGCCGGACACAAGCCCCGCGCACCTCGCCATATCGCAACCGCCGTGGACGGCGTCGTCCAGGCCGGCAGCGCCTGGGTCCGGTCGGGATGCCAACGATCGGGCGGAAGGTTGTCGGGCATATAAGTTCCCTGGAGTACAGTGTACCTTTAAATGGAGTGGGCACACGCCCGCAACAACCCGGGCCGGCGCGCCACCGGCCCCGCTTGCGACGCCCATTGCGCGACCCTATGAGTTTTGCACTAGCCAAGGAACTCCCATGCACACGCACAGCGTCCGCGTCCATCCGTCCACCGCCAACTTGCCGGAAGCGGATCAGCTGGCGATGAAGATCGCCGCCGTCGCCGCCGACCCGGTGGCCGTGGCGCCAGACGTAGTAGAAATGCTGATCAACCGCGTGATCGACAACGCCGCCGTGGCCATCGCCAGCGTGAACCGCCACCCCTGCATCAGCGCGCGGGACATGGCGCTGGCCCACCCCAGGGCGCATGGCGCATCCGTCTTTGGCATGGGCCCCGAGACGCAGGTCAGCCCCGAATGGGCTGCCTGGGCCAACGGCACCGCCGTCCGTGAGCTCGATATGCACGACACCTTCCTGGCCGCCGATTACAGCCATCCGGGCGACAACATTCCGCCAATTTTAGCCGTTGCACAGACCAAGGGCTGTTCCGGTGCTGACCTGCTGCGCGGGCTCGCCACCGGCTACGAAATCCAGATCGACCTCGTGCGCGCCATCTGCCTCCATGCCCACAAGATCGACCACATTGCCCATCTGTGCCCGGCCCAGGCGGCCGGTATCGGCACATTGCTGAACCTGCCAGTCGAGATCATTTTCCAGGCCGTGCAGCAGGCCGCCCATGTCAGCTTCACCACACGCCAGAGCCGCAAGGGTGCCATCAGTTCCTGGAAGGCCTTCGCCCCCGCCCATGCCGGCAAGCTCGCGATCGAGGCGGTCGACCGCTGCATGCGGGGCGAGGGCGCGCCCAGCCCGCTCTATGAAGGCGAAGACAGTGTCATCGCCTGGATGCTCGATGGACCGGACGCCGAGTACCACGTGCCGCTGCCGGGCCCGGGCGAGCAAAAGCGCGCAATCCTCGACAGCTACACGAAGGAGCATTCGGCCGAGTACCAAAGCCAGGCGCTGATCGACCTCGCCTTCGATTTGGGTCGGCAGGTTAGCAACTGGGACGATGTGAAGGACGTCCTGATCGAGACCAGCCACCACACCCACTACGTGATCGGCACGGGCGCCAACGACCCGCAAAAGATGGACCCGGCATCTAGCCGTGAGACGCTAGACCACTCCATCATGTTCATCGTGGCCGTTGCTTTGCAGGACGGTGCCTGGCACCACGTCCGCAGCTACGCGCCGGAGCGTGCGGCCCGCGCGGACACCGTGCGGCTCTGGCACAAAATCCGCACGGTCGAGGTGCCGGAGTGGACCGCGCGCTACCACGCGAAAGACCACAACCAGCTGGCGTTCGGCGGACGGATCGTTATCACCATGAACGATGGCCGGGTGATTGCGGGCGAAAAAGCGGTCGCCAACGCCCATCCGCTCGGTGCCACGCCCTGGACCCGTCCGGCCTATGTGCACAAGTTCCGCACCATGACCGAAGGCCTGATCGAGCCGGCAGAGGCCGAGCGGTTCCTGACCGCGTGCGAGGGCCTGGCCACGCTGCCAGCCGGCACGCTCGGTCAGCTGAACGTCGCCATGCCGGCTGGTCGGGTGCAGCACGGACTGCCAGGCATTTTCTAAGATGCTCGAAATGCGCCCCGGCGGCCTCGTGCCGCGGCCAGTTAAGCCACCGGCTTTACTGGCGCCGGCGTGGGCGTGGGCGTGGGCCAAACGGGTCTTCAAACCCGAAGGCTGCATCAAAGCAGCCGCTTAGAACCAGGGAGCTGCGATCATGTCCGAGACGATCCCCAAGCCAAAAAAGTCCGTCGCCCTCAGTGGCGTGACGGCCGGTAACACCGCGCTGTGCTCCGTGGGCCGCACCGGCAACGACCTGCACTACCGCGGCTACGACATCCTGGACGTCGCCACCACCAGCGAGTTCGAGGAGATTGCGCATCTGCTCGTACACGGCTGGTTGCCCAACGTTGCGGAGCTGCGTGCGTACAAGGCCCGGCTGAAGGCGCTGCGCGGCATCCCGGCGCAGGTGCGGACG
>JANONC010000171.1:0-15232 GCA_031420655.1 Rhodospirillales bacterium | reverse complement strand
AATATCGTCAAGGCAATCGCCGCCGCCGTGCCGTTGATGCACACGCAGCTGGCAGTCGCAGCAGAGTAGCCTTAGTCAGAGTAGTCTCAGCCAGAGTAGTCTTAGCCAGAGCGGCCTTAGCCAGAGTAGCCTGGCTAGGGTAGCCTGGGCCAAACAGGCCGCAACCGGCAGCAAGCCGGAGCCAACAACTAGGGAGTTGTCGTCATGGGTTTCGAAGGCATCGGCGCTTCTGTCCGCCGCAAGGAAGACCACCGTTTCCTGGCTGGCCGGGGCCGGTACACGGATGACATGAACAAGCCGGACCAGCTTCACGCCGTCATCCGCCGTTCGGACCGGCCGCATGCGCGCATCCTCGGCATCGACACCAGCGCAACCGCGGCCGCGCCGGGCGTAGTCGCCGTCTATACCGGGGCCGACCTGGCCGCCGATGGCGTGGGTGGCGTGCCCTGTGGCTGGCAAATCCACAACAAGGACGGCTCACCGATGGTCGAGCCGCCGCATCCCGTTCTGGCAACAGACCGCGTGCGTCATGTGGGTGACCCGGTGGTCCTGGTGATCGCCGAAACCAAGCAGCAGGCGCGCAACGCGGCGGAACTGCTGCGTATTGATTACGAAGACCTCGCATCGGTCGCGCATCTGAAAGACGCTGTAGCGCCGGGCGCGCCGCTGGTGCACGACGCGGCGGCCGGCAATCTCTGCTACGACTGGCATATTGGCGACAAGGCGTTGGTGGACCAGGCGTTCACGCAGGCCGCGCATGTCGTGAAGCTCGAGCTGACCAATAACCGCCTCGTGCCCAACGCGCTTGAAACCCGGGCGGCGATCGGCGAGTGCGACCCGTCATCGGGCGACTACACGCTGTGGACCACGAGCCAGAACCCGCACGTGATCCGCCTGCTGATGGGCGCATTCGTGCTGCACATCCCAGAAAACAAGTTGCGCGTCGTGGCGCCCGACGTGGGCGGCGGGTTCGGCAGCAAGATTTTCCATTATGCCGAAGAGGCGATGGTGACCTGGGCGGCCGGCAAGCTGAAACGCCCGGTGAAGTGGACGTCGGACCGCAGCGAGGCCTTCGTGTCCGACGCCCATGGCCGCGATCATGTGAGCGTGGCGGAGCTGGCGCTGGCGGCCGATGGCAAGTTCCTGGCGCTGCGTGTTAGTACGCTGGCCAGCATGGGTGCCTATCTCAGCACCTTTGCCCCGGCCGTGCCGACCTATCTGTCGGCCACGCTGCTGGCCGGCGTGTATACGACCCCGGTGATCTATGCCGAGGTAAAGGCCGTCTTTACCAACACCGTCCCGGTCGACGCCTATCGCGGCGCAGGCCGCCCAGAGGCGACTTATTTGCTGGAGCGTCTGGTGGACGTGGCCGCGCAGCAGACCGGCATCGACCGGGTGGCGCTGCGGCGGCGCAACTTCATCCAGCCCAACCAGTTCCCCTATCAGACGCCGGTTGCGCTCAATTATGACAGCGGCAACTACACCGCGACCCTGGATAGCGCGATGAAGGCGGCCGACTGGGCCGGGTTCGAGACACGCCGGGCCGCGGCCGCGCGCCGGGGCAAGCTGCGCGGCATCGGCATGAGCACCTATGTCGAAGCGTGCGGCATTGCGCCATCCAAGCTCGTGGGCCAGCTGGGCGCGCGCGCCGGGCTGTATGAGGTAGCCAACATTCGCGTCCACCCCACCGGCAGCGTGAGTGTGTTCACCGGCACTCATAGCCACGGCCAGGGGCACGAGACGACGTTCGCGCAGCTGGTGTCCGACCAGCTGGGCGTGCCGTTCGACCAGATCGAGATCGTGCATGGCGACACGGCCAGGATCCCGTTCGGCATGGGCACCTATGGCAGCCGCAGCCTGGCCGTCGGTGGGTCGGCCATGGTCAAGGCGATGGATAAGGTGATCGCCAAGGGTAAGAAGATCGCGGCGTACATGATGGAAGCCTCGGTCGAGGATATCGAGTTCAAGGACGGCCATTTCTCGGTCGCTGGCACAGACAAAAAGAAGGCGCTGGCCGAAATCTCGCTTGCGGCCTACGTGCCGCACAACTACCCGATCGAGGAGCTGGAGCCCGGCCTGGACGAAACCGCGTTTTATGATCCAAAGAACTTCACCTTCCCCGCCGGGTGCCACATCTGCGAGGTCGAGATCGATCCGGAGACGGGCGTCGTCCAGGTGGTGAACATGGTCGCCAGCGACGATGTAGGCCGCGTGATCAATCCCATGATCGTAGAGGGCCAGGTACAGGGTGGCCTGGCGCAGGGCATCGGCCAGGCGCTGATGGAGAATGCCGTGTATGACGAAGCCGGGCAGCTCGTAACCGGGTCGTTCATGGACTATCAGATGCCGCGCGCGCATGACTTCCCGCCCATGCACACCAGTAACGAGGTTACTTTGTGCACGCATAACCCGCTTGGGGCCAAGGGCGCCGGGGAGACGGGGGCGATCGGTTCCCCACCATCGGTCATCAACGCCGTGGTGGATGCACTGCGGGATTACGGGGTGCGGCACCTCGACATGCCCGCGTCGCCCCAAAAGATTTGGTCCTTGATCCAAGCCAACCAGCCGCGCATGGCGGCAGAGTAGGAATTAGGCATGTACGATTTTACTTACGTCAAACCGGCTTCCGTCCCGGACGCAATCAAGGCGCTGGGCGACATGGACAGCAAGGCGCTGGCGGGCGGCCAGACGTTCATCCCGGTCCTGAAACAACGGCTGAATAAGCCGTCGTCGATCGTCGATCTGGCCGGATTGAACCTTGTTGGCATTACGGTCGGTGAAGGGACCATTACGATCGGTGCCATGACGACGCACCACATGATCGCGACCGACCCCGGCATCGCTAAGGCCATACCCGGCCTGTCGTACATGGCGCAGCAGATCGGCGACACGCAGGTCCGGCAACGTGGCACGATGGGCGGTAGCCTCGCCAACAACGACCCCTCGGCCTGCTACCCGGCCGCCGCCCTGGCGTTGGGGGCTACCATTCACACCAACACCCGGGCCATCAAGGCCGACGATTACTTCCAGGGCATGTTCACCACGGCCCTTGCTGCGGATGAGCTGATCACCTCCATCGAATTTCCGGTGCCTGAAAAGTCCGCCTACGAGAAGTTCCGTAATCCCGCGTCCCGCTATGCCATGGTCGGCGTGTTCGTGGCGCGCGGCCCGGCCGGTGTGCGCGTGGCGATCACGGGCGCCGGGCAGGACGGCGTCTTCCGTCATACAGCCATGGAGGAGGCGCTGACGCAAAATTGGTCGCCCGAAGCGATCCGCAACATCGTCACGCCAGCCGATGGACTTAATGGCGACATTCACGCAAGTCCGGAGTATCGTGCTCACTTGATCGGCGTCATGGCCCGCCGGGCCGTCGCCGCTGCGTAGGATTTGCAGGCTTTGGTTGTCGACCTCCATCTATTGTGTAAGCAGGGTTTGAAAAACAAACGGGTCGGTCCGGAGCCGACCCGGTATGAAACCGGCACGTGGCCCGTGACGGACGACGTTGCGAACGAGGCGGTGGGCGGGCGATTGTACCTCCATGCCGCCCGGGCCGAAGATGCTTATTACGGCGGTACGATCCAGGGCTGGCGGGCAGACCCGGCGGACCCGAAGCGCAAGCTGTTTACCTATCTGGTGGATGGCCCGTTCCGCATCCGTTGTCCGGAAAAGTGGGGCCAGGAGAAAGCGATCGTTCGCCGCGACGCCTAAACCCCGCGCGGTTGTCATTGGGGCCGGCATCGCCGGGGTCTGTAGTGCAATCGAGTTGTTGCGCGACGGCTGGCAGGTCACGCTACTCGATCCCGGGCCGCCCGGTGGTCAACAATCGGCAAGTTTTGGTAATGGCGCTTGGCTCAGCCCAAGCTCGGTCGTACCGATGGCGTTGCCTGGCCTATGGCGGAAGGTGCCGGGCTATTTGCTGGATGCGACAGGCCCGCTCACGATCCGCCCAGGCGCTGTGCTGGGTTTGGCACCATGGCTGATGCGGTTCATGCTCGCCGGGGCAACTCTGCCGCGGGTGGAGCGGACGGCGCGGGTACTGCGCACGCTGGTGGGCGACGCGCCCGCCCGGCACAAAGCCTTGGCCGCGGCAGCAGGTGCGCCGGACTACGTGGCGCTTCGTGGGCTGCTCTATGTATTCCCGGACCGCGCGGCGTTTGCGGCGGAGGCACTGGCCTGGCGCTTGCGCCGCGACAATGGCGTGACCTGGACCACGCTCGACGCCGATGCGTTGCGCCAGCAGGAACCGGCGCTCGACCCGCGCTACACCTTTGGCGTGCTGGTGCACGACGGCGCGCATTGCGCCGATCCGGGCGGTTACGTGGCGCATCTGGCGGCTTACGCGGTTACGCTCGGCGCGCGTCTGAAAACGGGGCAGGCAGCCGGGTTCGATGTCGCCCACGGCCAGCTGCGGGCGGTGTGGACGCCCGATGGGCTTATTCCGTGCACGGCCGCCGTGATCGCCGCCGGTGCACACTCGGCGGCCCTGGCGCGCATGGTAGGCGACCGCGTGCCGCTCCGCTCCGAACGGGGCTACCACGTCACGATCGACCCGGGTGACGACGCTCCCATGCCGCGCTTGCCGCTGATGCCCAGCGACGGCAAGATGTCCGTCACGTTGTTGCAGCAAGTCGGTCGTCCCATGCTGCGGGTGGCCGGGCAGGTCGAGTTGGCGCAGACCGGCGCCGCCCCGGACTGGCGCCGCGCCGCAGTCCTGAAAGGCTGGGCGCTACGCCTGTTCCCCGCCCTGCCGCGCGACCTGCCGGACAGCCGGGTCACGACCTGGATGGGCCATCGCCCGAGCGTGACCGACGGCCTGCCCGTGATTGGGCCGTCACGCCGGTGCGCCGCCGTCGTACACGCGTTCGGCCACGGGCATATCGGCCTGGCCAGCGGACCTGTGACCGGCCGCCTGGTCGCGGACCTGCTAGGGTCCGGTGTTCCGGTCATCGACCCAGCCCCCTTTCGCGCCAGCCGCTTTCGCCATACGCGACGGCGGCCTATACAGAATCAGTAAGAAACGGCCTCGTTTCAGCGCGAGTCCCCATCCCTGGAAATAACAGTGTCCGACCTGCCACCCGTCTCCGACCTGCCGCCCGCCTCCGACTTGCCGCCTACAGACCTTCCGCCGCCGTCGCCACCGGGCGACCAACCGCCTGCCACGCCCGCCGTGATGATCGAGACCGAGATGCGGCGCTCGTTCCTTGACTACGCCATGTCCGTCATCGTCAGCCGGGCGCTGCCGGATGCGCGGGACGGCATGAAGCCGGTGCATCGCCGCATTCTCTATTCCATGTACGAAAGCGGCTACACGGCGGACAAAGCCTATCGCAAGTGCGCGCGTATCGCCGGTGACGTGATGGGCAAGTACCATCCGCATGGCGACCTTGCGATCTACATGGCCATGGTTCGCCTGGCGCAGACCTTCAGCTTGCGCCTGCCGCTGATCGACGGTCAGGGTAATTTTGGCAGCGTCGATGGCGATAGCCCGGCCGCCCAGCGTTATACCGAGGCCCGCCTGTCCGACGCGGCCATGCTGCTGCTGGCGGACCTGGATAAAGGCACCGTCGACTTCGCCCCCAACTACGACGAGAGCGAGCGGGAGCCAAAGGTGCTGCCCGCCGGCTTCCCGAACCTGCTGATCAACGGGGGCGAAGGCATCGCCGTCGGTATGGCAACCAACATCCCACCGCATAACCCGACCGAGATCGTGGACGCGACCCTGGCGCTGATTGCCGAGCCGGACATGACGCTCGATCAGCTGATGGAGATCGTGCCCGGGCCAGACTTCCCAACGGGCGGCATCATCCTTGGCCGCAGCGGCATCCGCCAAGCGTTTGAGACCGGGCGGGGCAGCATCACGGTGCGTGCCGTAGCGGCGTTCGAAGAGATGCGTGGCAACCGCACCGCCATCATCATCAACGAAATTCCGTATCAGGTGAACAAGAAGACCCTGATCGAGCGCATCGCCGACCTCGTGCGCGGCAAGGACGTGGAGGGTATCAGCGACCTGCGTGACGAAAGCGACCGCGACGGCATGCGGATCGTAATCGAACTAAAGCGCGAGGCGACACCGGAAGTTGTTCTGAACCAGCTGTATCGCTTCACCCAGTTGCAGACCAACTTCCCGGTTAACATGCTGGCGTTGGACGCCGGCCGCCCGCGCCTGCTGGGGTTGAAGGACGCGTTGCAGCTGTTCATCGCTTTCCGCGAAGAGGTCATCCTGCGCCGCAGCCGGTTCGAGCTGAACAAGGCGCGGGACCGGGCGCATCTGCTGGTGGGCCTAGCCATCGCGGTGGCGAATATCGATGAGATTATCCGCGTGATCCGCGCGAGCCCGGACACAGCGACGGCCCGCGCGGCGTTGATGGACCCGGCCTGGCCGGCCGCCGACATCGGCGTGCTGCTGGCACTGATCGACGACGTGGGCAACCAGATCATCGACGGCACGGTGAAGCTCACGGAAGCGCAGGCCCGCGGTATTTTGGAGCTACGCCTAGCGCGCCTCACGGGCCTTGAGCGTGAGAAGATCCAGGCCGACCTGACTGTGGTGGCCAGCGAGATCACGGCGCTGCTCGAAATTCTTGATAGCCGCATCCGCCGGCTGGACGTCATGCGGGACGAACTGCTGGTGGTGCGCGACGAGATCGGCTCACCGCGCCAGACCCGCATCGTGGACGCGGTGGCGGACCAGGACGATGAAAGCCTGATCGAGCCTGGGCAGATGGTAGTGACCATTACCCGCGACGGGTTCATCAAGCGCACAACGCTGGAAACGTTCCGCCAGCAGAACCGCGGCGGGCGCGGCCGGACGGCAGCGGGCACGCGGGGCGACGACGTCGTGATCCGCAGCTTCAACGCCCACACCCACCAATGGGTGCTGTTCTTTAGCAGCGGCGGCAAGGCCTATCGCGAAAAGGTTTGGCGGCTGCCGGAAGCGAGTCCGACGGCGAAGGGCCGGGCGCTCGTGAACCTGCTCCCCGACCTCGGTCAGGACACCATCACCGCTGTATTACCGCTGCCGCAAGACGAGACGCTGTGGGAAAATCTCCATCTGGTCTTTGGCACCGCCAGTGGCGGCGTGCGGCGCAACAAGCTCAGCGATTTCCGCAACATGCGTGCTGCCGGGCTGATTGCGATGAAGCTGGACGAGGGCGATCATCTGGTCGGCGTGGCCACCTGCCGGGAGCCGGACGATTTGTTCCTGGCTACCAAACTTGGACGCTGTATCCGGTTCCAAATCGCCGACAACGTGCGCGTCTTCAGCGGGCGGGACAGTTCGGGCGTGCGCGGCATCCGCTTGCAGTCCGGTGACGAGGTGATTTCGTTGAGCGTACTGCGCCATGTCGACCGCGGCGTCGCGGTGCCGGATGAGGAGGACGTGCCGGAGTCGGAGGTCGTGGAGACAGAGGTGGTGGACGAGCCGGTCGAGGGTGCACCGGATGAGATCATGCTGACCGTAACCGACCTTGGTTTTGGCAAGCGCACGCTGGCGCGCCACTATCGCGTCACGGGCCGCGGCGGTCAGGGCATCGCAAACATCAACCTTACGCCGCGCACCGGTGCCTCGGTCGTGGCCAGCTTCCCCGTCCGCCCGGGCGATGACGTGATGCTGGTGACGGATGAGGGCCGGCTGATCCGCGTGCCGTCCGACCAGGTGCGCGTCACGGGCCGGGCCAGCATGGGGGTGACCGTGTTCCGGCTTGGCGATACCGAGCGGGTGACGAGCGTCTTCCCCGTGCTGGACGATGGCGAGGCCGATGCCGAACCAGTGGCGACGGGAGAGCCCGATGCCGTCTGATGTTCGTCACATTGGCATCTATCCCGGCACGTTCGACCCGGTCACCAACGGCCATGTCGACATCATCGCCCGTGCCGCACGCGTCGTGCACCGCCTGGTGGTGGGCGTGGCCGAGAACGCCGGCAAGGGGCCGCTTTTCCCGCTGGAGGAGCGTGTCGAGCTGGTGCGCCACGAATGCGACGCCATCGCCCGGCGCACCGGCACCGAGATCGAGGTCCGGCCATTCGCCAGCCTGCTGATCGGCTTTGCGCACGAAGTGAACGCGGGTGTGATCATCAGGGGGCTGCGCGCGGTCAGCGATTTCGACTACGAGTTTCAGATGGCGGGTATGAACTACCGGCTAGACTCGGATGTGGAGACGGTGTTTCTGATGGCGACGGAGCGGCACCAGTTCATCTCCTCCCGGTTCGTGAAGGAAATTGCACGCCTGGGTGGCGACGTGTCGAGTTTCGTACCCCCCCTCACGCTGGAGCGGACCTTGGCCCGCGTCCGCACATAACGGAGCTCTACAATGCTGCGCCGTACCCTGCTTGCAACCCTCGCGATCGGAACCCTGATGTCTGAAGCCCAAGCCCAACCGGCGGACCTTGAAAACACGCTGTACATGGACACCAAGGATGGCCGCGTCACCATCCGCCTCCGCCCTGACCTGGCACCCAAACACGTGGAGCGGGTCAAAATGCTGGCCCGTGAGCATTTTTATGACGGGACTCCCTTCCATCGCGTCATCGAGGGCTTCATGGCCCAGGGTGGCGATCCGACTGGCACCGGCAGCGGCGGCAGCAAGTACCCCGATCTGCCGGCCGAGTTCACGACGCAGACCAAGTTCCTGCGCGGCACCGTCGGCGCGGCGCGGACAGGCAACCCCAACAGCGCCAATAGCCAGTTCTACATCATGTTCGCGCCCGCATCGCACCTCGATGGCCAGTACACCATCTGGGGTCAGGTCGTGTCGGGCATGGATGTGATCGACAAGATCAAGCGCGGCACCGGGGGTGGCGGCACCGTGTCCAGCCCGGACAAGATCATCCGCATGCAGGTGGCATCGGACGTCAAAGGCTAACGAACACTTGACCGCCGGCCCGGCATGACGTTCATGCCGGGTCCAGCCTTTCGTGGGCCTGTAGCTCAGCTGGTAGAGCACGGGACTTTTAATCTTGTGGTCGTGGGTTCGAGTCCCACCGGGCCCACCAAACCATGCTGAGCGCCTTACCGGAGCCGACCTTGTCCCTTCGCCACGCGCCTGCATGCACCCTCTTCGTCGTGTGGGTATCGGCATGCGCGTTTGCCCCGGAAGTGATCTGGCAAGGTGCCGTGCTGCTCAGCCATGAATTCGGCAGCGCGGAAATATATAATGCCGGGTTTATTGCAATACTGTTCACCTTCTTTGTCGAACCGATAGCCGAACGGCTGAAGGCGGGTGCAATGTGGCTTCCGCATGGACATGTCGGCAGCCGATTCTTGCTGGGCGCGGCCGTGTCGCTCATGATCGGGGCCGCTGTGGTTTGCGTGCACGAATCGATGGGGGCCTATCTCGGTGTGGCGCATGCCGAAGAGCCGGCGAAATGGATCCGGTTGAACCATGCCATCAGCCAGGCGCTCGAATGGGCTTCCGTTCCGGCCGCCGCGGCTGTTGCCTGGTTTACGGCGCTGGCCTCGCGCCGGATCGGTTACTGGGCTACCGGCATCGCCTGCATCTGGATCGTCATGGCAGGCTTTATCTGGGGTTGGTCGCTACAGGATGAGGTTGCAACGTCCTTAATCGGGTGCGCAGTTACCATCTGGGGCACACGCATCGTCTTACGGGGCTGGACCCCTAGGACTGTGCAAAACCTCGCACGGAGCGTTGCGATCACTGCCGCCGCCGGCCTGACCTTTGCTGCCACGGTGCCCATTCTCCTAGGCTGGCTCACGGGATCCGCTCACGAGTTCTATACGCTTGCAGAGGCGTACGAGGATTTCCGGTTCTATGTTGGCTGGATCCTCGGTTTGCTGTTCGCGCCCGACCCGGTGCCGGTGCAGGTGCAGGTGCAGGTGCAGAGTCCCACCCACGCGCCAGCCATGCCATAGTCTGTTCCCCGCGTTCCGGAGTGGTGCATGGACCTGATCTGCTACCTCCATCAAGGCTGGGAGCCTCAAATCCGCCCGGCCGAGGCGACGCGGCCCTGGATGGACAACACACCGGAGGCGTTCGCCTATCGCTGCCTGCCGCTCAACATCGCCAATGCACATGGCTGGGAGATCCTAAGCTCCTGCGATGTCGAGGCGTATTGGACGGGCGTTCCGGGCGAAGACGGCGTGATCGTCAAGAACGCGCCCGGGACGCGCGAGGCTGACCGGGCCGTCAGCATCTTTGGCCAGGGTACACTCTCATTCCATATCCAGGCGCTGTTCCGCACCCCGCCCGGCTGGGATTTGCTGATCGGCGGCTCACCCAATCGGTTCAAGGATGCCATTCAGCCGCTGGCTGCCATCGTGGAGGCGGATTGGTCACCGTACACGTTTACCATGAACTGGAAGTTCACCCGGCGGAACACGACGGTGCGGTTCAGGAAGGGTGAGCCCATTTGCTTCATCACCCCCGTCCAGCGCGGCGTGCTGGAACGGTTCAACCCGGTCTATGTGTCGATCGACGATAATCCGGCGCTGAAGGAAGCGTACCTGACGTGGAGCAAGTCGCGCACGCAGTTCCGGGCCGATGTGAAGCCGGACGGTACCCCGGCCAGCAAATGGCAAAAGCGGTACTTTCGCGGACTCGGTATGGACGACCGGCGTGGCGTCGCGGATCACCGCACCCGCTTGCGCCTTTTGGCGTTCGGCAACCGCGAACTGGGTAACCCGGTGCCGGCGGTTGAGCCGGAGCCGGTGCTGCTGGAGGCGGATCAACTCTCGGCCTTGCTCGCCGCCGCCCACGCGGGCCATGGGCCAGACCGGATCGCGGCGGCGCTGCGTAGCCTGGGCGTGCCGGATGCGACGGCCAGGCGCGCCGTAAGCGGGCTTATGCCGGACCTTGCGGACAGGGCAAGTGAGGACGATGTTGAGACAACGGCAAAGTACAGGGCGATTTGATGCACATTCATCTGCGCAAGGGTTGGGAGCTTCCGGAATCGTCTGTCACGCCCGAAACGCTGTTCGGCCGCCGCGCGACGTTGCTGGGGGCCGCCGGACTGTTGGCCGCCTCCGCCGGGACAGCGAGCGCGCAGGGCGCGCCGCGCAACGCCAAGTACGAACCGGGCCGCGCGCTGACGGACGAGGCCGACGCAACGGGCTACAACAACTACTATGAGTTCGGCACCAGCAAATCCATCTCCCGGGCGGCGCAACGCCTGCCGGTCGCGCCCTGGACCATCGCTGACGACGGCATGGTGGAAGCTCCACGTACGATCGACTTGGACGCCCTGCTCAAATCCGTCTCGCTAGAGGAGCGGGTTTACCGGCACCGCTGTGTCGAAGGGTGGGGTATGACCGTCCCCTGGACCGGCTTTGCCTTGCGGGACCTGGTGGCGCAATGCAAGCCGCTGGCGTCGGCGAAATACATTCAGTTCGAAACGCTCAATGATCCGAAATCGATGCCCGGCGTGCGGTCGAGCCAGTTCGATTGGCCGTATATCGAGGGCGTGACGATGGCCGAGGCGGGCAACGATCTCGCATTTCTGGCCACGGGTCTTTATGGCAAGGCAATCCCGAAGCAGAACGGTGCGCCAATCCGGCTGGTGCTGCCATGGAAATACGGCTTCAAATCCGTGAAATCCATCGTGCGGATGACGTTCACCGACAAGAAGCCAAAGACATTCTGGGAGGGGATGCAGCCTTCTGAATATGGGTTCTGGGCCAACGTAAACCCCGCCGTTCCCCACCCGCGCTGGAGCCAAGCGACCGAGCGGTTGCTGACGAGCGAAGAACGGGTGCCCACGCAACTCTTTAACGGCTACGGCCCATTCGTCGCGGGGTTGTATACGGGTTTGCAGAACGAAAGGCTTTACGTGTGATCTTGGCTGCCCGCGTCTTTACCGTGTTGGCTGCGGCCTTGGGGGTCGGAGCTGTTGCCTTAGCCGGGCTGTTGCCGGTTGGGTACATGCTGAGTGACACTCTGGTAATGGCCAGCCCCGGCTCGCTGAAATGGTTGGAGGCGGCGAGCACATTGTGGATGTGGGACTGGGTGGAAATGCCGCTTCTGGTCCGTCCGGCCTGGCTTATTCCGGCCGGACTCGGTCTGATTGCTGGGGGCCTCGCCACATCCGTTAGTCTGCGCGTGGCGCCGTCGCGGCACCGGAGTTAAGGGGCGCAAGCGCGATCACCCGCAGCGCTTCGCTCGAAAGCTCATAAGGCTGCAGTGCGCCGAGCGGTGCCCACGCGACAGCAGACACATCTCCTCCCGCAACGGCGTCACCAGCCTGCCAACGCCCGGCGAAGTCCAAGATGGTGTAGTGAAACCGTACCCGGCCATCTCTATCGCGTTCGATAATATCCACGTGCGCCACGAGTGCTAGCGGCCCGGTGGTTACACCGGCTTCTTCCAAAAGCTCCCGCCGCGCCCCTGCCTCCGCCGTCTCGCCCAGCTCTTGGCCACCGCCCGGCAGGCTCCAGCAGCCAGCCTGGGGTGGATTGCTGCGGCGCACAAGAAGCACGGTTTCATCGCGCAACAGAACGATGCCCAGCCCTACAATAGGCCGGTCGGGATAGGTGCGCGACATGAGTGCAGCCTGCGCTTGCAGCGTGACTTTGGCCAGCGTAACACGGGTTAAACGGCACAGACCGTATGAGGAGACATCGCCATGACCATGACCCGGCGCACCGCGCTCGCTTTACTCGCTGCCCCCGCCCTTATTCGTCCCGCGCGCGCCGAAGTCCGGACGCTCAAGATCAGCCACCAGTTTCCGGGCGGCACGGCCGACCAGGGCGACTTCCGCGATCGCATGTGCCGCCGTTTTGCGGCCGAGGTCACCAAGCGCACCAATGGCGAGCTGGGCTTTGAGATTTATCCCGGTTCCTCGCTCATGAAGACCGTGGCCCAGTTTTCGGCGCTCCGCCGCGGTGCGTTGGACATGACGGCCTACCCGCTGGCGTATGCCGGGGGTGAGGTGCCAGAGGTCAATATCGGTCTCATGCCCTGCCTGGTTACGACCTACGAGCAGGGTATGGCGTGGAAGACGCAGCCGGTTGGCCAGGAATTGACCAGCGTGCTGGACAAGCGCGGCGTCAGAATCGTGAGCTGGGTCTGGCAGGCGGGCGGCATCGCGAGCCGCAGCCGGGGCGTGGTGGTGCCGGACGACGCCAAGGGCCTCAAGGTGCGCGGCGGCTCACGCGAGATGGACCTGATGCTGAAGGCAGCGGGCGGTATTATCAGCTCTGTCCCCAGCAATGAAATCTATGCGGCGATGCAGACCGGCTCGCTCGACGCAGCCGTCACCAGCAGCACGAGCCTGATTAGTTTCCGGCTGGAGGAAATCAGCAAGGCCATCACTACGGGCCGCACCGGAAGCTTCTGGTTCATGTTGGAGCCGTTGCTGATGAGTAAGCAGATCTATGACAGCCTGACGCCCCCGCAGCAGAAGGCGGTGGACGAGGTAGGGTTGGAGCTGGAGCCATTCGCGCTGAAAGCCGCCAAGCAGGACGATGACGATCTGGCGCAGGTTTATGCCAAGGTGGGTGTGACGGCGCAGGACATGGACGCGGCCGCGATTGGTAAGTGGAAAGTGCTGGCGCAGGCGACGGCGTGGAAGGACTTTGCCGACCGCAACGCCTCCTGCGCAGCGCTGCTCAAGATGGCAGAGGCGGTGGCGTGAGCAGCCACGGGATCGATGCCGCCGCCGGGTCGATCCCCAGAGCGGACGTCCCGCGCGGTGGAATACTGGGCGTGGTGCAAGGGGCGCTCGATAGCGTCAACGCGGTGCTTGCCGTGGGTTCGGGGGTCGCCATCGCCGTCGCGGGCTGCGTACTGACCTGGGAGGTGGCGGGCCGCTATTTTCTGGGTACGGCAAGCGACTGGCAGGACGAGCTGAGCGTGTTTCTGCTCGTGGGTGCCACCTTTGCGCCGGCTGCCTGGATCCAGGCCCGCCGGGGCCATGTCGCGATCGACGCGCTGGCCGCCATCCTGCCGCCCGCAATGGACCGGATCCGGCGCGTCGTGGCCGATGTGCTGAGCCTGCTATTCGTGACGTTCTTTGCCTGGAAGAGTTTCACCCTGCTGCATGAGGCTGTTGCGGACGGGCAGACGACTCCCTCGTCCTGGGGGCCGCCGCTGTGGATCCCCTACTCCTGCATGGCCGTCGGTATGACTCTGCTTGCGGTGCAATTCCTGCTGCAGGTGCTGGGCTCGGCGCACCGTAACTCCGCCCCTGCTCACCTAGCCCCATAATGTCACCGTTGCATCTTGGTCTTGCCTATGGCGGGACGACCGTGCTGGCGTTGTTTTCCGGCATGCCGATCGCCTTTGCGCTGGGCGGCGTCGCAGTTGTGTTCATGGTGTTCTTCATGCCCGGCGCTTCGCTCGATACGGTCGCGCAGAACGTCTATGAGGAGCTGGCGAGCATCACGCTGCTCACAATTCCGCTGTTCATCTTAAAGGGTGCGGCGATCGGCAAGTCGCGCGCCGGCAAGGATTTGTACGACGCGCTGCACACGTGGCTGAACCGGGTGCCGGGCGGCCTGGGGGTCGCGATCGTCATCGCCTGCGGCCTGTTTGCCGCCATGGCCGGCAGCAGCCCGGCCACCTGCAGCGCTATCGGCAGTTCTGGCATACCGGAGATGCGGCGGCGGGGATATTCGCCCGGGTTCGCGGCCGGGCTTGTGGCGGCGGGCGGGACGCTCGGCATCCTGTTGCCGCCCAGCATCGTGCTGATCCTGTACGCTGTCGCGTCCGAACAGTCGCTGGGCCGGCTGTTCCTCGCGGGGCTCGGGCCAGGCGTGCTGCTGGTGCTACTCTTTGCCAGCTATGCCATGTTGCGGTGGCGACATGAGTTCAGGGTGGCGGCGGCGGCTGGGCTGCCGTCCGAAATCCTGCGGCAAGACCGGTATACGATGGCAGATAAGTTTGCCTCCCTGCCACGGGTGCTACCGTTCCTGGTGCTGCTCACGGGCGTCATGGTGGCATTGTATGGCGGTATCGCCACGCCGTCCGAAACGGCGGGGCTGGGGGCGGTACTGGCGCTCGTGCTCGTGGCGATCGTCTATCGCGCCTATAAACCATCGGACTTGAAGCCCATCTTCGCCGGAACGCTCGGTGAAAGTGGCATGCTGCTTATGATTATCGGCATGAGCCTCTTGTACAGCTACGTCATGAGCTACTTGCACATCAGTCAGGCGGCGGCCGGCTGGATTGTAGGACTGCACTTGTCAAAGTGGCTGCTGCTGTTCGCCATCCTACTCCTTGTCGTGGCGCTCGGCTTCTTTTTGCCGCCGGTGTCGATCATTCTCATGACCGCGCCGATCATC
>JANONC010000170.1:0-7613 GCA_031420655.1 Rhodospirillales bacterium | reverse complement strand
GGGGCTCTGACTCAATCTCGGTGCAATCCAGCGGCATCGGTCACGCGGGAACGACGAGGCGTGCACGGAGGAGATTGAGGCGGGCGCGGCCATACATCTGCCGCTTGACCAGCTTGAGCTTGGTGATCTGACCCTCGGTCTGTCCGTTCGACCATGGCTCGGTCAGGGCCGCCGTCACCGCGGACAGGTCGGCAGCGATGCCTTTCCCGAACGAGGCCAGCAGGCTGGTGCTTGTTTCTGCGAGCCAGCCTGGCAGCGCGCCGACGTCGCGCGTCCGCAGCATACAATGGAATCGCTCCATGAGGTCGCGTGCGAGGGCGAGCGCCGGGACACCCGTTTCGATCGCCGCGACCGTGACCGCGTCGGCTTTGGGCAGCTGCACACGTTGCACCGTCATGAGGCGGCTCAGCAACCGAGCCGGCGGGGCTTTCCGGGCAAGGTCGCCGTCGCCTTTCTCGCTGCGGCGCTGCCGGGTCACCCACTCCGTCACCACCCGCAGGCCGCCTTTGAAGCCTGCGGCACCCATCCGCCGCCAAAGCTGCGCACCATTGCAGCACCCCGCATCCCATTCGGCCCGGAGCTTGGCGATGTAGGGCTCCAGCACGCTCTGCCGGGAGCGGAACACGTCACCGTCGCTACTGCGGAGCACGCTGCGGACCAGCTTCCTGCTGCGGCCCGTCGATCGGGTGATCTCCTTGATCGACTTGCCCGCGTCGGCCAGCGCCTTGATACCTCGGCTGTCCTCCTGCCGCCGAAGGAAGCCTTCGTACTGGATGCGCTCGGCACAGGTCAGCAGCGCCGGGTCGATCACCGTCGATCCGAGGACCTGGCGGATGGCCTTCATCGATAGGCGCACCGCTTGCAGGAACGCGGCGCTGGCGTTCTCCATCAGGTGCCAGCGGTCCGCGACCTGTACAGCCTGCGGCGCTCCTTTCGACGCAGCCCGCCCGTATCCGGCACCGCGGTCGCGCGACACGACGGTGATCTCGGGGTGGCCCGCAAGCCACGCCGCCACCGTCGCCGGTTCCGGGTCCGGAAGGAGGTCGATGATGCGGCGCCGTTCAAGGTCGCACAGCAGCGTGCCGTAGCGCTGCCCGCGCTTCCAGGCGAAGTCGTCGACGCCGATGACCTGGACGGGCCCGGCCACGACGGGCGCCCGGCGGCGTAGCACGCGCAACAGCGTGTCCCGGCTGACCGGGAGCATCAGTCGGCGCGCCAGACTCGCGGCGGGTCGGCCTTCGAGGGCCAGGCCCAGATAATGGACGACACTTTCTAGCCGGGCCGTGCGTCTGGCCACGCGGGGGGCGATGCTTTCGGCGAGCGGCTCGCCGAAGATCCGTCTGGGACAGGAGACGGTGGCGCCCCGGAACCGGCGCACCTGAATGCGCAGGTGGACGGCACGACCATGCGAAGGCAGGTCCGTCAGCCGCCGATCATACCGGCTATGGACCTGCGACGAGCGTTGGCCGCACTCCGGGCAGGCGGCATCGGCAGCGCTCGGTCTGGCCACGATGAGCAGACGGTCAGGCTCCGCAGTGACGGCTCCTACCAGAAGACCGGCAGGCGAGACGGCCTGGAATGAACCTCGTCGCATGGCCGCACTCCCGAATCGTGCCAGGCGAACTTACCAAACTGCACCGAGATTGAGTCAGAGCCCCTTTTGGATGCCGATTGACAGTCAATGGGGCTGCATCGTGCTCTCCATGCGCGGAGAGATGCGCGTCATCTACGCCGGAATCGGTCGTAGGCCGGTGGGTGACCAGCTATGGCCCTTCGCTGCCGTCGGACGCCTTCGCAACAGGTAACTCCAGGATCTGCCAATACCCCTGTTTTTCCGCACGTTTACCGGACGCGTCGCAGCGTTCTACGCGGCAGACGACAGTCTTCGGGTCTAACTTGAGTTCGAGCCACTTGAAGGGTTCCACTCCTAATGGATAGCGCAGTTTCTGCGGCTTCCTCGGTGACATGAGCAGGAAACGTAGCTCGATGCCTGATCCTTCCATCTCCTGGCAGAGTTGATCAAACCGCAGTCGTTTCCGCTCGAACTGCTCGTTGTCGTATGCGCCGTAGGCCTTGGCTTCAATCAGGACCAGATGCTTATCGTCGGCGATTACGAGATCGGCATCTTCCTGTGTCCACGTCATGGGTTCGGACCCATTTGCCTGAGCGAAATTCAGGCTGGCCCTTTGTAGAAACAGCTTGGCGGCGGCGAACAGCCAATCGAAATGGTAGTCGGTTGCCCACCATGCGTTGGCTGAGAGAGAGACACCGAGCACGCAGTTTACCCGATCAAGGAAGTCTTGCCCTAAGTGCAGCTTCTCCTCCGGACGGCCAAGGACATCGCGGATAAGCAGGTTGCGCTCCTTCCGATTAAACTTTTTCAGGATACCGACAAATGTTTGATCTGAGTCAGACACACTACGATCCTTCTTCCTAGGCCGTCTGAACGGCGATATATTCGACTTGACCTGTCGTCAGAAAAACGATCATGCCATTGCGACCGCTGCAGGCTGCCATATACGTTGCAACCTGCTCACGGTAGCGCGCCGTCGTCTCAGGCGCCGGCTCCACGTCGCTCTTCCAGTCCACGACCAGGCTCAATGTGCCGTCCGCCTCCCGCGCCACGGCGTCCGCCACGCCCAGCGTGATGCGCTCGGCGTCCAGAGTGCTCTCGCTCGCCGACACGGTGCATTCAGGCACCAGCCGATCCCGCACGGCGCAGATCGCCGGTAGCGCGAGGCCGCGTAGGACAGTCCTCGCAGCCTCCGCGGCGTCCAGCGCCGCATCGCCGGGTATATCGTCCAGTTGGGCAGCCAAGTCGGCGGCACGCATTTGCAGCGCTACAAGGTTTTCGGCCAGTTCCCCGGTCAGCACCTCCTCGATCAGCTTGTGTAACACGAGGCCGCGGGCGAGACCGCCGCGCGGCGGTAGGGTCGCATCGACTGGATCATCATTCAAAGAGGGCAGCGGCATCGTTCCGGGTTTGACCACCTCGCCGGCCTCCGCCAAGTGCGGGGTGATCCGTTCGATGCGTTGCGTGCGGCTGGCGATCAGCGCCGCCTCGGTCTCGAATGCGGCGCGGTCCTGGGTGTTGGGCGCATCCTCCCACCGATCCAGCCTGCCCTCGTCCAGCGTCCCCGCGTCGAACGGGTCGAGGCCGTGATGCTGCAGCCCAAAACGCTCCATCCAGGAGCTCTTGGGCACGCCGGTTGAGAACTCCGGCAGCAGCAACAGGTCGCGGGCGCGGGTCGCCGCGACATACCAGATCCGGTGCCGCTCGCGCTCCAGTTCCTCGCGCTCGGCCTGGAGCGCCTCCTCGGCACCGGGGCCGCACAACCCGAACACAGGCAAATGCAGGCGGCCGTCTGCGTCCAGGGAGGCATGGACCTGGGCCTTTAACTGGCCGCCCATGTTGATCGGCACGACCACCGGCCATTCCAGGCCCTTCGATGCGTGTATCGTCACCAGCGACACGGATTGCTGCTCGGTATCCGGCCGGGCCTCCATCGAGCGCTGGGCGTCCCTCCACTGCGCCGTCATCGCCTGCGAGAAGGCCTGCACGCCTCGCGTGTCATAGGGCCGGGCAACCTCCAGGAACTGGTCGATATTGGCCAGGGCACGTTCGGCCGTGCGGTCCTGACGTCGGCGCAGCAACGGGCGGACCTGCAATTCTTCGACTGCCTGGCACAGCAGCACGAACGGTGTGGTGCCCTGGGCGCCCTTGGCCAAGCTTTGCAGGATAGCCAAGGTTTCGCGGAGCAGGACGTCACGTACGTCCTCGATCGGCGTCCACAGCCATAGGCGGCCGTGCCGGCCATCCTCCGTCGTCGGTAACACAGCCATCGCGTCCAGCAACGCCTCCTCCGTCATCCCGACCAGCGGACCGCGCAGTAGTGCACCCAGGGCCAGCGTGTCGCGCGCGTCCGCCAGAGTCCGCGTCAGCGCGATCAGGTCCTGCACCTCCTGCCGGCGAAAGAAGCCCTTGCCGGCCTGGGTCGACACGGCGATTCCGGCCTGCTCCAGCGCCCGCTCGTAGCGCCACAACTCCGTGCCGCTCGGCGCCAGGAGCGCGATGTCGTCCGGTTGGCAGGGACGCGGGCCACCCCGACTGCGCACGGGCAGGGCGCCGATCACCCGGGCGCAGAAGGCGGCGACCGCTTCCGCCTCGGCGTCGCGGATGGCATCCGAGCTGCCTCCTGCAACCTCGACAGGCAGGGTGGCAACCGCGGTGTGACCGTCCGGAGCGGTGACGGTGGTGAACAGCGGATGGAAACCCGGCTGTTTGTGCGCTGTCAGCGGCGCCTCGAACCGCTCGTTCACCCATTTCAGGATAGGGCCGAGTGAGCGGAAGTTCTGCCCGATGATCACGCGCGCGTCCGCGTCGCTGGCGGTCAGCCGGTCGCGCACGGCGACGTAGCTGGCCACGTCCGCGCCGCGAAAGCGGTAGATCGCCTGCTTCGGGTCGCCCACCAGGAACAATGAACCTGGGCGCAGGGGCCAATCGGTCCATGGCACCGCCGGGTCGGGGGCGGCGGCGCAAAGGCGCCAGAGGATCTCGCTTTGCAGCCGGTCCGTGTCCTGGAACTCGTCCACCAGCACGGCGGTAAACCGGGCGCCGAGGGCGGCGCGGACCGTGGCGTTACCGGCCAGCAGGTCGCGTGCCTTCAGCATCAGGTCGTCGAAGTCGATCAGCGCCGCCTGCCGCTTGGCCGTGTCGAACCGGGTCAACACGGTGCGCAACTCCCCAGCCAATCGATGCAACACGCGGCCGGCGGCGTAGGACTGCGCTGCCTCGTGCGCCGCCTTGCAGGCCGTGTAGCAGGCAGTGGCATCTTCGTTCAGCCGATCGGCGGCGACCGCGGATCGGCTCGCCTTCACTGCGGCCTGCCATTTCCCCTTTTTTCGGTAGGCACCCCACCCGCCGTCCTTGGTGGCGCAGCACGCCGGCGCAGACAGGCGCATGACGTGCAGCAGCATGTCCGCTTCCGGCGCGCCGTTGCCTGGCACTGCCCGCATCAGCGAATCTAGTTCGTCGGCGACCTGCGCCGTCTCCTCCTCCCGGCAGGCCGCGCCCGCCACGAAGGCGCGCAGATCGCGCGCGGCGATCCGCAGCGCGGCCAGCGCGTTCGCCTGCACCGCCACATCCGGTACGGGGGCGCCGCGGTGATGCGCCATCCAGCGCAGCAGGTCGCGGACCAGCGCGCCGGTGCGGCCGGGATCGTCCACGAACAGCGTGACCAGAAGGTCGTCGGGCTGACGTGGGCCGGACAGGCGCTCGCGCAGCCAATCCTCCAGCACACCTGCCAGCATGGTCTCCGCGTCGGCACGGTCCATCACCGTGGCACCCGGGTCCATGCCGGCCTCCACCGGATAGGGCCGCAGCAGGCGTTGGCAGAATCCGTGGATGGTCGTGCACAGCAGCTCGTCCAGGCTGTCGCGCGCCCGGCACAACGCAGCACGCTGCATCACGTCGGGGCCGTCCGGGAACGCGGCGCGCAGTTCTGCGCGCACGACGCCGTCCGCCAGCTCGGCCACGAACTCCACCACGCGCTGCCGCAACTCCCCGGCGGCGAGTTCAGTGAAGGTGATGGCGGCGATCTCCCGCGTCGACCGCCCGGCCGCCAGCAGCGACGCCACCCGGCCAGCCAGCACCGAGGTCTTGCCTGACCCGGCCCCCGCCTCCACCAGCAAGGTGCGGTCGAGTGCGGTTAGCGCGGTGATCCGGGCGGCGGTATCGGCCGCCAACAAGGCTTCGGTCATCAGGCTTGCTCCCAGATCAGCGCCACGTCGCCGAGTTGCTTGGCCGCGGCCTCCCGCTTGCGATCCGTCAGCGCGCCCGGGCTGGCCGGCAGCGCGAAGGCCATTGCGTCATACTTGCCGCCCGTGTCCGGGCCGAACAGCGCATGCCCATTGCGTAGGCTGGTCTCCGCGCGCAGCAGCGCCGTCGTCAGCGTGGACAGGGCGGCCTTGGTGTTGCCGAGCGGGTGATAGGCGCCGTCCTGCTTCGGGAACAGCAGCGCCGCCTCCACGCTGACCTGGGGCCCGAGCATCGCCTGCACGACGTAAGCGTAGAGGCAGCGCTGCAACTCGCCGCCGCCGTTCAGCACGCCGGGATCCTTCGGCCAGCCGGTCTTGTAGTCCACCAGCCGCGCCATACGGCCGTCGGCGGACAGGTCCAGCCGGTCGATGCGACCCTGGATGCGCAGGGTGGTGCCGGGGATGGTCACAGGCGCCAAGTGATCCCACGGGCCATCAGGGTTCACCGCCTCCATGCCTCCGAATGCGACCTCGGCATAGCTACGTCCGCCGGGCAGTGTCGGCAAAGGCCAGGTTAGGGCGGCAACCGCCATCGCCTCCGCACGGTCGAGCGTCAGCGTCCACAGAATGGCGGGTGGCACGGCGGCCTTCGCCTCCCAATCAGCGGCGACGGACACGCGGGCGGACGTCACCGCGTCGGCGATCGTTCCTGGCCCGGTGTGGCCCAATCCGCCCTCGGCTTCGATCGCCGGCAGCGCCCCGTCCAGCATCGCGTGCACCAAGCTGCCGAACTGCAGGGCGTCCAACTCCATCGCATCCGCCCCGGTGTCCGGTTCGCGCCAGCCGAGAGCGTATTGCCAGGTGAAGCCAAGCGGGTTGCGCAGCAGCGTCCGTAGCGAGGTGGCGGAATGCACCCGGCCCAGCGCGCGGGCGAGCACCGGGTGGTCGGGCCGAATGGCGCCGTCATGGGAGGTGTTCGCCGGGTTGTTCCAATCCTGCCAGCAGGCATGGGCGGAGGCGGAGCGGACGGTGGCGGCAAACTCGTCGGGCCGGGCCATCATGCGGTCCTGCTCGCTCATCGCGTGTTCCGGGATGCGGGCGCGGCGTAGGCGCTCCGGCGCCGGGTCGGACGGCATCAGCGGCGACAGACCCAACAGGCGGCCGGTGGCATCCCGACGGCTGGCGCAGCAAACCAGTTGCGTCGGAGTGGTGCTGCAGATTGCACGGAACGCCAGCCGGTCGGCAAGCGTCACCGGCAGCGAGTTCAGCCGGCTTGCAGGGATGACGTGGTCGGGTAGGAGCGGGTCCTCGGCGGCGCTGCGCGGCCAGGTGCGGGCGTTCAGGCCCAGCAACCAGACATAAGGGCGGGGGCAGCAGGCCAGAGTGGCCGCATGCATCCAGCCGATGGAGGTCGCCGCCTCGTTCACGTCTGGCAGCCGGAGCGCACCCAGGCTGGCCTCGAGCGCCGTGGCCGGAGCACGGAGCAGGGCGCGCCGCCAGAGCTGCTGGGCCACCCCGCGCAGGAAGACCTCGCCGGCGTCCGCGGCCTTGCCGCTACCCTCCGCGATCAGGTCGATCGCGGGCAGTAGGATGGCCGCCACATCCGCAGGCATGTCTCCGATCTGCCGCCAGCGCTCCGGCGAGGACAGCGGGGCTGCGCGGGGAAGATGCCGCAACCAATCGTCCGGCAGGCGGCCGAACGGGGTATCCGCCGCGTGGGCCAGCTTGGCCAGCCGGCGCACCCGGTCCTGCGACAGGCCATGCAGCAGGACATCGGCCAGGGCCGCGGCGGCCTGGCCGTCACGCGTGGTCAAGGACCTGCGGCCATGGGCGAAGTGGATGTCCAGACTGGCTTC
>JANONC010000169.1:0-4852 GCA_031420655.1 Rhodospirillales bacterium | reverse complement strand
TGACCGACGAGGAGTGGGGCCGGATCGAGCCGCTGATGCCCAAGCTGCCAAGAAGACGGTCGGACGCAAGCGGCACATCGTCGTCGACACGGAGGGACGCCTGCTGATGCTGAACCTCACGACAGCCGACGTATCGGACAGTGCAGGCGCACAACTCATCCTGGACGGCGTGCGCAAGCAGTAGCCATGGCTAAAGCACCTGTTTGCCGATGCGGAATACGCCCGCACCAAGCTACTCGACAAGGCCGTGTTCAGGGATTTCATCCTTGAGATCGTGCGCCGGAGCGATACCCAGCCGGGCTTCAAGGTGCTGCCCCGGCGCTGGGTGGTGGAGCGCACGTTCGGGTGGATGACGCGCTGGCGCAGACTGGTACGCGACTACGAAGCGCGCCTCGACGTCTCGCACGCGATGATCCACGTTGCCATGGGAAGCCTGCTGCTACGACGGCTCGCCCACCAATGAACAATTCTCAAACGGACACTGAGCAGGCACAATGGGTGGTGGGTGCTAAAAAGATTAAAACTGGAGCGGCGGTAGGAACTGGGCGCAAACATCCTCTGGGGTAGAAGCTTATCTACGACCTAACGGTTGCGCCTAAACGGCACACGCTTACGAGGGGGATTGAGATCGACCGCTCGCCCGTGTCGGCTATGAATGCGTGCCACCAAGCTCGGTCTCCATCGCCCGAACTTGCTCCAGGTTATCCAGATATCTGAGAGCCTGACCGGAAAAGAGGTTGAGTGATTTCAGCGGGTTGTGGTTCCGTAGGTTTGCGAGACACAACGGAGCCACAAATGCCCTGGACTGAAACCACTCGCCCGCAGCATCAGCGGGCCAGCGGGCGCTATGCAAGCGACCTGACCGACGACGAATGGGGACTCCTGGCGCCGTTCATGCCCGAGCCGTCGATGCTGGGACGGCCACGCACGACGGATCTGCGAAACGTCTTGGACGCGCTGCTCTACATTGCGTCGACCGGGTGCCAGTGGCGGCAGTTGCCGACATACTTTCCGCCGTATTCCACGGTGCAGAGCTATTTCTATCGCTGGGCCGAGGACGGCACGCTGCCGCGCATCAATCACGCGCTGGTCATGACGGCGCGGGAGGCGGCGGGCCGAGCGGCCAGACCGACCGCCGGCGTGATCGACAGCCAGTCGGTCAAGACCACGGAGGCGGGCGGCCCGCGCGGCTTCGATGCCGGCAAGAAGATCAAGGGGCGCAAGCGCCACATCGTCACCGATACGCTCGGCAACCTGGTCGGCTGGCTGGTCCATCCGGCCGACGTTCAGGACCGTGACGGCGCAGCCAAGACGCTGGCCACGCTCCGGAGCCTCTATCCATGGCTGCGTCATGTCTTCGCCGACGGCGGCTACGCCGGCGACAAGCTGCGGGGCGAACTGATCGAAATGGGCAACTGGAGCCTCGAGATCATCAAGCGGTCCGACACGGCCATAGGGTTCGAGGTGCTACCCCGGCGCTGGGTCGTGGAGCGCACCTTCGCCTGGCTCGGCCGCTGCCGCCGGCTCGCCAAGGACTTCGAGGCGACAATCTCCAGCACGACGGCCTGGCTGCTCATGGCCCACATCCGCCTCCTCACCCGACGCCTGGCACGAGCTTGATACGGAATGATCCATTCCGAGTCAGACACTGAGGAACAGGATCGGCGAGGTCTGCCCTGTATAGTCGAGCTCGGTCGTGCAACCCGCCTCTTTCCAGGGGACGCCGTCAATATTGTTGAAGGTTTGCTCGAGCATTAACCAAGTCGCACTGCCGTAAGTCGACTCACCGTGTGTACTGCGCACCTTTCAAAGCCGGCACGTTGCAAAACACCACCAGGACAGGAATTCTATGCCGCGAACGAGTTGACCGAGGCTTCGGCCTGCCGAATGGCCGTGCAAGCCTCGAGAGCGCGCCATCACGGCGAACGTACAGCGCATCGTCATCATCGCTCATGGCTGCGATTGCGCTCACCTGCTGTTAACCGACGAGGCGCGGCCGTAGAAGCTTCGGATCCTAACTAGAAGCATCACTTGAACGGGCGCGCGTTCTCACGCACGATCCCACACAACAAAAATACTACCAAGAGAGGATCGCGCCATGCCCATCACCCGCCGCACAGCGCTCGGTGCTGCCGCCGCATCCACCATGCTCCCCAGCTTGTCCCGCCATGCCGCTGCCCAGAACATGCCGATCCGTCTTGGGGTGCTAAACGACCAGTCCGGCAACTACCGCGATGACACTGGGCCGCTCTCGGTGATCTGTGTGCGCCAGGCGGTTGAGGAGTTCGCCAAGCTACATCCCGAGATCAAGGTCGAGGTGCTTTCGGCCGACCACCAGAACAAGCCCGACATCGGCGCCGGCATCGCACGGCGCTGGTTCGACGAGGGTGGGGTAGACGCGATCCTTGACGTGCCCACGAGCTCCGTCGCATTGGCGGTCAACACGGTCTGCCGGGAGAGGAACAAGGTCTTCTTGAACTCGGGTGCGGCGACGACTGACCTGACCGGTACGCAGTGTAGCCCGAATACCGTGCATTGGACTTACGACACCTACATGCTTGCAAAGTCTACCGGCGGGGCGATGGTGAAGTCCGGCGGCGATAGCTGGTTCTTCGTCACGGCCGACTACGTGTTCGGCCAGCAGCTGCAGCGCGACACCGCGCGGTTCGTGCAGGAGGCGGGCGGCAAGGTCCTCGGCTCGCGGACCTATCCGTTCCCGGACACGACAGATTTCAGCTCGCTACTGCTGCAGGCGCAGTCATCGGGGGCCAAAGTACTGGGACTATGCAACTCGGGCACCGACACGGTGAACTGCATCAAGCAGGCGCACGAGTTTGGACTGACCAAGTCTATGAAAATTGCGGCGATGTTGATGTACGACGGCAATGTGCGCTCAGTCGGGCTGGAGGACAGCCAGGGGCTGGTGATGACCGAGAGTTTTTACTGGGATTTGAACGATCGCACGCGGATGTTCTGGGAGCGGATACGGCAGAAAAGCTCGACGCAGCCACCTAACATGATCCAGGCCGGCTGCTACGCGGCGACGCTGCACTATCTAAAAACGGCCGCGTCGCTGGGCCCGGCCGCGACAAAGGCGGATGGACGCGGTGCGGTCGCGCACATGAAGTCGATGCCGACCGACGACGACTGCTTCGGCGCCGGGCGGATACGTGAGGACGGGCGTAAGCTGCATCCCTCGTATCTGATGCAGGTCAAGACCCCGGCAGAGAGCACGGGTGCGTTCGACGTGCTGAAAATGGTTGCCACGACGCCGCCCGACGAGGCATTCCGGCCGATGAGCGAGGGTGCCTGTAGCCTAGTCAAGAGCTGATTCGGCTCACACGTTGTCGCAACTGTTGGAGGACGGCTGCTCGGTTCGGGCGGCCGACATGCCCGGCGCAGACCCTCTCATAATGCGGGTCTCTGCCGGGAAAGCATACTGAGGAGCATGGGTATCTCACCGGGCGCGTCCCTAAGCAGGCTGTTGCTGCTGAACTATGTAACAATCCTGGCGGGCATTAGTGTGAGCCCCGTCTGCATGACGTCGGCTGCCGCTCAGCCAGCCGCCCCACTTGGTGCGCCGGCCAGCCCGCCGGCTGCGGACAAGGGTGGCTACACCCTGTTCGACCCGACCCCCAATGCCGCGCTGCGCACCTTCAGCCCGGACCGGCCAACCAAGAGCAACGGGCCGATCACCGTTGATGCCGGCCGGTTTCAGTATGAGACCGATCTGGTCAGCTACCTCCATTCGAACGTTGGAGGCGTCACCACGCGCACCTATGTCGCCCTCGATCCCACCCTGAAGATCGGACTAACCCGGCGCGTGGACCTGGAACTGCAGTTCAACGGTTACACTAGCACGCGGGTGTCTGACCCAGGCGCCGGGTTTACGCTGTCGCGGGCCGACGGAGCGGGGGACCTCGTCGTGCGTACCAAGGTCAACCTGTTCGGCAATGATGGCGGCGCGGTCGCCATGGCGCTGCTTCCCTACGTGAAGTTGCCCACCGCTGCTCGCACGCTGGGGAACAACCAAGTCGAAGGCGGTCTGCTGCTTCCACTTTCAATGACGCTGCCCGCCGGCTTCGCGCTCACGGTGATGCCGGAAATCGACGTGCTGAAGAACAACAACGACCGCGGTAAGCACATCAACTTCACCGGTGTGGTCAGCCTTGGCTACAGGATCAACAAGCAATGGACTGTGTTTGCCGAACTGTATTCAGCCATCGGTGCCGATGCTCACACGCCGCCGGTCTACACGGCTGATGCGGCGGTGGCCTACCTGCTGACGGAGACCGTCCAGCTTGATGTCGGGGTAAACGTAGGGTTGAACCGCAACGCGCCGAACCTGCAACTTTACACCGGCATCTCACAGCGGTTTTGAGCGCCATCGCCAGCGCATTGCATGGACCTGGAAGGTGGGCACAGTAGCCCGACCGCCCAGCCGTCACACCAAGCCTGTCATGGAAAGCAATCCAGCGGGCAGGTTCGTCACAGGGGAATTAGTCGTTTAGGGTCACTGCACGTCTTGCTTATAATTGTACGTTAAGCCGGGAGTGCTTGGAGCGTTGATTGAGCAACGCGGAGTCCTGCGCCCAGTCACTCTAAACGTGTTTCCCGCAAACGCGGGAGTGAGCCGGAGCCAAGCGCTACTGGGCAGCCCTCAGCCGTCCAGACATAGGTGAAATCGGCCACCCATTTCTGGTTCTGCCGAGTGGCCGCGAACTGTGGCCGCGAACTGCCGATCGAGGATGTTGGACGGCATCGATCCTGGATGCCGCTCGCCATGGTCCTTCGGCAGACCCCGCCGACGGGGCCGTGCTCGCAAAGCCTGGGCGCGCATCAGCCGTTCGAT
>JANONC010000168.1:0-2022 GCA_031420655.1 Rhodospirillales bacterium | reverse complement strand
CGTGAGCGGGCTAAACGCCGAAGGGTCGGGAACAAGGGAGAGCGCCATCGGGGCAGACCGTGGCTGAACCAGGACGGTAGAAGCAAGCGTCAACATGTTGCACCAGCGCGATTTATACCGGTGTGGTTTCCAGGACGCAGTGGCTTGCGCTACAAGGTGGGTGCACTGCCCGTAGGAGCGCACGCCCATGCTGCACATTCGTCGTCTCGCGCCCGAAGGACGGCTGAGTGGGGCCGTGATCCATGCAGGCACCGTCTATCTTGCCGGGCAGGTGCCAGAGGATGTGGCATTGGACGCCGAGGGGCAGACCGCCAACGTACTGGCGCAAATAGACACGCTGCTGGCCGAGGCGGGAACCGACAAGCAGCATTTGCTCTCGGTGCAGATCGTGCTGACGGATCTAGCTGACTTTGACGCGATGAACCGGGCCTGGGATGTATGGGTGGTGCCGGCCCATGCGCCGGCGCGGATGACGATTGTGGCCGGGCTGGCCCGCCCGGGCTGGAAAGTGGAGATCACGGGCGTCGCCGCTTTGCCGCTGTTATCACCGTCCTTAGCCGGCTCGACGGGCTTCGCCTGATGCGTTGTGTCCTGATTGTGTTGACCTTGGCGCTGGCCCTTGTGCCAGTCGGCCCAGCGGCGGCGCAGCGCTGGGTTACGAGCTGGGTTGCCCCAGGCCAGCAATTGGCCACCGGCGCAGGCGGGCTTGGACGAGACCAGACGGCGCGGGTGATCGTCCGGCCCAGCGTGTGGGCCACCCGCGCCCGGCTACGGTTCAGCAACGCGTTCGGGACGACTCCACTGCAGATCGACAGCGTCTACGCCGGGGTTCAGGCCGGCGGCGCCGCGCTTGTGCCGGGCACCAACAAGCCGGTGACGTTTGCAAGTAAGAAAACGGCCGTCATTCCACCGGGCGGACAGGTCTGGTCCGACGCGGTGATTCTGCCGGCGACCGGGCCCACGCTGGCGGTCAGTCTGCACTGGCAGGGCGAGGCCGGCACGGGCCATGCGCATATGCCCACCACCAGCTATCTGACGCCAGCCGGAGCCGGCGCGTTGGGCGAGCTGGAGGATGAGGGCGCGTTCAGTGTGCCGACGGCGGCCGTGCCCCTGTTGGACGCAGTCGACATTCAGTCCGCCACTGATATTCCCGTCGTACTGTGCTTTGGCGATAGCCTGACCGACGTCACGACGGCCATTCCCAACGCGCGAGACCGATGGACGGACGTGCTGGAGCGGCGGCTGCGCGCCACGGGCTTTACTGGTGCGGTGCTCAATGCTGGGCTGGCGCCGGACCGGTCACCGGGTACCCGGCTGGACCGGGACGTGTTCAGCCTGTCGGGTGTGACCCACGTGATCTGGCTTTATGGCGCGGATGAGCTGGCCGGCAGCGCTGCGACCGATACAGTGCGGGACGGTATGACGGCGCAAATCCGGCGTATTCGAGAAAAGCTACCGCGCGCCAAGCTGATCCTGGGCACGCTGCCCGGGGCCGACGCGCCTGGACGCTGGCCCTTGAATATGCAGATCCGGACGTTGCAAGCCGATGGCATGGTGCCGTTCGACCGCGCGGATGCGGCCGATCCCGGCAGTTTCGGCGGGCAGCTGGCGATGGGGCAGGCGGTCGACCTGCGCCTTTTGACTGGGCTGCCCACGGCGAGCCGGCGTCCGGCGTCCCGCTCCGCCGCGAGCAGCCCCTCCGCCGTGAGCAGTCCCTCTGCCGCGAGCAGTCCCTCCGGCGCACCGCGCTGAGAGCGCAGCGGGGATGGAACCCATGAAGGAAGCGGAACCCGCCCGGGCGACAGCGATGCAGGTGGTGCCCGGCATACGGCGTATGGTGGCCAACAATCCAAGCCGCATGACGTATTGGGGTACCAACACCTATGTTTTGGACACCGAAGACGGGACTGTCGTGCTTGACCCGGGGCCGGCCGGTGACGACGCGCACCTGGCGGCGCTGCTGGCGCTCGGGCCCATCCGGCATATTCTGCTCAGCCATGGCCACAGCGACCATCAGGGCCT
>JANONC010000167.1:0-19264 GCA_031420655.1 Rhodospirillales bacterium | reverse complement strand
CTGGCCGTGGGCGACCTGGTCATGATCGAACCCGCGCCCGCAGCCGCCCCCACGCGCGGCCCGGCGCGCACGGACCGCGTGTTGTTGCGCCAAATCCCATCCGTGCAGGGCGCGCTGGTTGCAATGGATCCGGCCACCGGGCGCGTGGTGGCCATGTCCGGCGGATGGAGTTTCGAGACCAGCCAGTTCAACCGGGCCGTGCAGGCCGAACGTCAGCCCGGCAGCTCGTTCAAACCCTTCGTTTATCTGACGGCGTTGCGGGCCGGGTTCTCACCCAGTCAGAAGGTGCTGGACGCGCCGTTCACGCTGCAGGTAGGCAAGGAGCGCTGGCAGCCGAACAACTACGCCATGACGTTCAGTGGCCCGACACCGATGCGGATCGCGCTAGAAAAGTCGCTGAACCTGGTCACGATCCGGCTGGCGGAGCGGGTGGGCATGGACGCCGTGGCAGAGACGGCGATGGGGTTCCACGTGGTGGATGGCATGCCGCGCGTTCTGCCGGCCTCGCTCGGCGCGGTGGAAACGACCGTGCTGCGGCAGGCGGCCGCCTATGCCGGTCTCGCGTCCGGTGGGCGGGAAGTCATCCCGTCGCTGGTGGATAGCGTACAGGATCAGACCGGGCGCGTGATCCGCCGGGCCGCCCCGCTCGGCTGCAAGGAGTGCGGCAACCCGGACAAGCTCCCGGTGCTGACCGATGGGCGCAAGCAAGTCGTGGACCCGCAATCGACATTCCAGGTCGTGACCATGATGCAGGGTGTCGTGTCGCGCGGCACCGGCTATGCGGCCGGGCAGGGATTGGGGCGGCCAGTGGCGGGCAAGACCGGGACCAGCCAGGATTTCAACGACGCCTGGTTCGTGGGATTTACGCCCGAGCTGGTGACCGCCGTCTGGGTCGGGTTCGATAACAACACGAGCCTGGGCGAAAAAGAGACGGGGGGTGCCATCTCCGCCCCAATCTTTCGCGACTTCATGCAAGCGGCGTTGAAGGGCAAGCCCGCGCTACAGTTCCGCATGCCGGACGGGCTGAAGATGGCAGCGTGGGACAGCGGGTCGGGCCGGGTGACGGATGCGTTCAAGACCGATCAGGAGCCGGGCGCGACGCAGGGCGTGATCGGCGTGGCAGAAAGCACGGGCTTGTCCATCAGTTCGAGCAGCACCGGGGTGGGCGTCGACAGCGGCGTGGGCGGGCTGTATTAGCCGGTCCCAATGTCGACCGAATCAGACGCGATCCACGCCCAGCTCCAGCAGACGTTTGCGCTGCTAAGGAGGCATCTTTGACTGGGATGTCTCACTGGCCCGCCTTGATGAACTGAATGCGCTGAGCGAAGACCCGGCGCTGTGGAACGACGCCGCGGCGGCACAAACGCTGATGCGCGAGCGCCAGAGGCTGGCCACGCTGACCGGTGCGCTGCGCACCATGGAGACGGAGGTTGCCGACGCGGTGGAGTTGATCCAGCTCGCCGAAGCCGAAGGCGATGCGGCGATGGTGGCCGACGGCCTTGCGTCCATCCAGGGCGTGCTGCTGGAAGCCAAGCGGCGCGAGATCGAATCGCTGCTGTCCGGCGAAGCGGACCCGAACGACGCGTTCCTTGAAATCAACAGCGGCGCTGGCGGTACCGAGGCGCAGGACTGGGCCGAAATGCTGTCCCGCATGTACATCCGCTGGGCCGAGCAGCACGGGTATAAGGTGCAGCTACTGGAGCAAAGCGAGGGTGAGCAGGCAGGCATCAAATCCGCCACGCTGCAAGTGTCTGGCCCCAATGCCTATGGCTGGCTCAAGACCGAGGCCGGCGTGCACCGCCTGGTGCGGATCAGCCCGTTCGACCAGGCCGCGCGCCGCCAGACTAGCTTTGCCAGCGTCTGGGTTTATCCGGTCGTGGACGACACGATCGAAATCGAGGTGAACGAGGCCGATTTGCGCATCGACACGTTCCGGGCCAGTGGCGCGGGCGGGCAGCACGTCAACAAGACCGAGTCTGCGATCCGCATCACCCACATTCCAACCAACATCGTCGTCGCCTGCCAGACGGACCGCAGCCAGCATCGCAACCGCGCGACGGCCATGGGAATGCTGAAGGCGCGGCTGTATGAGGCGGAGCTGCAACGGCGTGAAGCAGCGTCGGCCGCGACGGAAAACGCCAAAACCGACATCGGCTGGGGCCACCAGATCCGCAGCTATGTGCTGGCCCCGTACCAGCTGGTGAAAGACCTGCGCACCGGGGTAGAAAAGGGCAACCCGGCCGCCGTGCTGGATGGCGCGCTGGACGATTTCATGGCCGCCGCCCTGGCGGCCCGGGTAGGTGCGACCCGCAGCGACGCGAGTGCGCAGGCGCAGTAGTTACGTCAGGTGCGGCAGCGCGAGGTAGGCGCGGCTCTGCATCTCATGCAGGCGGGAGGCGGTGCGCTCGAACGCGGCGGCGCCCTCACCCTCTTTGTACAGTGTGTCCGGCATGGCGTCGGCGCTGGCGATCAGCTTGACCCGGTGGTCGTACAGCGCGTCGATCAGGGTGATGAACCGCCGGGCCACGTCATAATTGTCGGGCGACAGCCGGGGTACGCCGTCCAGCACCAACGCCTGGTAATGCGTGGCCAGGGCCAGATAGTCGCCCGAGCCGAGCGGCTGGCCGCACAGCGCCTCGAAATCAAATCGCGCCACACCGGCGGCGGCCTGCGGCACTGACAGGGTGTGTCCCATGATCCGCAGGCGTTCGGGCTTGGCGTCGGCCCCGGCCGTAAGGGTTGCAAACGCCGTGTCCAGCGCCGCCTCCGCCTGCGCATTGGCGGGCGCGTGCCAAGTCGGCATGCCGCGCAACTGCTGCCGGCGCCAGTCGCGGCTGCCATGCATGACGATCATGTCCATGTTGTGCTTCAGGGTGGCAATAAACGGCAGGAACGCGTCCCGTCCGGGCTGCCCGGCAAACAAGTCGTCCATGCGGGTGTTGCTGGTCGCAACGACGACGGTGCCAAGGCTGAACAGGATTTCAAACAGCCGCCCTAGAATCGTGGCGTCGGCGACGCTGGTGATTTGAAATTCGTCAAAGCAAAGCAACGCGGCCTCATGCGCGATGCTGACGGCAACGAGCGGGATCGGGTCGCCCGCATGGGCCTGCCGCTCCGTATGCAGGCGTTGGTAGACGTCCTGCATAAATGCATGAAAGTGGACCCGGCGTTTGCGCCCGACATCGGCTGCGGCGAAGAATAGGTCCATCAGCATCGTTTTGCCGCGACCCACGTCACCGACCAGATAAAGGCCATTCGGATAGTCAGTGGGAATATCGTCGCGCTGCCGGCGCCAGAACCGCCGCCGCTCGGTCGCGGCCGGCACCGGGTTGTAGCCGCGTAGGCGAATGTACAAAGCCTGCAGCCGTTCGGCCGCCAGCGCCTGGGCCGGATCGGTCAGCAATTCCCCGCTGTCGAGCTTGGCGCGGTAGGCGGTGAGGGGGCCCTGCATCGGGTGTTTGATACACGCCGGGAGGCCGCGGCGGAACTGGCCGTAACCGCCCCATCAACAATGCGCGACCATGTATCGTGCCGGGGGTGCGGGCGGTTACTGTCATGAACCTCATACCGGATGGATGGGTCATGAAGGCTATTTTGGTGGCGATCGGCGTACTGATTGCGGGCGGCCCAGCCTTGGCGCTTGCGCCGCAAATAGCTCTGCCGCGGCCGATCGCGTGCGGCAAGGTCGTGCAGCGCGCTGGCTTCACCCCGGCCCCGGCCCAGCCGGATGGCGCCGCCATCGATGCAAGCTGCCCGCAATGGCTGAGCACGGGCGGTGTGTTGCCCAAAAGGACGACCCAGCGGGGCTGATGTGCGCCGGGGTTGAGAACGGCACGGCCGGGGTCTAATTACTCTCCTATGTCTTTACTCGATCTGGCGGTCTTGGCCGCGACTCCTGTCTCGTCCGCTCCGTTCGCCCATATCGTGGTACCGGGCTTTGTGCCCCAGCCGGGGCTGGATGAAATAGTGGGCGGCCTGCCGGCGCTGGCGAAGGGAGGGTCATTTCCCACCACGGGCCTGCGCCTGGGCACAGCCGCGCGGACGCTCATGAGTGAACTGGAGGGCCCGGGCTTTCGCCACGCGGTCGAGCAGAAGTTCGGCCTGACGCTCGCTGGCGCGCCGACGATGGTGACGCTCCGCGGCCAGTCCCGTGAAAAGGACGGCCGTATTCATTGCGATAGTCTCGCCAAGCGGGTGACGGTGCTGCTCTACCTCAATCCAGAGACGGCGGACTGGGCCCGGCAGGATGGCTGCCTGCGCCTGTTGCGGTCCGCTGATAACCTGGACGACTTTGCGGTTGAGGTCCCGCCCGTGAATGGCACGCTGCTGGTGTTCCCGAACGGGCCTACCACCTGGCATGGTCACCGTCAGTTCGTGGGGCGGCGCTTCGTCGTGCAGCTGAATTGGATGACGACGGACAGCAAGGCGAAGTACGAGATGCGGCGGCATCACGTCTCGGCATTCCTGAAGCGCCTGACCTACGCCGCTTGACCTCTGACCGGCCTGTCGCGCTTGTTACGGGCGCGGCGGGCGGGATCGGTGCGGCGATCGCCCGGCGTTTGGCGGCCGATGGGTTTGAAGTCGTGGTTCACGCACGCCACTCTGTCGCTGCTGGCCGGGCGTTGGCCGATGAGTTGTGCGGGCGCTTTGTGCAGGCCGATCTGGTCGATGACGCACAGCGCACCGGTCTGATTGCGGCTGTGGGCGGCCGGCTCGACGTGCTGGTCAATAATGCCGGGCAAAGCGGCGTCGTGCCCCATGCGCACCTGGACGCTGCGACACCGGAACTATGGCATGCCCTGTACGACGTGAACGTCGTGGCCCCTTTTCGCTTGGTGGCTGCGGCGGCCGGGCTGTTGCGAGCTGGGCCAAACGGGTGCGTCGTCAATATCAGTTCGCATGCGGGCTTGCGGCCCAAAGGGGCATCGATCCCCTATGCGGCAAGCAAGGCTGCGCTCAACCACGTGACACGCTTGCTGGCGCTGTCGCTTGCCCCTGGCATCCGGGTCAATGCCATCGCGCCTGGCCTGGTGGATACGCCGCTCACGGCCGGGTGGGACGAGGCGCGCCGGGTCTGGCAAGAGCGGTCGCCGATGCGGCGCGGCGCGGCGCCAGCAGAGGTGGCGGAGGTGGCAGCGATGCTCGTTCGCTCGGTCTACATCACTGGCGAAGTCATCGTACTCGATGGCGGGCTGAACCTGACGTAGGCCATAGCCGTCCTACGAGCAGTGCATAACTATTGCAGTCTGGCTAATCCCTTATTCGTTCCCCGGTAATATTCCCCGGGCGGAGGCGACCATGAGCGAACTGATCACCAACTTTCTTAATCCCGGTCCGGCGCCACGGCGCAGGGCGCCCTGGATTGCCGGCGCCCTAGTGGTTGTGGGCGTGCTGTTGGTTGCGCAGAGCTGCTACTATGTCGTGCAACCGACGGAGATGGCCGGCGTGCGCCGCTTTGGCGTCGTGACCAGCCCGGAGCCCGTCGGGCCGGGTTTGCATCTGAAGTCGCCGATCGACCGGGTGGACCACCTGCAGGTGAGCCTAACCACGTTCCAGGTGGGCGACCTGGGAGTGTACACGATCGACAACCAAAGCGTCCGGATCGGCGTGGGGCTGACGTACCGCATCCCGCCGTCGGCCGTGTTCAAGCTGCTGTATCAGGTGGGCGGGTCCGGCAACATCGACATCGACACCACGCTGCGCCCGATCGTCGCCGACCGCGCCTTACGGGTGTTTGCCCGGCGCAACACCATCAGCATCTCGGCTGAGCGGGAGAGCATTGCCGACGAAATTCGTGCCGCGATCCAGCAGGCGGTGCAGGCCAATTTCGGAATTGAGGTGGTGGATTTGCAGCTAAGCCGGATCGAGTACAGCGCGGCGTTCACGCAATCGGTGGAGGCAGCCGTGCGGGCCAAGAACGACGCGCTGCAGGCTGAAAACACCGTCGCGCGCATCCGCTACGAAGGCGAGCAGACCAAGGTGCAGGCGCAAGCGCAGGCAATCGCGGCAACGACCAAGGCGGAAGGTGAGGCGAAGGCCGCCGTGATCCGCGCCGGGGCCGAGCGGCAGGCGCTGGTCGCGCGGGCCGAGGGTGAGGCGCAGGCGACGGCACTGGTCGGTGTGGCGCAGGCGCAGGCGCTGCAGGTGCTGGGTGCTGCGGTGGCGGCCAACCCGCGCGTGGTGGATTATCAGGCAACGCAGCGCTGGGACGGCAAACTGCCGGCCACGATGCTGGGCAGCACGATGCCGCTGCTGAACGTTACTCCCGCCGCAACACCCGGTCGGTGATGAAGGTGCCGAGGCCGCCGGCGACGAAGTTTCGTTTGAGGGCGCCCTCATCATACTCCGTCGCGACCCAGTCGAGGAACGGGATCCGGCCCTCGGCAACCGTGGCGTAGTGGAGGAAAAACGCGTCGAGCACGCCGGTGCGGGCACGGGACCAGTGGCCGAACCGCCAGGAGAGTTGCTCCAGCGCCTGCGCGGCCGTCCCCCCCTCGAACAGCACGGCCAGCCCGCTCGCTAGCCCGGCGCGGTCGGCCCCTGATTTGCAATGCATGAGCGCTGGAAAGGCGAGGGTGGGGTACAGCGCCGCAAAGCGCAGGATACGGTCGCGATGGGGCGCGCCCCGGCTTTCAAACGCCATGTCGACATGCTGCAAGCCGAGCCGGCCCGCCGCCTGGCGCGACAGCGCGTCCGACCCGCAATGCCGGGGGCCGCGCAGGTTGACAAGCGTACGTAGCCCAAGCCGGCGCGTTGCGGCCGCCAGGCGACCCGGCGTCGGGTGGTTGGAGCGGTACAGCTTGCCGGGCACGACGGTCGCAAAGTTGGTCCAGACGCTGCGTAAGATGGCGTGATCGACCAGCAAGCTGTCCCGCCAGGCGCCGGCCCGGCCGCGCGGGGTGGTGAGGGTACCGTGGAACATCAGAACTCTTTGGTAAGCGATGGCGAACGCTGTGGAGTAGGACCGCACCACCCTTGTATGCGGTTGCGGATGAGTGGGGTAGGCCGGGGGCTGTCCGACGTGGGCGCAAAGCGACGATGGACGTGGTGAAAAGGCGGTTTTTATCCTGAGCTACAAGCCCGAAGCCGGACGATCTTTTGACACGGGTCCTTTGACTGCAAAGGCCGTTTTTATGATCGCAACAAGCAGCCGGTCTCCGGGCTAACAGGGCAGGATGGGAAGGTACCGCCAGTCGGCCGCGTGCGTACCTGCGCTGCCTCGGCCGGTTTGCTACCGCCTTGTCACTCGGCGCAATTGATTGCATTCAACAGCCGCTCGTGTACCGCAAAACAGGTCAGGGCGGGGTGGGAACGCGTGTGCGACGCACTGTGATACGAACAGAACAGGCCATTGGCGCGCTGGTGGAGGCTGCGGCGGCGCTGCTAGTGGTGGCCGAGATTGTCATATTGTTTGCGGGCATGGCGTCGCGCTATGCGTTCCACGCGCCGCTGGTGTGGACGGATGAGCTGTCTGGCATGTTGTTTTTATGGCTTGCCATGCTGGGTGCCGCTGTGGCGTTGCGCCGGGGTGGGCACATGTGCATGACGGCGCTGATTTCGGGCCTGCAGGGCCGGGCGGCTCGCACCGCTGCCATCGCCACGCACGCCATCGTGGCGATGTTCTTGGCCGCGTTGCTGCCGGCGTCGCTCCAGCTGATGCTGGATGATTGGGACGTGCTGACCCCGGCACTCGAGCTGTCCAACGCGTGGCGGCTGGCGGCATTGCCAGCTGGCTTGGCGCTCATGCTGGTACTGACCGTAGGCGCGCTGGTGCGGCAAGCGGGATGGCGCGTGGCGGCCGGGTTAGGTGCGGTCGTGGGACTGGTCGTGGCCGGGTTGCTGGGGGCAGGGCCCATACTGGCGCCGTTAGGGCAGCTCAACCTGGTGCTGTTCTTCGTTGTGCTGGTGACGGCAGGCGTGTTGGCTGGGGTGCCGATCGGCATGGTTTTCGGCCTGGCCACCATCGGCTATCTGGCGCTTAGCACCCGCGTGCCGCTGACCGTGATTGCCGGGCGCATGGGGGAGGGGATGTCCCACATCGTGCTGCTGGCCGTGCCGCTGTTCGTGTTCCTGGGCGCGCTGATCGAGATGAACGGCATGGCGCGGGCCATGGTGCGGTTTTTGGCGTCGCTGATCGGCCATGTGCGCGGCGGGCTGTCCTACGTGCTCCTGGCGGCGATCTACTTGGTGTCGGGGATTGCCGGGTCGAAGGCGGCGGATATGGCGGCGGTCGCCCCGGTTCTGTTTCCGGAAATGCGCGAACGCGGGGCTAAACCCGGCGAGCTAGTGGCGATCCTGGCGGCATCGGGCGCCATGAGCGAGACGATCCCGCCCTCGCTGGTGCTCATCACCATCGGCACGGTCACGTCGGTGTCGATCGCCGACCTGTTCACGGGCGGGCTGCTGCCCGGTATCGTGTTGGCGCTGGCGATGGCTGTGGTCGTGTGGTTACGCGCCCGGGCGGAGCCGCCATCCGGCCTGCAGCGGCCCGGGGCGCGGGTGATCGGGCGGTTGTTGGTCGTGGCCGCTCCCGTGCTGGTGCTGCCGGTGCTGATCCGCTGGGCAGTCGTGGGCGGGGTTGCGACAGCGACGGAGGTGTCGACCATCGGCATCGCTTTCTCCGCCATCATCGGTGCGCTGCTGTACCGGCCCGTGAGCGGCGCGCAGCTCTGGCGGGCACTGGTGTCGACTGCGTCTTTGTCGGGGGCCATCCTGCTGATTATTGGCACCGCGACCGCTATGGCCTGGGCGCTCACACAGTCGGGCTTTTCGCGGCAGCTCGCCGCCGCCATGACCGGCCTGCCCGGTGGTGCGCCTGCGTTCATGGCGCTGTCGGTTGTGGCCTTTATTGTGCTGGGCAGCTTGCTCGAAGGGATCCCGGCCATCGTGCTGTTTGGTCCGCTGCTGTTCCCGATCGCGCGCGCGCTCCATATTCATGACGTGCATTATGCAATCGTGGTGGTGCTAGCGATGGGAATTGGTTTGTTCGCGCCACCGTTCGGCGTGGGGTATTACACTGCGTGCGCGATTGGCGGCATCAACCCCAATGCGGGTATGCGGCCTATCGTGGGCTATTTGGTCGCCCTCGCGGCCGGATTGGTCGTGGTGGCGGCCGTGCCTTGGCTTTCGACCGGAATGCTGGCCCGATGAGCGATAAGCCGTGAGCGACGCACCGTTCTGGACCACGACGCCGTTGTCACGCATGACGGATGCGCAGTGGGAAAGCTTGTGCGACGGCTGTGGCCGCTGCTGCCTGCATAAACTGCGGGACGAGGCGGACGAGCTGAGCTTCACCAACGTCGCCTGCCGCCTGCTGGACACCACCAGCTGCCGCTGCCGTGATTACGCTAACCGCCGCGACACGGTGCCGGACTGCGTCTCGCTGACTGTCGATGCGCTGGACGAGATCGACTGGTTGCCGCCCAGCTGCGCCTATCGCCGGCTGGCAGAAGGACGGGGCCTCGCGTGGTGGCACCCGCTCGTGTCGGGCCGGGCGGAGACGGTTCACGAAGCCGGCGTCTCGGTCCAAGGCCGCGCCATCGGCGAGAGCCGCGCCGGGCCGCTGGAACACCACGTGGTGGAGTGGCCGGGCGTAAATCCGCGGGTGCGGAGGCCGCGATAGCTGCCCAAAGCGGTGGTGGAGTTGAGGAGAATCCAACTCCTGACCTCCTCATTGCGAAAGTAAATTTAGGGTCCGCCAAAGAGGCGTCATAAGGCCAGCGGACGGGATATAACCTGTTGCTATGAGGTGCTTTTCCCCCTTTGCGCCTCCTCACATAACGCGACAAGGTCTGACAGGAAACGACGTTTGGTGAGTCCGCTGGAGTTTCGCTAGCGTGGCTTCGTCTCGGTTCATAGAAGGGTTTCGATAGAGGTGAAGCTGATAGAGCGGGCCATAGCGTAACTGGCGTGTGAGCCGGGTAAGTGAGACCGGCTGCTGTTCAATAACGTTCAGCGCGGTCTCGTGGTGCGGGTGGTTGTGGCCGGGAGCAAAAGCTATCTGGCTCAGTACGCGCCGGCCGGGTAGACGCGCCGGGCAGACGCGGTGGGTGCCGTTGGGCAGTGTGGACGCTATCAGCCTGGCCATGGCCCGCACGGCCGCCGCCCGTGTCATGGGCCAGGTCGCCATGGGTACGGACCCGGCGGCCGATCGTAAAGCCGCGGTGGAGGGGGCCAAGGTCGTGGCGGCGCGGGAGCGGGTGACGCTGGCGCAGCGGGTGGCCGATTGGGAGCGGCTGCATCTGGTCCATCGGCGTGTGCGCTCCGGCTCGACACGACCACGAGCATGACGCGGCACGTTGCCGACTGGGGGGGCGCGTACCTGCTGGAGCGCCGAAACGTGGCCGCGATCGTGGACCGAGTGATGCCCGCGGAAGGGCGTTCGCTGGCCGGGTATGGCCGGGCCAGCTTCGCATGGGCAGAGCGGCGTGGCTGCGTGTTACGCAGCCGCCGCGAGGACCACGAGATCAGTATGCTCAGCCCGCACCTGTTACAGAACTGTATGGTCTTGGTGAACTCGCTCATGCTCCCGCAGGTCCTTGCGCGGCAGCAATGGGCCGGCCGACTGATGGACCGCGGCCGCAAGGCGCTCACGCCGCTGATTTGGGAATCCTTCAATCCCTGGAGGCGCCAGGAACTCGACATGCGCGCCCGGATCGCCGCGCCCGCGTGACAGGAGAAGGCGGCTGGTATCACGACTGTTGGGAACGGGCTTTGTTGCTAAAGCGGCGGAGCAGGCTAATCTGTTCCAATTACGGTCGGATCTACCGTGCGGCCGGGACTGGCCGGTCGGAATGTGGGAGATGGCGCATGAGCGGGCACGATCAGGGAGGGCGAGGAGGGCCCGCGCGAGGACGGCCGCCTCAGCAGCAGCCGCCAGTTCAGCAACCGGCGCAGCAACAAGCTCCGCTGCAGCCGCCGCAGATCTTTCCGCCCTTACCCTTGCCGCCCCAGCGGCCGCCTCAGCAGCCGCCTCAGCAGCAGGCGCCCGTGCAGCCACAATGGGGCAGAGCTCAACCCGGAGTGCAACGGCCGCAAGGCGAGCAACCGCGGCAGGATGGTCGAGGTGCCGTTGCCAGGGGCGCGCAGCTGCCAGTCCAACGACCGGCGCAGCAACAAGCTCCGCTGCAGCCGCTGCAGCCCTTGCCGCCGCAGCCCTTGCCGCCCCAGCCCTTGCCGCCCCAGCAGCCTGCGGCACAGCCGCAGGCTGCTGTGCCGCAGGTCGCCAACGCGGTGCACGTGCCTGTTGCGCCGTTGCCAATGGCGCCGGTCCAGGGCGGGCTTTTGGGCCTCGATGCGCAGGTGCCACAAGTCCAGCGGCGATGGAGCGTCAACGTCATGGCGGCATTGAGCCTAAACAGCAATGCCTCACGCGACCGGGTCGCGGCAAGCACCATCGCAACGGCAGCACGGATAGACGAAGTGTCGTTCCGGCAAGACCAGGGTGCGAACTGTGCAGCGAGCCTGCAAAGCGGCATCCAGCCAGCCGATGACCTGGCTTATCTCGGGCTGATCACGGCGCTGAATGCGTTCGAGCAGGCGCCGCTGCCACGCGGCGAGGCTATAACGAAGACCCTGCGCGATGCCGCTACGGACGCGGTGGCGGACCCGGCCGTGCAGGGGGATCTGCGATGCCTCGCGGCGGTGAACGCAATCCTGAAGCAGCTTCGCTCCTATGACCTGCGCGACGAGACGCTAGCGATGGGACGACCTGCAAACTGGACCAGCGCACAGGCGACGAAGGCCTCAGCAGCGAAGGTGGAGCTTGACTTGTTGAGCATCGCCAATCCGCAGGCGGAGCCGCTTCCGAACGGGTCGGGCGTCAACTCGGCGTTCTGGATCAAAAAGCAGGGTGGGTCCGGTGCGGAGCAACGTTCGTTTATCTGCAAGCCCATGGCACACAAATCCGCAATCGACGGGATCACGGCCGGCGGCGAGGTTGCGCGCGAGGCGATGTCGGCGCGGACCGCCCAGACGCTGACACGCATGACCGGAATCCCGATCCCGATCCCTGAAACCCACGTCATCGCGCTCGATCCCGGCGTTTTTCCGGGTAACGTCGACCCGGGCCCGAGCGGAAAGGTCACCACCTCGGTTCAGGAAGTGCGTCCATGCCAGGGATCGACGAGGGATATGACGCTGGCAAAAATGGCTCAGATCCCGGCAGCGCAATGCCAAGCGGTGATGATGGCCGACATGATCATGCTCAATGTCGATCGCCACGGCGACAACGTCCTGATCGACGGCACCGACCTCGTGCCCATTGATCACGGCGGTACCTTCCCAGATCCCAAGGTGCGAGGAGCGCTCGGACACATCACCAAGACGATGGGGACGTCGCACAACTGCCTGATTCAGATGCCTGGTTCACACGAAGCGATCCCACAGCACACGCTGAACAACATGAAGCAGATCGACCCTGAAGTACTCACGGCCGAGTTGCAGCAGTCGCGTGACGAGATTGCCCGGACGACGCCGGATGCCATGGCCGTCCAACCCAACAACGGGTCAGGTAGGCCAAATGATCCGCCGGTTGAGGTGATGTCCAAGGATGCGGTCCAGGCGGTCGGACGATCGGCGCGGTTCGTCAAGATCGCGGCGGAATTCACCGGGATCTCGGCTGCGTCCATGCAGATCGCGATGGCAAGTAACGCGACGCTGCTGTTCGATCCCGCAATCACGCTGCGGAATTTCGAGATTATTGCGCGCACGGCGCTGAAGAAGGCGCTTGCGGAACAGGAGGTTACGCGGGAAGCGTGCCTGCTCAACAACCAGGAAGCCGAGACTGTCAACAACGATCTTTATAAGTACGGCTGGGCTACAAGGCCACGGGGCTATCCGCCATGCAACGGGATCGACGGCGATCCTGCACTTGCTTTGAAGCTTGCCATGTATGGCATCGCCCGGAACAAAGAGATCAAGCACGACGTGGTGCCCGGCAGGAAATATAACGATGGCGATCTGAAAACTTTGCTTACGAAGTTTCCAAGATACGGGAAAATGATCGAAAATAAGACCATCCTCGCGGAAGCGCTGAAGCTAGAGATTGCCTGTTGTTTGGAACTGCAGACGTGTAACCAGGTCGAACTTTCCGATATCGAGCGATTTGGCATGTTGGGAAATTCCCCCCGTACTCCGAGCGGAACGCTTGCGGCGGTCAAGCAGCTCCGAGCTGCGCGGCTGGCCGTGGAGCGCGCCGAGCAGGGGAGCGGCGGCCTTGACGGGATCAAGAGGCAACTCATCGCTTTTAAGATGCGCACCGGAACGCTCCTTCTGACGATGGTCCGCGGTCCGCTAAAGGCCTTTCACGACGGCGCACTCGTCGCCGCGTTCCGGACGAACGATTTAGATACCATCTCCGCGGCCATCAACAACCTGGCCGACCTTGTCCGGAACACCATGGGTACCGAAGTCAGGGGTTTGTTCCAGACGCAGATAATCGACCACAAAACGAACGATGACTTGGAATACGAACTACGTATGTCGAGGCTTACGGATGTGGAGAGAAGCTTAGAGAAAGTGAGCGTGAACCACAGGCCGGACTCGGCGTGAGCGGGCCTTCCCCCCATTGACGTAGGATGTGAGGCGATGACAGCAGAGAACGATCGCAGCGAATGGGTGCTCCGCGTGCTTGGCGTCACGGTGGACAGGGCGTCCGCGGGTCCGGCGGCGCCGGCACCTGAGGCGTTGCTGCCGTTGTGGCTGGAAGCTAAGGAGGCGGCCGACACAGGCATCGAGCAATTGCAGCGGGCGTTGCGGGCAATCGATGATCCCGACTTCCGGCAGATTGCGGAATACGGGCTGAACGGGGCGACCACGGGGCAGAGCACGAAGCTGATGGTGGCGTTGCGGGAGATGAGCGGCGAGGCTTCGCCGCAGACCCGCGCGAAACTGGAGAGCGCGATCCAGTCGTTCCGCGATTTCCTCTCGGGATCGCCGATCGTGAGGCTGCTGGAGGATAACCCGTTCGGTGTCGCCGTTCCGATCCGCCGCACGCTGGGCTCGGCGCTGGACGAGATCGAGCGCTCCATCGCCGCCTGAGGTGCGGGGTGGATGGAGTAAGGGCGGCCTACGGCGAATCGCCGTCTCCAGACGGCATGAAGTGGGATGTGCATTCCGAAAGCCTGAAAAGTAGCCAGGGGGGTTACGGGTAGAGGCGCGCAATAACGTGCGGCCCGACGCATAATCAAAATAAACTTCTGGCGCAGATTAACTGCGACTGAAGTAGCCGCTGGACGCATGATGGTTGAGACAGAGCGCTCGCCCTGAAACAGGTATTTTTCCTATGGCTGACCAGGGCTGTGTCGCGGAAGGACAGGGAGCAATAGCCTGCTGACCGGATCGGTTCGCGCCGACTGAAGTATTAGTGACGGCGAACAAGTCACCTGTGAATAAACCCTGGCCTGCGTCGGTCATCACCACGGCAGCACCAGGTTACGAAGGTCTGCGGGTCGTAAGCCGCCCAAGAGCGAGCCGACCGCCTGCAGGACGGCGTTCCATCCTGGCGAGATCTCATGAAAACCACCCTACTCACTGCCGCGGCGGCGTTCAGCATCATCACGGCTGCGGCTCATGCAGAGTCCGAGGGCGCCGGAGATGCCTTCGCTTTCAGGCTTCGACGGGTCTATGCGGATACTGGATCCAACGGTTATCCTGAGCCAATCAGCCGCTCGTCGAAAATCGCAACTGCGGATCACCTCGACGCGGCGCCAGCAACCGGTAGTAACGGGACGATCCAAACGGCCAACTCTGTGCCGCGCGGATTCTAGAACGGCACTGAGGCCTACGCGCAAGCCAGGTCTATGGCGCGCCTGTATACCGCGCGAGCGGGGTAAATCAGTCAAGCCGCGCCGCGCCGCGTCTCGCTGGCGCACATCGTGGCTGATCGGGACTTGCGGAGCCGCCGGCATACGCCTGCTCTCTAGCGCCCGGCCTGGGTCGCGCAAGATAACGCTATGCCTCGAGAATAAAACAGCGCCTCGACCGGTCTGCACCTTGGAACCACTTTCGAGGGAACGCCATAATGAAAGAAACATACGACGCGCCGGCGATCGAGACCGCCTCTGGTGAGCCCCATGGCGGGCAGGGCCGCCGCGGCTTGCTCAAGTGCATGGTCTGGGCTGGCACGGGAGTGCTCTGGACGGTGAGCGGCGGGGTGCCTCACTCTCGGCTGATCGCCACGGCCGAGGCCGCAACGCCGGGCGCTGCGGAAAACATAGCCGGCGAGCTCAGCGTCAGCCAGATCAGCGACAGCCACATCGGTTTCGCCAATCCGCCCAACACCGATACGCCCGGCACGCTGCGCGAGGCGATCGGGCTCGTGACCCGGCAAAAGGCCAATGCGGCGTTCATGCTGCACACCGGCGACGTCAGCCAGCTGTCAAAGCCCGCGCAGTTCGACACGGCCGAGCAGATCATCCGGGAGGCCGGCCTCGACGTGCATTACGTGCCGGGCGAGCACGACGTGCTGGTGGATGATGGCCGGGCGTTCTTCGAGCGCTTCACGCCGGGCGCCGCCAAGGGTTGGTATAGCTGGGAACAGCAAGGGGTACACTTCGTCGCCCTTAACAACGTGCAGGACCTTAAGGCTGGGGGCCTAGGCAATCTCGGGGCCGAGCAGCTCGCCTGGCTGCAGAAAGACCTCGTGGAACGCTCGGCGAGCCAGCCGATCGTAGTTTTGGCCCATGTGCCGCTGTGGACCGTGAGCCAGGAGTGGGGCTGGGGCACGGATGACGGCGCGCAGGCGCTCACCCTACTGCGCCGCTTCGGCTCGGTGACGGTGCTCAACGGGCACATTCACCAGGTCATGCAGAAGGTCGAGGGCAACGTCGCCTTCCACACGGCCCGTTCGACGGCGTTTCCGCAGCCAGCGCCGGGCACGGCGCCCTCGCCTGGGCCGATCAAGGACCTGCCTGTGGGCCGGCTGCGCTCCATGCTGGGCGTAACGCGAGTGTCGCGGATCCAGGGTCAGTCCGGCCTGGCCATCATCGACACCCCGCTCGGCGCTTGAAGCCGATGATCGGGAGGATCGCCATAACACGACGCATGTGGCTTGCGGCCGTCATGCTGGGCGGCCTTGGAGCCCTGGCCGCCACCGGGCCGGGCGCCAGGGCGGCTGAAGCTCAGGTTATGATCGACAACTTCAGCTTCTCGCCCGCGGAACTCACCGTGGCGGCGGGCACGAAGGTCACCTGGACCAACCGCGACGACATTCCCCATACCGTCACGAGCCGGGAGGGTCCGCGCGTGCTGAAGTCACCGGCGCTGGATACCGAGGACAGCTTCGCCCTTATCTTGGACACGCCCGGCACCTACCACTACTTCTGCATGTTGCACCCGCACATGCAGGGAACCGTGGTGGTGCGATGACCTCGCCTTGCAGGGTGCCGGGCTACGCGGGTGCCATGCAGGCGATGCATTGGGCCACCGTGGCGCTGCTGATCGGCGCCTATGTGGCTGTTTGGTCGATCAAGGACGGTGCGAGCGACGCGACAACGGCTGGGTTGGCTATGCTGCATCGCTCGTTTGGCCTCACGATCTTGGGGCTGACCGCGTTCCGCTTCGCCTGGCGTCAGCGTACGCCGGTGCCGCAGTTGCCTGCCGATGTGCCGCGGCTTCAGCGCATCGCAGCGCGGGCGAGCGTCGCCGCACTCTACGTCCTGCTGGGCTTGCAGCCCGTGCTCGGCGTGGTCGGGAGCTTGCTGTACGGGGACCGTGTTACCGTGTTCGGCGCCGTCGTGCTCCCCTCCTTGCTGCCATTCAACCGTCCGCTCGCCCGCCAAACCTTCTGGTTGCACGGCTGGACCGCCCTAGTGCTACTGGCGCTGATCAGCATGCATGTGGGTGCGGCGCTGTATCATCACTTTGTCCGTCGTGATGCAGTGTTGTCCGGTATGCTGCCAGGCGTACGTCCCCTGCCGGCGCGGGACAGGCTGGCACAGGCGCCACGTTAGGAAGCGACGTGTCATGCGATGGCGTCCCTTTACCGGCCAGGAGCGCGCGATGACCTTGCCAGGCGTGGCCGACTTCGAGCGGGTGGTGCTGCCGCACCTCGACGCGGCCTACAACCTGGCGCGCTGCCTGGTGGGCGATGCCACCCTGGCCCAGGACGTGGTGCAGAACGCGGTGATGCGGGCCCTGAGCTATTTCGGGTCGTTCCGCGGCGGCGATGCCCGCGCCTGGCTGCTTCGCATCGTGCGGAACGCTGCATATACCGCGCTCGCGGCGCAAAAGCGCGGCGGCGCGGTCAGCCTGGATGCCGTGGGACGGGACGGCGAAGCTCCGGCGCTGCAGGTACATGATCCCGCGGACGATCCGGAGGCGGCGCTGACCCGGCGCGAAGGTGCGGCTCAGTTCGACCGGGCGCTCGCGGCGCTGCCGCCGGAGTTGCGGGAATGCCTCGTGCTGCGCGAGCTGCAGGAGCTTTCGTACAAGGAGATCGGCCACGCCACCGGGGTGCCGACCGGCACGGTCATGTCGCGGCTGTGGCGGGCACGCCAGGCCCTGATACACAGCCAGGCCGAGGGAAAAAAGCCATGACGAGCGAGGGATGCGCGGAGATGCGACTGATGGTGCAGGCCGACGTGGACGGGGAACTGACGCCGGCCGAAGCTGCCCGGGTCTCCGCGCACTTGGACAGCTGCACCGACTGCTCCGCCGTTCAGGCGCAGCTCCTGGCATTGTCGGACAGCATACGCCGCCAGGCGCTCTATCATCGCGCTCCCAACGCGTTACATGAAGCGATCCGGTTCGGCATCGACAATGCCGCACCGCAGTCGGCACAGGGCGCGGCCGTGCCGGGCATGTGCCAGCCCGCGGCGGCCCGTTGGTGGAAACGGCTGCCCCGCCCGGCATGGGGCGGCAGCGCACCGTTCGGCGCGGGCTTCGCCCTGGCCGCTTGCCTCGCGCTAATCGTCATGCTGCCGCGCGGCGATGGCCTGCCGAATGATGTGGTTGCGGGTCACATCCGGGCGCTGCAGCCGGGGCACTTGATGGACGTGGCGTCCACCGACCAGCACACAGTCAAACCGTGGTTCGATGGTCGGCTCGACTTCGCACCGCCGGTGCGAGACTTCAAGGCCGAGGGTTTCCCGCTCACCGGCGGCCGGCTTGACTACCTCGCCGGGCGAACCGTGGCGGCTCTCGTTTATCAGCGCCGACAGCACGTCATTGACCTGTTCGTCTGGCCGGACGGCCGCCACTTCGACCGCAGTCCGGTGAACGGCGACCACAGCGGCTACAATGTCCTGCGCTGGAGCCGGGACGGCATGGTGTTCTGGGCCGTCTCCGACCTTAACGCTCCGGAGCTAGCCGACTTCGTCCGGCTCTGGCAGGAGGAGTGACGCCAGTGTCCATCTCCTGACGGCATGGTTCCGGGACGATGTTCCCCTTCGCCGCACTGCTGCTTCTGCTGTTGGGCGGTGAAGTGCGCGCGAACGACGGCGCAGGCCGGCCGATGGTAGCGCAGGTCGCCCGGGGGCGCTCGATTTCCGGCCCGAACGGCGATCTTGTCGGGACGTGGCCGCAGGGGTTCACGACTTTAGCGGCGACGCTGGAGTTCCAGGGCGCCTATTTCAGATCGACCACCCCCCGCTATCGCCGGGCTATCCCTTGGATAGAAACCTATATGTAGTGGCGCGCGTGGCGACGTGATGGACGTTTGGAAACGCAACACAAGTGACTAGTCGCGTTCCGACGTGTGCGAGGGCTGGTTTGTGGTCCGGCCCGATCGAGGATGCCGCGGCCGACCGGTGGCCGAACCATAACCCCGCGGAGTGCGCTGAAGGGTTGGCGAATTTCAATATTGTTCTTAAACCGGAACGCTTATCTTCTAGCGAATTGGTTTAAGTGCCCAAAGCGGTGGTGGAGTTGAGGGGAATCGAACCCCTGACCTCCTCATTGCGAACGCGCCGTTCGGGTCCGCCAAGAGGGGCCATAGACCGTAGCGGACCCCGTAAAAAGCCTACTAATGCTGGTGCTTACCCTTCCACCTCCTCACAAGACATGACAAGGTGTGACAGGAGGCGACGTTTCACGGGGTCCGCTGGGGGTCCGCTGGCGACGGTGCGTTTTAGCAATGGCCGGGGTGGCGCGCATGGTAATGAAGCTGACGGAACGGGCCATCGCGCGGTTGACGTGCGAACCGGGGAAGCGGGACCGGCTGCTGTTCGATAGCGTCCAGCGCGGGCTTGTGGTGCGGGTGATGGCGGCCGGGAGCAAAACCTACCTGGCCCAATACGGCACGGCTGGGCAGAAGCGCCGGGTG